>JAYNQN010000004.1:16680-76840 GCA_038114285.1 Gammaproteobacteria bacterium | reverse complement strand
CAAAATTAATGATATATTGGAAGTAGTCAAGAATTATTTTAATAGTGAGAAAGTTTTTACAGACACTTTAAGCTCAAAAAAATCCTTATTAAATTTTATTGATCAAAAAAAATTTAATAACGTTAATAATTTTATATCTTCTCATCCAATGGCTGGAACAGAAAACTTTGGCATAGAAAATTCAAAATCAGATTTATATGATAATTCGACAACATTTATCTGCCCACTTGATTTTTCAGATCCTTGTAAAATTGAAAAAGTAAATGAGATGTGGAAAGCTATTAATAGTAAAACTACTAATCTTGATATACGTAATCACGATAAGTATTTAGCAATTTTGAGTCATGCCCCACATGCAATTTCATTTGCTTTATCGAAGAAAACAAATGAGAAGGAATTATTAAAGAAGTTGCCTTGGATGTATTCAAAAGGAAGTCTTTCAGAAATATTAAGAGTTGCAAATAGTGATTCAAATGCATGGGCAAGTATATTTAAAGATAATCAAGACAATTTAGCTGAATATCTAGAAGAATATATACAAGAACTTAAAGAGTTAAAATTTAGTATTATGAATGGTTCTGTAGAAGAGTTAGCATCATATTTAAAAAAATCAAAACCTACTAAATAAAATATTTATGTCTGAAAATTATATAGTATACCCATCAGAAAATATTAATGGTGAAGTTAGCGTACCTGGCGATAAATCAATTTCTCATAGATCATTGATTTTATTATCTATATCAAAAGGTATTGGAAAGATTACGGGACTTTTAGAGTCGGATGACTGTTTGGCAACTATGCATATTTTTAAGTCTCTTGGAGTAGATATTTTTAAAAATGAAGATAGCTCTTATATGGTAGTTGGTAATGGACTTCATGGTTTAAGCAAACCCAGTGTTAATTTAAATTGTGGTAATTCAGGTACAAGCATGAGACTGCTAAGTGGCTTATTAAGTGCTCAAAAATTTTCAAGTATGTTGATTGGTGATGATTCTTTAAATAAAAGACCAATGGAAAGGATTTCAAAGCCATTATCAATGATGGGTGCTAACATACAGCTTTCAAATAACATGACTGCGCCAATTAAAATAACTTCTTCAGAAAAAATATTAGGAATAAATTATGAAATGCCAATAGATAGCGCTCAAGTTAAATCATGTATTTTACTTGCTGGCCTATATGCTGACGAAAAAACTAATATTATTGAAAATATTGAAACAAGAGATCACACAGAAAATTTGATAAATTATTTAGGCGGGAAAATTGATAAACGTAAAAATATCGTCACTATGCATCCAGCTCAAGAATTATTGGCAAAAGATATAGAGGTGCCTGGTGATATATCTTCAGCAATGTTTATCATTGTAGGTTGTCTGATATCTAAAAATTCTAATGTCGTAATAAAAAACGTTGGTTTAAATACATTGAGAATTGGAGGGATAGAAATTTTAAAGTTAATGGGCGGAAACATTGAAATTCTAAATATAAAAAATTACGGCCCAGAAAAAGTTGGGGACATAAAAGTCTCCTCATCAAATTTAAAAGGTATTGAGATACCTAGCTCTTATATAGCAAGTGCTATTGACGAGTTCCCAATTTTATTTATAGCTGCGTCTAATGCAGAAGGAAAGACTATATTAAAAAATGCACAAGAACTCAGGCATAAAGAGAGCGACAGATTGTTGGCAATGTCAAATGGATTGAAAAAATGCAATATATCGAACACACTATTTAATGATGGAATAGAAATAAATGGCGGTCAAATATTAGGCTGTACCGTAGATAGCTATGGAGATCATAGAATTGCAATGTCATTTGCAATTGCTGGTTTAGTCTCTAAAAATCCTATCACTATTTTGGATACAGAAAATGTTTCTACATCTTTTCCAGGTTTTTTAACTTTAATAAAAGATATGGGTTTAAAAATAGAGAGGAGTAACTCTTGACTCCCAATATAATAACATTTGATGGTCCAAGTGGCGTAGGAAAAGGAACCATATCTATGATGATTGCAGAAGAGCTTGGTTATAAATATTTAGATAGCGGATCTTTATATAGAGCATTAGCATTAAAATTATATGAGAAAAACAATAATTTTGATGAAATTTTGGATAACCTAGATGTAATGATGAAAGATATAACGATAGATTTTAAATATGAAAAAGGTCAAAAAGTTCAGATATTTGTTAATGACAAAGATTTTACAAGTAAAATTCGAACAGAAAAGGTTGCAATTTTAGCATCAAAAATTGCTATAGATCAGCGTGCACGCGATAAACTGGAGACTTATCAGAGAGATTTCCTTATGGAACCAGGATTAGTTGCTGATGGTAGAGATATGGGCACAAAAGTCTTTTCAGAGGCAAAAATCAAGTTTTATTTGACAGCTTCTGTAGAAAAAAGGGCAGAAAGACGATTAAATCAGTTGAAAGATCAAGGAATTAGTGCTAACTTGCCGAACCTCGTACATAAACTTTTATTAAGAGATAAAGCTGACACAGAGAGAGTGATTTCTCCTCTTAAGCCAGCAAAAGACGCAATAATTATTGATACAAGTTATATTAGTGTGGACGAGTTATTTACTAAAACAATAAACATTATTAGAGAAAATATTAAAAAATATGAGTGAAGATTTTTCAATTTTACTAGAAGAAAGTATTTCAAAACTACAAGTTAAATCAGGGTCTATAATCACAGGAACAGTTATAGATATTAAAAAAGATTTAGTTATTGTTAATGCAGGATTAAAATCAGAAGGAATGATTCCGATTGATCAATTTATTGGTTTTGATGGTAAGGTTGAAGTCCAAGAAGGGGACAAGGTAGAGGTAACTGTAGACGCCATAGAAGATGGTTTTGGTGAGACAAAATTATCTAGAGAAAAAGCAAAAAAAGCTAGAGCATGGGTTTCATTGTCAGAAGCTTTTGAAGAGAAAAAAATATTAGAAGGAAGAATTACAGGAAAAGTAAAAGGTGGCTTTACAGTTGATTTGGCAGACATAAAAGCCTTTTTGCCAGGCTCATTAGTAGATGTAAGACCTGTAAGAGAAACCACATACCTTGAGGGAAAAGATTTAGAATTTATTGTTATTAAAATAGATAAGAAAAGAAACAATGTGGTAGTGTCTAGAAAAGCTGTCTTAGAATCAGAAAATAGCGAAGAAAGAGACGAGCTTATCTCAAACCTAGAAGATGGTTCTGTTGTAAAAGGTATAGTTAAGAATATTACAGATTATGGAGCATTTTTAGATCTAGGTGGAGTTGATGGTTTATTACATATCACAGATATGGCATGGAAAAGAGTAAGACATCCTTCAGAACTTATAAACGTAGGTGATGAGATTGATGTTAAGGTCTTAAAGTTTGATAAAGAAAAAACGAGAGTTTCTCTTGGCTTAAAGCAATTAAATGAAGATCCATGGTTTGAGATTAGCAAGGCTCATCCAGAAGGATCTAAATTAAAGGGAAAAATTACAAACATCGCAGATTATGGATGCTTCGTCGAGATTCATAACGGAGTTGAAGGTTTAGTGCATGTGTCAGAAATGGATTGGACAAATAAAAATGCTAATCCTGAAAAACTTGTGACTATAGGTCAAGAAATTGAAGTAATGATACTTGATATAGATCCCGAGAGAAGAAGAATATCATTAGGCATAAAACAGTGTATGCCAAACCCATGGACTAAATTTAATGATAATCATGAAGTTGGAGAAATAATAGTTGGTAAAATAAAGTCTATAACTGATTTTGGTATTTTTATCGGACTAGATGATGGTATAGATGGCTTAGTTCATCTTTCTGATTTGTCTTGGACAGAAAGTGGTGATATTGCAGTAAGAAACTACAAAAAAGGTGATGAGTTAAAAACTATATTATTGTCAGCAGATACCGAAAGAGAGAGAATTTCTCTGGGAGTTAAGCAGTTAACTGTAAATAAATTTCAAGAGTATATCCAAGGCAACCCAAAAGGGTCTATTGTAAGTGGTAAAATAATTGAGAAAACACAAAAAGCTTTATCTATAAAACTTGATGACTCTACAGTTGGAACACTGAAGTTGTCAGAACTGGAAGATGATAAGAATGTTGACTCAATGCAGGTAGATGATGAACTTGAATTAATGATAATTAATATTGATAAAAAGAATCAGTCAATAAATTTATCAATGAAAGCATTAGTTAAGCAGAATGAAGATCAAGCTCTTGATGAATATAATAAAAATAATGAATCTGTTGGGAGTTCATTAGGGGATATATTAAAAGAGCATATTGATAAATAAAAATACTAACTGATTTAATAAAATACACCGGAAATACGTATGGAAGAAAAACGACAATCTGTAACAAAATCAGAACTTATTGATAGAATCGCTACAAAATTACCTCAGTTAGGAAATAAAGATGTTGAGCTTTCAGTGAAGACGCTAATTGAAAAAATTATTGACTCATTAGCTCAAGGCGATAGAACAGAAGTGAGAGGATTTGGCAGCTTCTCCGTACATTATAGAAAACCGAGAATCGGAAGAAACCCAAAAACTGGTGATTCAGTGTCTTTACCAGGAAAAAATGCAGCTCATTTTAAACCAGGTAAAGAATTACGCTACAAAATAAATAATTCTCAAAACATAGATTGATAAAAAAATATATAATATAATCATAAGAAGATTATATTTATTATTGATATGTTTAGATTATTAGCATTAATACTAGCTGTTTTAATAAGCGTTATTAGCGTAGCGGCAGTATACTATAATAAAATACCATACTTAATAGACTTCAATATAGTACAATTTTCAGATGTTCCACTTGGCCTGTCTTTATTTATCTCAATGATCTTTGGGATTATAATTGCTACATTTTTTCTATTAGGACTAATATTGGGGATGAGAAAAAAATATAAAGCTTTAAAAAAAGATCATGAATTGATTAATAAAGAAGTTCAAAATTTAAGACGTATTCCAATACAAGAGTAAAAATGTATATTGCAATATCAACTATAATATTTTTTATAATTCTTATATCAGGATTACTGTTTTATATTTCTATAAAATCATTTTATAAAAAAAACTCAAATTCTATCCCTTTAGAATATTTACAAAGTATGAATTATCTTTTATCAGATGAACATGGCAAAGCTCTTGATACATTTATGTCAATGGTAGATGTTAATCAAGACACAGCAGAAACCCATATTATTCTTGGAAACTTGTTTAGAAACAGGGGTGAGGTTGATAGAGCGATTAGGATTCATCAAAATTTAATCGCAAGACCAGAGTTAGATCCCGAGGTCAGGAAAGAATGTTCTATAGAATTGGCAAAAGATTATTTAAAAGCTGGATTTTTAGATAGAGCAGAATCTATTTTTTCAAAAATTTCCAAAGAAGTAGGTTCATCAGCACAAGTATTAATATACCTTAAAGAAATTTACGAGAGCGAGAAGGAGTGGCAAAAAGCAATAGATGTAACAACACAGATTCAGTCTAAAACTAATGAGGATTATTCAGATATAATTTCACATTATTACTGTGAATTAGCAGAATTAGAATTAAGCCTTCTTGATAAAAATAGTAATGAAAAAACGAAGAGATATATTAATAAAGCTTTGAATTACAATAAAAAATCAGCTAGAGCACTAATATTGTTAGGCGATTTATCATATGAAAATGAAAATTTTACTGATGCATTGAAGAAATATATGCATATATATGAAAATTATTCCCAATACTCCTATTTAATATTGGAAAAACTCAAAAACACCTATGAAAAACTTAATTCTAAAGAATCTTTTTTTACTTTTATGAAAAATATTTCAAGTATGGGTAACCAAATGGAGCTATATTCTAGTCTTAATAAAGAATATTCAAACTCAATAAGTAATAATGAAATTACAAATTTATACGAAGAAGAATTTAAGAAAGATAAAATAACATTAAAGCAATTGTCTGAATATTTAGATTTAATTTATCAAAATAAAATTGCATTTGATAATAATAGTTTAAGAAATATTAAACGATGTATAGATTCATTTACAAAAAAAGATACTTCACATAAGTGTGGCAATTGCGGATTTAACAGTATAAAACATTATTGGCAATGCCCAAGCTGTCATCAATGGTCAACTATTAAAAAGCAACATCAAAATAAATATAAAACTGACCATTATGTCGTATAAAAATGATAATACACCAAGAATTATTGTTGCAATAGATTGTGATAACGAAAAAAATGCATTAAGTATTATTAATAAGCTTGATCCAAAACTATGTAATATTAAAGTCGGCTTAGAGTTGTATGTGAGTTGTGGACCAATAATAATAAGTAAAATTCACGATTTAGGTTTTAAGATATTCTTAGACTTAAAATTTCATGATATTAAAAATACAGTCGTTAAATCATTATTAGCTGCTGCAAAACTTGGAGTATGGATGGTTAATTTACACTCAAGTTGTGGTTCTGATACTATGAAAGAAGCAATAAGTGAAATAAAAAAAAGTAATTTTAATATGCTAGTTTTAGGAGTAACAATTCTTACTTCATTAGATGATGACGAAATAAAACAAATTGGTTTTTCAAAAAATGTAGAAGATCAAGTCATGTTAATGGCAGAAAATTGTGAAAACGCAAATCTTGATGGAGTTGTTTGTTCAGGTAATGAGGTAAGAAATATCAAACAAAAAATTTCAAAAAATTTAATATGTGTATGCCCTGGAATTAGACTAGATAATGACTCTAAAGATGATCAAAAACGTACTATGACTCCAAAAATGGCAGCAAAGTACGGCGCAGATTATATTGTTGTCGGGAGACCAGTAACAAATAGCTTAGATCCTATACAATCTTTAAAAAATATTAAAGATGAATTTGAAAAAGCATTGTAAAATATAATAATGAAAAAAAATAAAATTATAAAAACAGCTGTTTTTCCTGTAGCAGGTATGGGTACAAGATTTCTCCCAGCTACGAAGGCAAGCCCAAAAGAAATGTTACCTATTATTGATAAACCACTAATCCAATATGCTGTTGAGGAAGCTGTTAATGCAGGTATAGAAACAATGGTTTTTATCACTGGAAGAAATAAAACAAGCATTGAAAATCATTTTGATACAGCATATGAAATTGAAACTGAATTAAAAAGACAGAATAAACTTAAAGAATTAAATTTAATACAAAATATAATTCCAAAGAAAATTAAATGTATATATATTAGACAACATCAGGCGCTGGGGCTAGGACATGCTGTATTATGTTCAGAGCCAGCTGTTGGCAATAACCCTTTTGCGGTCATACTTGCAGACGACATGATTCTTTCACAGAAAAAAGGTTGCTTAAGTCAAATGGTAGAAAAATATAATTTACAGCAAAGTAATATTATAGCAGTAGAAAAAGTTGAAAAAAATTTATTGCATAAATATGGAATTATAGAAGGAAAGAAGAATAGCAGTAATGATTGGGAGCTATCCAATATTGTAGAAAAGCCTAGAAATGAAGATGCACCAAGTAATATGGGTGTGGTTGGAAGATATATATTAGAGCCCACAATTTTTAATATTTTAAAAAATACAATAGAAGGAACTGGAGGTGAAATTCAATTAACAGATGCTATAGCAACGCAAATAACCAAAGAAAAAGTCATTGCATATGAATTTATTGGAAAAAGATTTGATTGTGGAAATAAGCTTGATTTTTTAAAAGCCTCGATAGAATATGGATTAAATCATGAGAAACTATCAAATGATTTAAAACTATACCTAAAAGAATTAGATTTAAATTAAAAATAAAATTTAACTTTTATAAAATTTATCATGTCTGTATTTAGTAATAGGTTTTTCAATACACAATACTAAAATTATAGAAATAAGAAGTGTCAATAAAAAAGTAAAGATTGATAAGTAATAATTTTCAATATTTAGTTTATTTAAAAAAATTATTACACTAAAATGACAAATGTACATCGGATAAGATAAATGTCCAATAAAAGAATCAATTCTTGAGTTTTTAAAAAAATCAAATAAAAATGGTATAATTAAAGCATTTAGAAGTATAACAATCCAATAAGAATTAGGAACACCATATAAGCCCTTATCCCAGTCACCACCAAAAAAATTATAATTATTAGAATTTAAAGGATTTCCAAACAATAATAAAAAAATTATTGTTATAGAAATAATTAAAGAAAAAAGGATAAAATTATAGTTTTTAAGGCTAATTGAATAGTTGTCATTGAAATAATATAATTTTTTTTCTTTTAAATTATTCTTTTTAGAGTAAGCATAAAATCTATAAGATAAAGATCCTAATAAAAAAGTTGCTAGTTCAGTTGGGAAAAAAGCGTGGGTCCAGAAGTGGCTAAATGAATAGTTATAATCATTTGAAGCTAAAATAAATCTTAGTGTGATGCACAAGAAAATTAATAAAAAAATAATTGAGTTTTTTCTCACTGTTAAAATAAATGGCGTAAGGATATAAAATATAATTTCCAGATCTAGCGACCAAGATTGAATCAAAATATTGAAATTATTGGCGTGCAGAAAATCGCTGACGTTCATTGAACCGTAAAATAAATATTCGCCTATCGAAAAATCAATCAATAAATTTGAGGTTATATAAACTATTAAAGCCTTTATATCCTCTGCTAATAAAATAGTATCAATCGGACCTTTGTCTAAAAATAGAAAAGTAATTAAGAGAGTTAACAAATAAATTGGAAATATCCTAAAAATTCTACTTAAATAAAAGTTTTTATAAAATTGTTTAGGATTTTGATTTTTATATTTTTCTGATACTAGCAGTTGCATATAAAAACCAGAAATTGTGAAAAAACATTGAACAGCTAAACTAGAATGAAAAATTTTTGGTAATAGTCCTTCTGGGCAATGTGCAAGCAGCACTACGTAAGCTAAAAAAAATCTTAAAAATCCCATAATATCTCCATTTATAACTTATTATTGCAAATGAAGCTTTACAATGGCTCCCCCGGACGGGCTCGAACCGCCGACCTAGTGATTAACAGTCACCCGCTCTACCAACTGAGCTACAGGGGAATATATTGTGAAGAGAGTATTATACGTATTTTTTTTTAATATTCATAATGTTATTCTATAAAAATAGGAAAAAACAATGAAAAAATATATTTTATTATTTTTATTATTAAATATTGGTCAAGTACAAGCGCATAGTTTATCAGCCACTGACAGAGAGTCTATAGAACATACTCATAAAATTTTGTCAGTGCATGATGTTGTAGCAAATGATAGCCAAGAAATATGGTCTAAGTTAATGGAGACGGAATATGATGCAGGCATTAAGAATAATTATGAAATAGAAATAAAATATACAAATAAAAAATCAGACATCAAGTTAATAATTTTTCAACCTAAAAATACTATTCCAAAAGATGCTATTATAGATTTACATGGTTGTAATGGTGTTATGGGTAGACAAACGCAATGGGTTAGAAAATTTATTTCATGGAATTATATGTTTGTAATAATAGATAGTTTTAGACCGAGAGGTGTTGATACTGTATGCCAAGATTATTATAGGGTCCCAACATTTCAAAGAGCTGTAGATGCTCATATGACGAAGAAATTTATACAAAAAAATTATAGTAATATAAATCAAGACTCTATATCAATTTTTGGCTTTTCACATGGAGCCACGGCAGTTTTAGATTCTTTGTACAAATCTACAGGTAATAATGAAAACCCATTTAAATATGCTATAGCATTTAGCCCTTGGTGTTCTGGTAATTATACAAAGATAAATACTTCATTTACTAAACTTATGATCATAACAGGTGATAGAGATACTTGGACGACAGCAGAAAGATGTAAAAAAATGCTTACAACAAATTCAAATAATTATACACTTCATATTCTTAAAGGAGCTTATCATAGTTTTGATGGAATGATGGACATACAGTCAGTAGAAGGCCATACAATTGGTCACAGCCAGAAAGCAACTAATGAAAGTTATGTGCATATGAAAAAATTTCTTGGTATAGATTATGATTTAATTGAAAAAAAAATTGAAAAAAGTATCTATAAAAATTTAGATATTCCATTAAATTAAAAAATTACGTAAAAAAATAGTAAATATGAAGAAAAATACAAAAGATTTTGATGTTTTAAAAAAAAGAATAGATAGTTTAAATTCCCACAAATTGTTTCAAGATAGTGATAAATTTTTAGAAGAAGAATTAAAAATTTTTATGTCATACCATGTATATGCCGTTTGGGATTTTATGAGTATAGTAAAGTGCTTGCAAAGTTATATATGTCCTTCTTCATACCCATGGAAACCAAGTAAATACACTAAAAATGGCATTGCTCATTTCATTAATGAAATAATATTTTCAGAGGAGTCAGATAATGACGACCAAGGTAACTATTATTCACATTTCGATTTATATGTTATGGCAATGAATGATATTGGGGTTGATGTTAAAGAAATTAATGATTTTATTTTTAGTTGCAACCAAATTCCTATGAAATTTAATAATAAAAATAGTACAAATTTACCATTTGAAAGTATGGAATTTGTAAAAAACACATTCGAATGTTTAAATACAAATAGTTTTGCAAATACAGCAGCAATTTTTACTTTTGGAAGAGAAACAACAATACCTGATATGTTCTCAAAAATTTTGAGTAAAATTGATGAAAATAACACTAAGTTTTCAAAGCTTAGACTTTACATTACAAGACATATTGATATAGATAGCTCTAGACACGGGCCATTATCGATAAAATTATTTGAATATGCTCACGGAAATAATCAAGAGTATTACGATGAAGCAATAAAATTTGCAATTAAAGCTATAGATTCAAGGATAAAATTATGGGATGGCGTTTTAAAAAAAATTCAAGAACTAAGATAATAAATTTTTAATTCTTTCAATAGCTAATTTAAGCTTTTCTAAGCTTGTGGCAAAAGATATTCTTATATGATTTTTTGATCCAAATGCAGTTCCTGGAACAACAGCAACATTTGCGTTTTTTAGAAAATATTCTGCAAGATCAAAATCATCTTCTATATTATCAATTTTATTAATTAAACCATTTACATCAACAAAAGCATAAAAAGATCCTTCTGGCTTTTTATATTTTATACCATCTATTTTATTTAATTCTGTGTGGAGAAATTCAGACCTTATTTGATATTGCTCAACCATTTTTTTAACTTCATCATTACAATTATCTAATGCAGATTTAGCAGCTGCTTGTGAAATTGAACATGTGCAGGATGTACTTTGCGATTGAATCTTTTTCATAGCACCAATAATTTTTTTATTTCCAGCTGCATATCCTATTCTCCATCCTGTCATTGCATATGCTTTTGATACGCCATTTAGCACAACAGTTTGATCATATAATTCTGGACATACATTCAAAATATTTGTAAATTTTTTATTATTAAAAATAATGTGCTCATAAATATCATCTGAAGCAATAATTAAATTTGGATATTTTCTTAAAACTAAACCAATCTCATTCAAATCTTTTTCATTATATATAAAACCTGATGGATTAGACGGACTGTTTAAAAGTAGCATTTTTGTCTTACTAGTTATACTATTTGTTAGCATTTCTCCTGTTATTTTAAAATCAGTATCACTATTAGTTTCAATAAATACAGGATTAGCGTCAGACAATTTTACAATTTCTGGATATGAAACCCAATATGGTGATGGTATTAAAACTTCATCACCTTTATCTAAAACTGCTTGACATAAATTATATATACTTTGTTTGCATCCAGCAGACACTAAAATTTGATCAGTTTCATAGTTCAAATTATTTTCATTTCTAAATTTTTCAACAATAGATTCTTTTAGTACAGCCATACCATCTACAGGGGTGTATTTAGTATTACCCTCTTTTATAGACTGAATTGCAGCTTCTTTTATGTGTTTTGGAGTATCAAAATCAGGCTCACCAGCGCTTAAAGATATAACATCTTTGCCTTGAGAAATTAATTCCCTTGCTTTCATGCTCATCGCAATTGTTGCAGATGTTTTGGTATTTGAGATTCTCTTTGAGAGCTTCATTATTTTAAACGTATAATATAAATTTACATGGATATTATGATATTCTAATCTAGAATCATAGCTTATTTTTGACTAAAAACAATTTTTTTATACAAAAATGAATAAAAAAAAATTTAAATTAATTTCTAAATACAAGCCAGGCGGTGATCAGCCAGTAGCAATAAATAAATTGACTGATGGTTTAGAATCTGGGCTTAACTCTCAAGTACTTCTTGGTGTAACGGGGTCTGGAAAAACATTCACAATTGCTAATATTGTGGAAAATGTTCAAAGACCAACAATAATTTTAGCCCCAAATAAAACATTGGCTGCCCAGCTTTATGGCGAAATGAAAGAATATTTTCCTAATAATGCCGTTGAATATTTTGTGTCATATTATGATTATTATCAACCAGAAGCATATGTACCTGCAAAAGATAGTTACATAGAAAAAGATGCAGCAATTAACGAGCATATTGAACAAATGAGACTATCAGCAACAAAAGCTTTATTTGAAAGAGAAGATACGATCATTGTTGCTTCAGTATCCTCTATTTATGGACTAGGGGATGCTAAATCATATCAAGAGATGGTATTACATTTATCAAGAGGCGAGATAATAGATCAGCGTAAGATATTAAGACGTTTAGCAGAGATGCAGTACACAAGAAATCAATTAGAACTTAAACGTGGTACTTTTAGAGTAAATGGAGATATTATAGATATCCATCCTGCAGATTCTGAAAATGAGGCTGTAAGAATAGAATTGTTTGGTGATGAAATTGAAAAACTAAGTTTTTTTGATTTTCTTACAGGTGAAATCATTAAAATAGTTCCAAGACTCACTGTATATCCAAAAACCCATTATGTTACTCCAAGAGAAGTTTTGCTAAAAGCTATTGATAATATTGGTGAAGAGTTAGAATTAAGATTAAAAGAATTTAGAGATAATAATAAACTTGTAGAGGCTCAAAGACTTGAAGAGAGAACAAAATTTGACTTAGAAATGATTAAAGAAATTGGTTATTGTTCTGGTATTGAGAATTACTCGAGATATTTGTCTGGAAGAAATCCTGGTGAGGCACCACCTTGTTTAATTGATTATATGCCTTCAAATGCTTTAATGATCATGGATGAAAGCCATGTAACTGTCCCACAATTTAGAGGAATGTATTTAGGTGACAGGTCTAGAAAGCAGACATTAGTAGATTTTGGCTTTAGACTACCATCTGCTCTTGATAATAGACCGCTAATGTTTGAAGAATTTGAAATACTGTCACCACAATTAATATATGTTTCTGCGACGCCTGGAGATTATGAGATTAATAAAGCGGATCAAGTTGCAGAGCAGGTTGTTAGGCCAACGGGTTTAGTTGACCCAATAATAGAAGTTCGGCCAGCAGACACACAAGTTGATGACTTATTAAGTGAGATAAATAAAGTAGTAAATAAAAATGAAAGAGTATTAGTTACAACTCTTACAAAAAGAATGTCAGAAGATTTATCAAGTTATCTTCAGGATCATGGTATAAAAGTAAAATATTTGCATTCAGATATAGATACAGTAGAAAGAGTGGAAATTATTCGAGGACTAAGATTAGGAGAATTTGATGTCCTAGTTGGCATAAATTTATTAAGAGAAGGTTTAGATATTCCCGAGGTGTCATTAGTTGCTATTTTAGATGCGGATAAAGAGGGATTTTTGAGATCCGATAGATCTCTAATTCAGACGATAGGCAGAGCAGCAAGAAACATAAATGGAAAAGCTATCTTGTATGCAGATACTTTAACAGGATCTATAAATAGAACAATTGAAGAAACAGAAAGAAGAAGAAAAAAGCAAATTTTATATAATAAAGATAACAAAATTAAACCCAAGGGTGTTAGTAAGTCAATTCCAGATATTATGGAGGCAGATACTCATGAAAAAAATGAAAAGAAATATATTAATGATGATTTTTTAAAAGAGTATACAAGTGTTAGCCCATCTATAGTTATGAAAAAAATAAAAAAATTAGAGGAAAAAATGTACGAACACGCATCAAATTTAGAGTTTGAAGAAGCATCACGTTTAAGAGATGAAATAACTAAAATTAAAGATTTTGTTTTCTCTAATTCATCTCAGGAAACAGGAAGTTAACGAATTTTTATTATTATTCTTCCAGTACTTTTTCCATTAATTATTTTTCTGGATATTTTAACGACATCCTTTAATTCAATTATACTACTATTTATTTTATTTAATTTAGTTGGCTTATAAATATTAGAGAGTTTTTTCCAAATATAATATCTTTTTTTATTTGGAAAATTAGTAGACGTAACACCAAGTACATTAACTCCTCTTATTATAAGTGGTATAACAGTTGTCTCAAGCTTTTCACTTTGCGCCATACCGACTGAAACTATATTTCCATTATCAGAAGTACTTTTTATAATCCAATCAAGAATTCTTCCACCAACATTATCAATTGCGCCAGCAAAAATTTTACTATTTAAAAGTTTATTATTGGATTTAGAATTAAATTTTATGATTTCACTTGCTCCTATGTCTTTAAGATAAGCAGTAGATTTCTTTTTTCTTGTAATCGCGATTACTTTGTATCCTAATTTATTTAATATATTAATTGAAAGGCTTCCAACACCTCCAGTCGCACCGGATATAACAATAGGGCCATCATTTGGAGATTGTTTATTAAGTAGCATTTTTTCAATAGCAATAGCAGATGTGAAGCCTGCAGTTCCAATTTGCATTGAACTTAATAAAGATAAATTATCAGGAATTTTTAATAAAATTTCTTCAGGAACATAAATATATTCAGAAAAACCCCCATCTATTGATTCTCCAAGACCAGACCCGGTTGCTAAAACCCTATCTCCTTTGGAAAATTTATTGGAGTTACTCTCTAATACAATCCCAGAGAAGTCAAGTCCAGGAGTTAGGTGTGAGCCTCTAATAATTTTTGTTTTACCTGTAACAGAAAGTGCATCTTTGTAATTGATACATGAAAACTTAATTTTAACAAGAATTTCATTTTTTTTAAGATCTCTAAAAGTCTTTTCGATAAAACTTGTTTTATGTTTTTTATTTGTGTAGGAAACTAAAATAGCATGATAATTTTTCATTTTAATTTTTTAAGTTTGTGAAAATTTCATCAATAGAATCGTTAGCAGTTTTTAGGTCTTCATTTGTAACTGTTATATGACCCATTTTTCTACCTTTTTTGGGTGTTGTTTTATTATATAAATGTAAAAAAATATTTTGTTTGCTATCAAAATTAAAATTTGGTTTATTGTCAATCCACAAATCACCTAATAAATTCAACATTACAGAAGGATATTTTAATTTAGAAGGTTTAGCTTCATAATTGTTTAAAATTCTTACCTGATGTTCAAACTGAGAAATATTACAACCTTCTATAGAATAATGACCACTATTATGTGTCCTTGGTGCAATCTCGTTTACCAATACATTATCCATAGAATCAATAAAAAATTCTATGCAAATAATACCTTGATAATTTAGAGCTTTACATATTGTTGTAGTTATTGATTGTACAGATTTTTCAGTTTCTTTGTTAATGTCGGCAGGAACAATAGATTTATGTAAAATATTATTAATGTGAATATTTTCACTAATAGGTAAAAAAATAATCTTATCATTATAGCAGGCAGCAACTTGAGAAACCTCTTTTTTTAGAGTAACTTTTTTTTCTAAAACGTAATTTCTAGCTTGTAATTTATTATATGCTTTTTTAATATCATCAAAATCTTGAATAATCATTTGGCCCTTTCCATCGTAACCAAAAGTACTTGTTTTTAATATGTATGGCCATTTTTCTAGATTACAAAGAACTTCTATATCTTTTTCTGAATTAATTTCATAGTATTCTGTTGTAGGTATATTATTTTTTTTTAAAAAAGATTTTTCCAAAATTCTATTTTGTGAAATTTTAAGAGATTGTGGATTAGGAAATACTCTGATTCCTTTATCTAAAAATTCAAGAGTTTGGTATGGAATATTTTCAAATTCTGTGGTGCATACATTACAATTTTTCAATATAAAATTTAAGGCATTTGAATCATCAAAACTTGCGTTAATAAATTTGTCAGCTATTTTACCAGCAGGACAATCTTTATCTGGGTCAAGTATAAGTACCTTTTGACCCATTTCTTGTGCCTTTTCTGTAAACATAAGACCAAGTTGTCCGCCACCTAGCATGGCAATTAATTTTTCTTCTTTCATTAATATAGTTATTTTAGTTTTGTATTTATAACTTTATTTTTTTGTGATTCCCTAAAATCTAGTAGTTTTTCATGCAATATCTTGTCGTTATTTGATAATAATGATATTGCAAATAATGCTGCATTGGTTGCGCCTGACTCACCAATTGCGAATGTTGCTACTGGAATTCCTTTTGGCATTTGAACTATTGATATGAGTGAATCTCTACCTTTTAAATATTTTGTATGAATTGGCACACCAAGGACAGGTATTTCCGTTTTTGATGCCAACATTCCAGGGAGATGAGCTGCGCCACCAGCGCCAGCAATAATACATTTTAATCCTCTATTATTGGCTGTTGCAGCATACTCATACATAGTATCAGGAGTTCTATGAGCTGATACAATTTTTGCCTCATAAATAACATTAAATTTGTCCAATATTTCTGTAGCAAGTTTCATAATTGGCCAATCACTATCGCTACCCATTACTACACCTACAATTGGTTTTTTGCTATCAGTCATATTATTACCTCAAGTATTAATTATGATATTATAATATATAAAGCAAAAGCTATCTACAGAGTTCAACTATTAATTAAATTTAACAAAATTTTAATTTATGAAAAATATATTGCATACATCTGATATCAAAAGTCTAAAAAAAATTTATCAAGGTAAAGTTAGAGATATTTATGAGGTAGACCAAAACAATATTTTAATAGTATCTACGGACAGAGTATCAGTTTTTGATACTATTTTGCCAACACCAATTCCAGAAAAAGGTATTATTCTTAATAAAGTATCAAATTTTTGGTTTAAGAAATTTTCAGAACAAATAGATAATCATTTAAGCAATATAAATATTAATGAACTAAAAATAACGGACAGTGATTATGATCAAATAGAAGATCGATCAGTTGTAGTAAAAAAGTTAAGTGCATTGCCAGTTGAGGCCATAGTCAGAAAATATTTAATTGGTTCTGGTTATTCTGATTATTTATCCAAAGGCTCAATATGTAATATACAACTTCCAGAGAATTTAAAAATGGCATCAAAATTACCAGATTTAATTTTTACTCCATCTTCTAAAGCAAAAGTTGGGGAGCATGATATAAACATAGAATTTAATGAAATGGTGGAAATTATCGGATTAGATTATTCTAAATCAATAAAGGAAATAAGCTTAGAAATATTTAAAAATGCGGAAAAACACTTAATAAAAAAAAATATTATTTTAGCAGATACTAAATTTGAATTTGGTTTGTCGAAAAAAGGAAAATTAATACTTATGGATGAAATATTGACACCAGACTCTTCAAGATTTTGGTTAGCTGATACATACGAAGAAGGTATAAGTCCAGCTAGTTTAGATAAGCAGTTTATAAGAGATTACGTAAAAAGTATATCTTGGGTTGATACATTACCACCACCAGAATTACCTGAAAATATTGTTGAAAAAACATATAATAAATATAAAGATCTAGAAAAAATATTAACGGATTAAAATATATTATGATTAAATGTGTAACTTTTGATCTTGATGATACCTTGTGGGAAATTGAGCCAGTAATAACAAAAGCTGAAAAAATGTTTTATAAATGGTTAGAAAAAAAATATCCAATTGTAACTAAACAACATAGTATAGAGTCCTTAAGAAAACTAATAAGACAAACATCGTTAGAAAATTTAGATATTAAACATGATTTAACAAAAGTTAGAATTTTGTCTTATACAAAATTAAAAGACCTATATAAATTACCAGAAGATATGCCCAAAAAATCTTTTGACTATTTCATGAAGTATAGAAATGATGTAACTTTGTACAAAAATGTAGAAAATATTCTTGAAAGTATGAAGAAAAATTATATTTTAGGCACCATAACAAATGGAAATGCATCATTAAAAACTATAGGGATTGAAAAATATTTTGATTTTGAAGTTAAGGCATCCGAAGTAGGGTTTATGAAGCCAAATCCTAAAATATTTGAATATGCTCTTAAATTAACGAAATGCAAGCCTTCAGAAATGCTACATATTGGCGATAGCTATGATAAAGATATAATCGGTGCAAAATCAGTTAACATGAATTATATTTGGTTAAGACATGATAGTAAGATTGAGAAAGATATTAAAACTGAAAATATAGTTGACAATTTTTCTCAAATTCCTGAATCAATAAAAAAATTAGGTTAATAAAATGGAAAATAATAGTGATAAATTTGAAAAACTAGAAAAACAAATTGGAACACTGAAATTTGTAGTTCTTATTATGGCTGCTGCTTTAATTTATAACTCAGCAATAAAAACTGGAATGTTCGGTGATTATAGGGTAACAGCACATACAATAGCAGTTAAAAATATTTTGTTAAAGGGTGATAATAACAAAAATCTAGGCGAATTAAGTGTTGATGAGAATAATCAAGTTTCGATAATCTTATTAAATAAAGATAAGCAAATAAATATCAATCCTGAAAGCATTAAATTTTTAGAAATAAATGACTCTGTAGATAAAATTACATTTAGCATACCAAAATAGATTATTGCTAGAAATTTCTATTGTAATTAAGCAGAACCTCAAATCCTGGCATATTATAACCATATACTTCATTATATTTTCTATTAAAAATATTATTTAGAAATAATGAAAATTCGTTATCAGTATCAATCTTATAATTTATTACTGAGTTAAATAAATAGTAATCGCTTAAATATTTAGTTTCTGAAGGATATACAGAAAAATCTGTGTCTTTAATTTTAGAAGAATATAAAATATTAGAGTTAATACTTAATTTATTGCTAATAGATTTTTGATAGTTCAAGTTTATTAAATTTTTCGGTCTTCTAATTTCTTGTTCCTGTATATTTTTTGTACTATTATGTTGTGTTGATTCAGTGTAATCATGTGTAAGAGTTAAATAAGAATTTTTATTTATTTTATAATTTATTTTAGACTCAACACCTCTTCTGTGGCTTCTATTTGCAATATTTTTCGCTGTGTAACCACCATTCCCATCATTTACAAAGCCGTTAATCTCATTTTTAAGCTTCATGTTATAAAAAGTTTGACTAATATTAATATTATTATTGTAAATATTTACTAAGTAACCAGCTTCATATTGTCTAATATTTTCTGGATTAAGATTTGGGTTCCCATTAAATGTTTCAGCATAATATCCAAAACGTTCTGTAAAGGTTGGATTTTTAAATGCTGTTGAATGATTTATAAAGAATTTTCCATTTTTTAATTTATATGAAATTCCAAATCTATGAGTGTTTTTATTGGCAAATCTTTGGTTTATTGTTCTTCTAGCTGAAACTTCAAATTGAAAATTATCTATAGGATGCAATAGCTCAAGACTAAAAGAACTACTGTACTCACTTTGCATTTGATTGCCGTTTCCATATGCTGTATTTAATACTAGTTGCGTAAAATTAATTTTTTCATATTCTATGCCAATGCTTAAGAGTGGATCTTTACTTAAATTAAATAAATTACCCAAGTTTATGGATGTATTGGATGTAATTTTAAACTTTTCAGATTGTGTTAGTGTTTCCCATACGCCATTAGATGGAGAAAAATCTAAATTTTTTGTTGTTGAATACTGCAAACCATTTTCTGAGGTCATATTTTTTGAAAATATTTTTGTATATGTATATTTTGAGTATAGTTGATTAATATCGGTGACCGCGTTCTCATTGTCAGATATATTCCCACTAGAATCTCTATCGCTTTGTCTATAAATATCAAAAT
Source organism: Gammaproteobacteria bacterium (assembly GCA_038114285.1). Classification (GTDB taxonomy): domain Bacteria; phylum Pseudomonadota; class Gammaproteobacteria; order Poriferisulfidales. The sequence continues at coordinate 56,837 of JAYNQN010000004.1, read as the reverse complement.
AGAATAGTGTAAAATTATGATTAATAGAATTAATACTTAATCTAATATTTTCATTTTCATATCTATTTCTATCGCCCGATGATCCACTGGTATCAATTCCACTTGAATCTAATAAATTTATATCCATCCCATATTGAAAAAAATTACTTGATCTAGTAAAAGAATAATTTTTTATATTTGTATTGTTACTTCCAGAGGTAATGTTGACACCATTTTTATTTTTGGTCTTGATATTAATTACACCACTCATTGCATCAGTGCCATGAACATTACTATATGCACCCTTTAATATTTCTATTTTATCTAAATTAAAGTTGTAAAAATGAGAAAAGTCATACTCAGATCCTGAAGCGGGATCGTTAACCTCTATTCCATCTATTAGAACAAGTACATGATTTGCTTCTCCGCCTCTCATCCTTAATTGATTTTGGCTAGTTATTCCTCCAGAACGACTAAATGACATACTTGTTTTATTTTTTAGTGTATTACTAAGAGAATAGTTTTTACTGTCATCTGAAATATTAATGTATTCAACATTACCAGCATGGAGAATGATATTTTCTTTGCTTGGGTTTGGAGATATGTAGATATAAGGTAATTCTTTACTTATAGCTACACTTGTATAAAGATAAATACATAATACAAATAAATGTTTTGCAAACGACATAATAAATATTCCCATATGTTTATTTATGCCTACGTTAGTACAATTATTTGTCCTTGTTCCAGCTATTACAATTTTATTAATAAAGTAATTATTGTCAAGTTAAATAAAATTTTTATTTTTCAACTAACATAGAAAGATCAATAGACTTAATATTTTTTGTTAAATCACCAATAGAAATATAGTCTATGTTAAGAGATTTATAATTTTGAATATTATTAATATTTATATTTCCCGAAATCTCAATAGTTGTATTTTTTTTATTAATTATTTGAATAGCTTTTTTAATATTTGGTATTTTAAAATTATCAAGCAATATATTTTTCGGTTTATATTTTATAAGTGTTCTTAATTCACTTAATGTCTCAACTTCTATTGACAATTTTCTAAAACCAATCTTTTTTTGAATGTTGTTCAAAAAATCTTCATATTTACAGGATTTTTGATTAATGTGATTTTCTTTAATTAGCACCTGATCATACAGACCAAATCTGTGATTTTTACCTCCTCCGCATGCAACAGCGTATTTTTGGCAATATCTTAAACCTGGAATTGTTTTTCTTGTGTCTAATATTTGTATTTTTTTATTGTTTAATTTTTTTTTATATAGTTGTGTTTTTGTTGAAATTCCACTAAGAAATTGTAAGAAATTGAGAGCTGTTCTTTCGGATACCAATATTGTTCTTAATGGCGCGTTAATTTTACAGATTATTTGGCCTTTTTTTACTTTTTCACCATCTTTTTTTAGCCACTTGATTTTTAAAATTCCACCATACTTTTTTTGTATATTTCTAAATGCACTTTCAAACCATATCTGTCCACATAGTATTGCATCTTCATTTGACCTTACAATTGCTGATGATAACTTACTTTTATCTTTGCCTAATAAGTTTGTTGTAATATCGCCAGAACCCAAATCTTCTTTAATGGCAATATCGACATCTTTAATGGCGTTTTTTTTTAGACTGCTTATATTTTTATACATTACTTCCTTGTAAAATATTCTTTAGATAATTTAAATATTACAGGACTTAACAATATCAATGCTATTAAATTAGGTATAGCCATAAAACCATTCATAAATGATGCTAGAGACCAGATTAATTCAACATTATTTGAAGCCCATGCTCCAATTATTATAAACAATATCCAAAGAACTCTATAAGGAGTTTTGGCCTTTTCACCAAAAACATAAACCGAACATCTTTCTCCATAATAACTCCATCCTAAAATGGTAGTAAATGCAAAAAGTATAACCGACAAAGTAACTATAGTATTCCCGTAATATGGAAACTGAAATACAAATCCTGCCGATGTTAAGTCTACTCCTTGCGCATCACCTAACCAGGCGCCACAAATTAAAATTACTAATGCGGTAAGAGTGCAAATTATTATTGTGTCAAAAAATACTCCAAGCATAGCAATAGCACCTTGTCTTACAGGACTATTTGTTTTAGCTGCAGCATGAGCAATTGGAGCGCTTCCTAACCCAGCTTCATTGGAAAATACCCCTCTTGAAATTCCATATTGCATTGCAAGTGCCATAGCTGAACCTGCAAAACCGCCAGCTGCCGAAGAGGTATCAAATGCATTTTCTATTATTAAATTAAAAGCCTCTGGCACTCTTTCTGTATTAGCAAAGACAATAAAAATTGCAGACAAAAAATATATGACTGCCATTATAGGGACTAAATTTGATGCAATTAAACCTATTCTTTTTACGCCACCAATTATTACCACTGCTGAAATTGATGCAATTATTAATCCTGTAATTAAAGGTTCAATTTGAAGAGTATTTTTTACTTGTATTGCAACGGTATTCGATTGAACCATATTACCGATACCAAAAGCGGCAATTGTTCCGAACAATGCAAATATAAAACCTAGCCATTTCCAATTATTACCTAAACCATTTTTAATGTAGTACATTGGGCCACCAATAAAAGATCCGTTTGAATCAGTTTCTCGATATTTTACTGCTAGCACAGCTTCACCATATTTAGTGGCCATACCAATAAAACCCATAACCCACATCCAAAAAATTGCTCCTGGGCCACCCAATGCGATTGCAGTTGCTACACCAGCAATATTACCAACCCCTACTGTAGCCGACATTGCTGTAAAAAGCGCAGATCTTGGAGGAATTTCTCCGTCGTCAGTATTATTAGATTTTGAGAATAGTAATTTCAGAGCATAAGGAATTTTTATTATTGGAATAAATTTTAGGCCAATAATTAAATATAGTCCTGTTAAACCAATTAATGCAAGCATATAAGGACCCCAGGCAATACTATCAAGCCAAGAAAATAAATTTGTTAATGCTTCCATATATAAACCCCCTATATTTTAATATTTATTTAAAATTTTAATATTTTGTTAACATATATATGTTTAAATAAGATATTAAAGCAGACTGGTAAAAAAGGCTATAAATATAATGGCGGCTAAAATTTTAATAATTGAAGATGAAAAAGCAGTAAGAGAAATGCTTTGTTTTACTTTAAAAAATGATGGCTTTGAAATTTTAGAAGCTGAGGACAGTAATTCTGCTTTAGATGCACTTAAGGAAAATGAAATTAATTTAATTCTTTTGGATTGGATGTTGCCAGGCAAACAAGGAATTGAAATATCTAGACTTATAAGATCATCTAGCGAAATAAAAGATATACCAATAATTATGTTAACAGCAAAATCAGACGAGTCTGATAAAGTGTTAGGCCTAGAATCTGGCGCAGACGATTATGTTACAAAGCCATTTTCTCCAAAAGAACTTGTAGCAAGAATTAAAGCTTTGTTAAGAAGGACTGCGCCTCAAAAGGATATGGAAGTTGTTAAGTATGGAAATATCACATTAAATCCAGTGACCCATAAAGTTACAGATGGAGAAAACAATGTCAATTTGGGTCCTACGGAATTTAAGTTGCTGCATTTTTTTATGACTCATCCAGAAAGAGTATTTAGTAGATCGCAACTCCTAGATTTAGTTTGGGGTAGGAATATATATGTTGAAGAAAGAACAGTAGACGTTCATATCTTGAGACTAAGAAAATCATTTGTTTCTGATTCTTCTAAGTGTATTCAAACTGTTAGAGGTGCAGGGTATAGGATGTCTAATTAAAAAAAATAAATACTATTTCTTTACTTAATATATAATAAATTTATGACTGATCATGATAATAAACTTAGAAGTTATTCGGTTGCAAGTGATCTAATAAAATTAATATTATTGATAGTATCCGGACTAGTAATCGGCCATTTATTTAATAAATTTTTATATGGTCTAATTTTCTCGTTAAGTATTTTTATAATATATATTCTTTATACAAATTATATTTTTGAGAAATGGCTTTATAATTTTAGAATAAATAAATCAAGCGCATATCATCAAAAACATCAAGATCTTGTATCAAAATTTAATTCTGATTTTAAAAACCATAATATAGTTCAGGAAAAATTATTAGCATTAGAAAAAAGATTTGAGGAATTAAGTGAATCCATGCCTGATGCTATTGTAGTAGTGAATAGGAATTTTGAAACAGAATGGTTTAATAAGGCTGCGGTAAAAATTTTATCATTAAAAGAGATAGATATTGGCAAGCCAATAGCACATATGATTAGAAATCCGTCATTTGCAGAATTTATAAAAAAAAATACATTAGGATCATCTGTCAATTTTATATCACCATTAAAGTATGACCTAACAATAAAATGTTTTATGGTTCCTTATGGTGAAGACAGGAATCTCCTAACTTTTAGAGATATTTCTGAATCTGATCAACTTGATAAAATGAGAAGAGATTTTATTGCAAATGTTTCTCATGAGCTAAAAACTCCTTTAACTGTGATATTTGGATACCTTGAGACATTGAGTTTTTCTGATGATGGATATGTTGATGACGATATAATTTCAGAAATGCTTAAGCAATCAAAAAGAATGGATTCTCTTATAAGTGACCTTTTAAAACTTACTAAGCTTCAATCGTCAGATATACCAGATAAAGATTTCTCTCAAATTAATCTTAAAACTGTTGCAAATGAAATTAAATCAGCATGTAAGCCAGAAGCTTTAAAAAATAAGAATAATGTAACTATATTATCTGATAATGATATTTTTATTAAAGGATCATATGAAGAGATATATAGCGCGTTAATAAATTTATTATCAAATGCTATTGCTTATTCTGGAAAAAATATTGAAATAGAAATAAATTACCTTGCTAGAAACGAAAATGAAGTTGAATTTTATATCAAAGATTATGGCGCGGGTATTCCTGAAGAATCAGTTGGTAGATTAACCGAGAGGTTCTATAGAATTGATAAAGGGCGTTCCAGGGAACATGGTGGAACTGGTTTAGGCCTGTCAATTGTTAAGCATATAATGAATAGGCACGATGGAAAATTAGAAATAGAAAGCGCTATTAATGAAGGTAGTAAATTTACTTGTGTATTTCCAAAAACATAATTTTTCGAAGTTAGCCAAATCTTCCTGTGATGTACGATTCTGTCAATTTGTGCTGTGGTGTTGTGAAGATTTTATCAGTAGAACCTACTTCGATTAAACTACCCAAATGAAAATATGCAGTCCTTTGTGAAACTCTAGCAGCTTGTTGCATAGAATGCGTAACAATTATAATTGTAAAATTCTCTTTTAATTCGTATATTAACTCTTCAATTCTTGCAGTTGCGATTGGGTCAAGAGCAGAGCAAGGTTCATCCATTAAAATAACTTCTGGATTAACTGCAATTGTTCTTGCAATACATAAACGTTGTTGTTGGCCTCCAGACAAACTTGTCCCAGGAGTATCTAATCTATCTTTTACTTCTTCATAAAGCCCAGCTTTTTCTAAACTTTTTATAACTATTTCATCTAATTCAATTTTATTTTTAGCCATCCCGTGAATCTTTGGGCCATATGCAACATTATCATAAACAGATTTTGGAAAGGGATTAGGTTTTTGAAAAACCATACCTACTTTTGCCCTAAGTGGAACGACATCTGTTTTTTTATCCAAGATATTTTCATTATCTAAATATAACTCGCCTTCAACTTTACAGCTCTCAATCGTGTCATTCATTCTATTGAAGCATCTTAGAAAAGTTGACTTACCGCACCCTGATGGACCAATCATAGCGAGAACTTCGTTTTTACCAATATCAATACTTACGTTATTTATAGCAATTTTATTGTCATAGTATACATTTATATTTTTAGCGATTATTCTAGGATCTTCAACGTGAATATCCCCAATTGTTCTTGCATTGTCCAGTTTAGAGGGCGTTTGACTTACCAAGTCGTCGCTATCAATTATATTTTTATTATCATTCATTACGTCTGTATTATACATATTTTATTTGCTATGCCATCAGTTAATATCTTTTTCAAATTTTTGTCTTAAATAAACAGCAAGACTATTCATTAAAATTAGAAAAATTAGTAAAACGATAATAGCTGCAGAGGTTCTTTCTACAAAGCCTCTTTCAGGTGTATCAGCCCATAGGTAAATCTGAATAGGTAATGCTGTAGCTGGATCAGTCACCGACTGAGGTATATCGACTATAAAAGCAACCATGCCTATTACTAATAGGGGAGCGCTTTCTCCTAAAGCTCTTGCCATGCCAATAATTGTCCCAGTTAACATACCAGGAATTGCTACTGGAACGACATGATGAAATACAGCTTGAATTTCTGATGCGCCAACACCTAAGGCACCTTCTTTGATTGAAGGTGGAACAGCCTTCATTGATACTCTACTAGAAATTATAATAGTAGGAAGTGTCATCAGCGAAAGAACCATGCCGCCAACAAGTGGTGCTGATCTCGGCAACTCGAAAAAGTTTAAAAATATTGCTAAACCTAATAAGCCAAATATTATTGAGGGAACTGCAGCAAGATTATTAATATTAACCTCAACAAAATCAATAAATTTATTATTTTTTGGAGCAAATTCTTCTAAATAAATTGCTGTCGCAATCCCAATTGGAAAAGATATAATTAAGGTAATACTAAGAGCAAAAAGTGATCCCAATAGCGCACCTAATATACCAGATTGCTCTGACTCAGCAGAATCACCACTTGTGAAAAAAGTTTTATTGAAAAATTTTTTAATTATTTTTTTTGTTTCTAGAACCTCAATCCACCTTAATTCATCATTATCAATTCTTCTTTCATTCTCAGGAAGCAATCTGTTTATATAACCCTTTATAAGCATATCAACATCATCATCAGCTAATAACCATATTTTTTTAGAAGTACCAATCGCCTCTATATTATTTTTTATATAATTTCTTAGTTGGTATTCGCCAGATGTACTAATTAACTTTTTAAGTTTCCTTTTTTGGCTTCTACCCGATACATCTGGGAATAACTTATTTATTGAATTTTTGATTAATATATTGAAATTTGCTTTTTTGACAACGTCCCAATCCTTTGTTTTTTTTGGATCTAAAACACTTTGTTCAAAATTTACGTCAAGCTGTATTTTTGTTTCTTGAAATGCTGTGTAACCTTGTGAAAAAATACTTATAAATAGTATTGAAAGAAGAGTAAGAGCTAAAGTAATAGATAAAATTCCATATAGTTGGAATCTTCTTTCTTTTCCTAGTCTTGCTTTCAAATTATTCATATTGTTCTCTATATTTTCTAACTACGTGAAGAGCTATATAGTTAAGTATTAATGTGACAATAAAAAGCACTAATCCAAGTGCGAAAGCTGCTAATGTTTTTGGACTATCAAATTCTTGATCGCCAACTAGTAAAACAACTATTTGAACTGTTACAGTTGTGACTGCTTCAAACGGATTAGCTGTTAAATTTGCCGACATCCCAGCAGCCATAACAACAATCATGGTTTCACCAATTGCTCTTGATACCGCCAAAAGTAAACCTCCTATTATTCCAGGAAGAGCAGCGGGAATAATAACTTTTTTTATTGTTTCTGATTTAGTGGCACCAACTCCAAGAGAACCATTTTTTAAATTTTGCGGTACAGCGTTTATGACATCATCCGATATAGAGGAAACAAAGGGGATAATCATTATTCCCATAACCAAGCCTGCTGCAAGAGCACTCTCAGATGCTATTTCAATTCCAAAATTTGATCCTGTATTCCTAATAAATGGAGCAACAACAACAACAGCAAAGAAACCATAAACAACAGTCGGGATCCCTGCAAGAATTTCAGTTAAAGGTTTCACAATGGATCTTGTTTTTTTAGAAGCATATTCAGATAAATATATGGCAGACATTAATCCAATAGGGCCAGCTATGCACATCGAAATAAAAGCAATTAGAAAAGTTCCCGCGAATAAAGGAACAGCTCCAAAAGCGCCAGAGGAGCCAGCCTGATCTTCTCTTATTGGCATTTGAGGACTCCAGTGCGTGCCAAATAAAAATTCTGTTATTGATATAACACCAAAGAATTTGTTTGATTCAAAAATTACTGAAAGAAAAATACCAATCGTGACTAATATCGCCAACAATGAACAAACAAGAAGGAAATACTGAATAATTTTTTCTAAATTATCTCTCGCATGAAAATCGTGCTTTATTTTTTTGAAAGTTAATAGGGACACAGTTAGAAAAATAACAATTGAAATTATATAAAGTATGTTTCTAAAAGACTCTAAGTCAGTATAAAAATTTTTTTCAATTACCAGCCAGGAAATTATAAAAAAAATCGAAGATAAAGATGAGTTTATTGCTAATAAAGCACCATGATATATTGGTGCAGAATGAAGTTTTTTATTTTCTCTCAAAACTAAAGATTTTTTAAGACCAGCATAATAACCGGAAATGCTAAATAAACCTATAATTAACAATATTGATGTGATACTCATTATAAAAAATTGTCTTAAATTTATGTATTATTTGATTTTTTTTCTTTTACAAAGTAGTATGAAAAATAATTTAAAAAACATAACAATGATTAAAACATGATTTTGTTACAGTTTTATTACACAAAAAATTAATTATTAAAAAAGGTGATGAAGGAAAACCAAGGAAACACCGGGCATATCTCACGATCTTATGATGAAGCTATGAGCGAGATACAATCTAAAACTCTTGAAATGTCTGGAGTAGTAGAATCGTCATATGTCGATGCATTACGCGGGCTAATAAATAACGAAAGCTCATTATCTCAAAAGGTTGCAACAAACGATTTTTTGGTTAATAAGTTAGAAATCGATATAGATGAAAAATGTAACACAATACTAGCTCTTCAAACCCCTGTTGCATCTGATTTGAGAACAATAATAGTGATTTTAAGAATCATAACTGATCTTGAAAGGGTTGGCGATGAAGCTGAAAAAATAGCTAGACTATCTTTAAAATTAAATTATGAAAATATTGACCCTGCACTTCTAAAGACTTTGGAGCATCTTGGAAATAGTACATCAACCATTTTACACAACTCTATTGATTCTTACGCCAGAAAATCAGTTGATCAAGCGCTAGAAGTAATACAAACTGATAAAAAAATAGATTTAGAATTTAAATCATGCATGAAAGAATTAATATCCTATATTGCAAAATTAAATGATGATAAGGCAGTCAAAAATTTTCTCTCTATATCGACGTGTGCAAAAAGTATTGAAAGAATTGGGGACCACGCAAAAAATATCGCACAACATACTATCTATCTAGTTAAAGGAAAAGATATTAGACATACATCCGTAGAACAAGTTAGATCCGAGCTCGACGAGGATTAAATATCCTTAACCAAAAGATATTCAAGTAGTGCTTTTTGAGCGTGTAGTCTATTTTCTGCCTCTTGCCAAACTACACTTGATTTACTATCTAATACTTCAGATGTAACTTCTTCTCCTCTATGTGCAGGTAAACAATGCATAAAAATTGCATTTTTGTTTGCAACGCTCATAACATTTTTGTTTACCTGAAGAGATTTAAATATTTTCTTTCTTTCATCTTCTTCATCCTCTTGCCCCATACTTGCCCATACATCTGTTACGATTAAGTCCGCATCCTTTGCAGCATCTAATGGATCATGAGTTAGAACAATATTTTTATCATCTTTATATAGAGAGGGAATATATTTTTCTGGAGTGGCTATTGATAACTCAAAGTCAAATTGTTTAGAAGCATTAATGTATGAATTACACATGTTGTTTGCATCGCCAATCCAGGCAACTTTTTTTCCTGTTATATCTCCATTAATTTCAACATATGTCATTACGTCAGCAAGGAGTTGGCAGGGATGAACAAGTTCAGTTAATCCATTTATTACAGGCACTGACGACTTTGAGCTAAATTTTACAACATCGTCATGATCATGAGTTCTAATTACAACGCAGTCAACCATACTTGATATAACTTTAGCAGTATCTTCAATTGGCTCACCTCTTCCAAGTTGCGTATCTCTTGGAGATAGAAACAAAGTATTCCCTCCAAAATGAGTCATACCTACTTCAAAAGAAACTCTTGTTCTTGTAGATGATTTATCAAATAAAAGTGCAAGTGTTTTGTTTTGTAGAGGTGTATAAACAATATTTTCTTTTGTCATTTTTTTAAGCTCAATTGCTCTATGGATAAGATTTTTTATCTCTTCCTTAGGGATATCAAGCAATGTTAAGAAGTGTTTACTTTCCATTTGAATATCCTTGTAGTATTTTCTGAAGTGTTTTAGCTATAAAATTAGCCTCACTCTTCTTTAGAATAAGTGGCGGTAGTAATCTAATAACATTTTCTGATGTAAGATTAAGTATTAATTTTTTATCAAGACAATCTTTTACAATATTAGAATTTTTTATATTTATTTCAATGCCTATCATTAAACCTTTACCTCTGACTTCTTTTACAACACTTAGATCTTGTACTTTATTTTTAATTTCATTAATTAGATAGTTCCCAATATTTTCAGAATGTTTGTATAGTTTGTTTTTTTCAATCACATCAATAACTTTTGAAGAAACAGCACAAACTAGAGGATTTCCCCCAAAAGTACTTCCATGTGATCCTGGTGTGAATAAATCACTTACTTTTTTATTTCCTAAGCATGCTCCAATTGGCACACCATTACCTAATCCTTTTGCACATGTCACAATATCGGGTTTTATGTTGGAATGCTGATATGAGAACCATTTCCCAGTTCTACCCATTCCGGTTTGTACTTCATCTATTATTAATAATATATCTTTTTTTGACGTAATCTTTCTAATATCTTTAAGAAATTTATCTTCAGCTAGTCTTATACCACCTTCTCCTTGTATGGTTTCAAGCATAATTGCCGATACATTATTGTTACTAATAATTTTTTTTACTGCTTTTGTGTCATTTAATTGACATTTAATAAAACCATTAAGAAGAGGTTTAAACCCAGCTTGCACAGACTTATTTCCTGTAGCACTAAGAGTTGCAATAGTTCTTCCATGCCAAGATTTATCAAAAACTATTATTTTTGGATTTTTTAGATTTTTATTATTTGAATGTAGTCTGGCCAATTTTAATGCTGTTTCATTTGCTTCAGAGCCAGAATTACAAAAAAATGCAGAATTCATTTTAGAAATTTTACAAAGTTTATCAGCTAAAATTTCTTGATTTTTTATATTAAATAAATTTGATACATGAATTAGTTTTTTAGTTTGATCATTTATAACTTTTGTAATTTCATTATGAGCATGACCAAGACAACATACACCTATGCCTGACAAAGCATCAAGGTATTTCTCTTTTTTTTTGGTATATAAATAACAGCCTTTGCCATAGTCAAAAGAAATGTTTATTGGTTTATAGTTTTTCATTAAATAATTCATAACTTAACTCTAAAATAAAAACGGCAGCTAATGCTGCCGTATAATTTTTTACATTTTACTGTTAAATTTAAGTAAATTCAATGCTATAGAGGAAGACCATGCATGTGGCTACTCATACACATTAACATTGGAATTGATAATAATGTGTTTGTTCTAGATGCCATTAGGGCTACAACTTTCCCCTTCGCTATTTGAGCTTCAGTTGCATCCACTAGCCCAAGAATTCTTTTTTGATTTGGCCAGATTAAGCCCCAAACATTAAATAGCATGATTGTTCCTAACCAGGCACCAATACCTATGACTTCAGCGCCAGACTCTAGAGCGAAAGCAGAGTGAATACCAATACCGCTATAGTGTAAAGCAGCTGCACCAGTTAACCATGTTAATAATGCTCCCCATCTAAAATAGAACAATGCCGTAGGAGCAACATATTTGTTTATTGCAGCTGGACCCGGTCCATCTTTATCAGCCAATGCAGCAGCAACACCAGGAACTTGAACAAAGTTAAAGTAATAAAGTAATCCTATCCAAATAATACCGAAAAATACGTGAAGCCAGGTTACAAGAGACCAAAGTGGCATTCCAGGACCATCATGATCTAAAGAAAAACTAATTATTATTGCAAGTATAAAGCCTAGACCAACTGTCATAGGTATTGATTTTAAAGGATTCATTATTTTTACCTCCAACTAAAAATATATATAATCATGACTATTCTATTCTTTGCTATACAATGATGCAATCTATGATTACAAAAAATTGATAAAATTTAAAATAGGGCTAATGAATTTAATAATACAATCTGAATCTGAAACGCAAAAACTAGCAAATAAATTCTATGATTTAGTTAGCTTGCCCCTTATCGTAGGTTTTAAAGGTGATTTAGGAGTAGGTAAAACTGCGTTTATTAGAAATTTAATAAGATGCTATAAAAAAGATGAAAAGGTTAAAAGCCCAACATTCGGTTTAATAGAGGAATATAATTATAATGATGTGCATATACAACACGTGGATTTATATAGGTTAAACAAAGGTGATGAATACTTAACTGATGTTTATGATTTTCAAAAAAAAAATAGTTTAATTTTAGTTGAGTGGGTTGAAAACGATTTAAGGTTATTAAAAAATTCTGATATCATAATTCATATACTTATGCTTGATAATAGAAATCATAGAGAAATTGTCTTTAATGGTTTATCAAATATAGGCAAACAAATAGTAAAAAATTTATAATGATTCTATTTTTTAATAGCATATCAAGAAAAAAAAAGTCAATGAATTTATTGGCATTTTTTTGTCTTTTTTTATTTTCTCCAGAAGCAATATCAAAAAATAAATTAAATGAGATGAGAATTTCATATAATTCTCAAGAAGTAAAAATTCGAATTGTATTTGATGCTAATAAAAAAATTAATTATAAATTAGATAAAACATCAAAGAAGAATACTATTAAGGCTAGCTTTCTAAATATTGATACAACAAAAAAATTTAAAAGTCCAAAATTTAGTAAAAAATATATTAAAAAATTAAAATTATCGAGAGACAAAGAAAATTTAAATTTTTATCTTAAGACAAATAATTTTATTAAATATAAATATTTCTCATTAAAGCCTAGTGGAAAGTTTGGTTATAGATTTGTAATAGATATTTATTTAGATAAAGAAAATAATAAAATACTAAAAAAACAAAATGTATTAAAAAATAGTAAAGTTGTTATTGCAATAGATGCTGGTCATGGAGGTAAGGATCCTGGAGCAGTTGGAAAAAAGGGTACTTTGGAAAAAGATATTGTTTTATCTATATCAAAGAAGTTATATATTCTTCTTAAGAAAGAAAAAAATATAAAACCAATTTTAATTAGAAGTAAAGATTCTTATATGACCTTAAGGCAAAGAATAAAAAAAGCGAGAAAATATAAAGCTGATTTATTTATATCAATACATGCTGATGCCGCAAAAAATAGAAAAGCAAAAGGTTCTTCAGTGTATGTTTTATCTCAACATGGAGCTTCTAGTGAAGCTGCAAAATGGCTAGCAGATAAAGAAAACTCATCAGATTTATTAGGTGGTGCAAGTATAGACGATAAAGACAATGAATTAGCTCAAGTTATTCTTGATATGTCTCAGAGTGTGACAATCGAAACTAGTCTTAAAGCTTCAAGAATTATGCTTAAAAATTTAAAAAAGGTTTCTAAGCTTCATTTAAAAAATACTGGGCAGGCAGGTTTTGTGGTCTTAAAGTCTCCTGATATACCTTCAATGTTGATTGAGACGGCATTTTTATCAAATGCTAAAGAAGAAAAAAAATTACGTACAAAAAAATTTCAAAAAAATATTGCAAAAGCGATTAGGGATGGAATTTTAGAAATTATTAAAAAGGGTATTATTTAAAAATATTTTTATCGTGATTTTTTTGTTCAAAAGCAGAAAATATTTTGTATGAAAGTTTAGAAGAAATCTTTGATATTTTATCGGATAATGTTTTTGCAGGTTTGTATTTTATTGAAATGATATCAAATTTATTTTTCATTGATAGGATGAGTTCATCACTTGTCATAATATTATCTATTAAATTTAATTTTAGTGCGTCTTTACCGTACCAGTATTCTCCAGTAGCAACTTTTTCAATATCTACATTAGGTCTTTGGTCCTTGATAAAATCTTTGAATAAAATATGAATATCCTCTAATTGCTCATTTAGTTTTTCTCTATCTTCATCTGTATTTTTACCAAACATTGTAACCGTTCTTTTATAATTTCCAGCTGTATGTTGTTCAAAATCAATGCCTTTATTTTTTAGTAATTTATTAAAGTTAGGAACTTGTGCTAAAACGCCTATTGACCCAATAATTGCGAATGGTGATGCAATAATTTTATTTGCAACACAAGCCATCATATACCCTCCACTGGCAGCGACTTTATCTACACATATCGTTAATGGTATTTTATTGTCTTTAATTCTTTTCAATTGGGAAGCTGCTAAACCATGTTCGTGTACTGTTCCACCAGAATTTTCTAATCTTAATAATACTTCATCACCTTTTTTATAAGATAAAATAATTCCTGAAATTTCTCTCCTTAAAGATACTATTTCACTTGCTTTAATATTTCCCTTGAAATCAATAACAAAAAGTTTTTTTTCTAATATTTTATTAGATTTCTTTTTTAGCTTTAAAAATTTTTTGAAGTCTGCTTTTTTAAAAATATTTTTTTTTATATTTTCTTCAATATCATCAAGTTCATCGTTTATATTTTTAACTGATAAGCTACCTTCATTGGTATTTTTTTTAGAGTTAATAATTGCGCTAAGAATTATTAGAACACTAATGACTACGGTTATGGCTTTTAGTAAAAACAAACTGTAATTTGATATTAATTCAATTGCCATTTACTTTCCTTTAAAGTTAAATACTTGAAATAGAGTTTGATGATTACCATTTTTCTTGTCTTGATATATGTACATTTCTAATAGGTTAAGGTTAATTGGCTTTTTTAAGTATTCACCTCTAATAAGTGTATCATATCTTTCGGTACCTACCATGCTTAAGCTAGTACTGCAGTATAATTTATCTAGCATTTTTTTACATATATATTGTTCAACAATGTTTGGCCCAGCAATAAAATAGACGAATTTTAATCTTTTTTTGATTATCAAGGTATTTAATTGATTTGCTGATATATTCTTTCCAGAATATTTTAGAACTTCATAACCGTTTTTTTTAATACTCTCAATTTTTTTTTGATTCTTTGATGTTGTTAAAATTATGATATTTTCTTTATAGGGCTCTATTTTTTCATTTATTGGAAAATTTAAAGAATTACTAAGGATTATAATTTTTTGTTTTTTGAGTTTATTTTTATCTCGCCATTTTTCTAATCTTGGGTCTTTTATTGAAAGAATATTTCCATAATAACCTTTATTAAGCCCTTTGATATATTGCGTATTAGTGACCAAACAATCTGCTTGAGCATGAAGTTGACAAAAAAGAGAGAAATCAACGTCGTTTTTAATATGTTTTGGAGTTAGTAATATCTTATGGCTGAGATCATGAATTGCTATTCTTCCATCAAAACTTGTAAGGAAATTTGCATAATAATGTGGTTTTAGAGACCTTTTTCTAAATAAAATATCTGTCTGCAAATACACATTATTTGCTTTAAATACAGCATTTTTACTAGGTGGATAAATTTTTTTTATCAATTGATTCATAAATTCAATAGTATATTAGATATCATATTTGATAATATAATTCATAAATAACTTTAATACTATAAATTATAAGGATTATAATTTTTTTTAATTAGGGACGATTAATTCACATTAAAAAGGGGATTAAGAGTGGAGTCAATATTAGAAATCAGGGATAGTTGTGTTACATCAGAACAACTTTTAAGAAGCTATGCTTTTGCAAGGTATTTAAAAATATATAAAAAAGAATATCTTGAAGAACTGGAAAAAAAGGGCGAGAAGCATTCACAAGAAGCAAAACAAAAAGAAGAATTAATAGCAAATTTAACTTTGAAAGACATCCTTCAAATTTTTGAAAGAGAAGCTACTGGAAAAGAACTTGAGAGAGATAGGTCAATAGTTAGATTTTTAGATGGATGTTACCATCACTATAGAAATAAAAGCTTCTCAAGATTAGTGAGATTAAATAACGAAATAGTTACAGTAGGCTCAGATTCTCAAAAAACATTTAAGAGTAAGATATCTGATAAAGCAGAAAATTTATCTGAACTTATAATAAATACCAGAAGAAAATTACTTGATAGAGTTGGTCTAGGACATGGCGTATCAAGATCACATGGACTAGATGCATCACCAAATGTTACTGCTGGTGAAGTATCAGGACATTTTGGAAATTTTCCCCCAGCATATTCTAAGCTTGCTCATACAAATTTAACTGTAACTGCTGATATTAAAACTGGTGTGCATTATGAAACCTCAGTTAATAAAAGAGCATTTCCATTTTATGAATTAGATCACAATCCTTTAAATTTGGATATTTTTGAACCAGATGATTGGGTTGCTGTGCCTTTAAGTGTTGGGAAGTGGTTAATAGTTGCTTACATTCACAAATCAAGAGGGTGTATTGAAATGGAGCCAGGCTTGTTAAATTTATTCCCATTATTTAAAGTTGATAATCAATTTGTAAATAAAAAGCCTGATGGAATTTTCTTCTTTGGTTTTCCTGGAGCAAAAAAAGAAGATTTAGGATTTTATCATGATAAAGATGAAGATTTACTCATCGGAATGGTTCCGCAGTTTCCAGAGTATGGTTATTTTGGTTATTGTAAGAAACCAATACTTACCCTTCACAATGTGTTAGCAATTTTAAAAGGAGATTTCCCTTTACACTGCGGATGTAATAGATATGTTGTTGGTTTTGATAAAGAAACGAATGAACCATTTATATCTGATATTTATATAAAAGCTGACGATATGGGTAAAGCAGAATTTTATAAAAGTGAAAACGATAAATTAAAAAAGTTAAAATTTTACGGGACAGAAATTGGTGCATTCGCTTGTTTGGATGGTTTTAGCGAACAAGCAAAACTACAATTAATTGGAAGAGAGATAGGATATAATGCATCAGCTGGAACTAATGCAAGACAAATTGTTCCTGTAGCAGAGGAACAGGAAGTATCTACCGGAAGTGATTTAGATTTATTGCTTTATATTAATAATTACGATTTAAAAAAACCCGGCGAGACAATGGTTGATACATCTATGCCTGTTCAAGAGGCACTTGTTCATTTCCACGACGGAAGAAGATGCGCTGCTGGAAGTACACAAACTGGAAGAGGTGGAACTGAAATTAGTTATTGGGCTAATCCATTTCCATTATTGAAAGATAATGATGGAACAATTCTCCATAAGGATTTATATGAAAAGTATACTGATACAGAAGAAGAATTAGTATCAAGTATTGAAAAATTAGTTAAAAGAGGAGATATGGAGGTTGGTGTCGCATACAGCATGCTAATGGCTGGAGTATATGAAGGAAATTCAGATGAAAAAGTCATTGAATGCGGGTTTAAGAACAGGGAAGAAATAGAACAAGAAGGACCAATAAGACTTGCAGAGTCACTAATTGTTTCTGTGAAAGAGTTTGCTATTAAGAAAAGAGAAAAGTTAGGGAATAATGCTAGCGAAGTTGATGTTACTGTTGCAATGATAGGTGATAGCAGGACTGGTAAATCTGAAACTGCCGAAAAGATGGAAGGTATTTTAGATATGCATATGGCATAAAATTCTTAGGCAGAATAATTTTTTAACTGGTCATTAATTTTTGAAATTTGAGTCTTTAACTCTTTTAGTTTTTGTTCATCGGCGACGACAATGTGCCCAGGCGCATTTTTTATAAAGTCAGAATTAGATAATCTAGATTCAATTCCGACTGTCTGATTTATATATTTCTGTTTTTCTTTTGTTAATCTTTCAATTTCAGCATCTATGTCAATTAAATCTGAGGAAGGTATTAAAATCTTGAGGTTATTTGAAACGCATGTGTAGTAATTTGTTTTTGGATCTTCTTTTTCGAAACGAATGTTTTTAATATTTGCTAATTGCATTATTAGCATTGATAAACTGCTAAAAAATAATTTGTCTTTGTCATTTTCACCATTAACTATTATGTCTATTTTTTTATTCGGTTGAACTCCAATTTCAGATCTAGTTTTTCTAATAGTAGATATCAAGTCAATCATCCAGTTTATATTTTCAACACTATTAGTTGTAGTGAACGTTTTAGAGTCAGGGTATTTGTTTGTTTGCAAGAAATCTCCATTATGATAAACATCATCATAAATTTCTTCGGTAATAAATGGCATTATTGGATGCAAAATTAATAAAATATTTTTTAAAATATCTCTTAAATTATAAATGATTAGTTCTTTTTGGGTTAACGAAATATCATCCTGATTTAGTTTTGATTTTGCAATTTCTATATACCAACTGCAGTAGTCTTGCCAAACAAAACTATATATATACTTTGATGCGTAATCGAATCTATAGTTTTTGTAGTTGTTTTTTGTATCTTCTATTAGTTTGCCAAGTTTATTTCTTATCCATCTTTCTTCATCAAGAAAATTATTTTGATCTATATTTTTAGAGCTAATTTCTCCTTGCATTTTCACAAAACGTGCTGCATTCCATAATTTGTTACAAAAATTTCTATAGCCTTCTACTCTTTTAAGGTTAAAATTAATATCTCTGCCGTTGCTTGCAAGTGAGGCAAATGTAAATCTTAATGCATCTGTACCGTAAGAATCTATACCATTTGGATACTCTTTCTTGGTATTTTTTTTTATTTTTTCTGCCATCTCAGGTTGCATTAAATCTGAAGCTCTTTTATCTATAAGTTCATCTAATTTTATCCCGTCTATTAAATCAATTGGATCAATGATATTTCCTTTTGATTTGGACATTTTGTTTCCAGATGAATCTTTTACTAATCCATGAACATAAATTTCTTTAAATGGAACTTCGCCTACAAATTTCTTTCCCATCATAATCATTCTTGCTACCCAAAAAAATATAATATCAAAACCAGTTATTAAAACACTTGTGGGGTAAAAGGTTTTAACTCTTTCTGTTTCATTTGGCCAGCCGAGGGTTGAAAAAGGCCATAAAGATGATGAAAACCATGTGTCTAAAACATCTTCATCTTGCGTTAATTGAATATCTTTTCTTATATCGTATTTTTCTCTAACATCTTTTTCATTTTTTCCAACATATATATTTTTTTCTTCATCATACCATGCAGGTATTCTATGACCCCACCAGAGTTGTCTACTAATACACCAATCCTGAATATTATTCATCCATTCAAAATAAGTTTTTTCCCAATTTTCAGGTACAAATTTTATTTCTTTTTCCTTTACGCATTTTATTGCTTCTTCAGCTAATGGTTTAATTTTTACGTACCATTGGTCAGTCATTAGCGGTTCAATGATTGAGTGACTTCTATCTCCTCTTGGAATAATCATTTTATGTTCTGATGTTTTAAGAAGATGATCTGACTCTTCAAGATCAACTAGAATTTTTTTTCTTGCGGCAAATCTATCAAGATTATTATATTCTTTATTATCACACTTAACTCTTGCAGACGAATCAAAAATACTGATTATCTCTAAATTATGTTTTTTCCCAAGCTCGTAATCATTAAAATCATGTGCAGGTGTAATTTTTAAACATCCTGTTCCGAATTCAGGATCTACATAATCATCTGCTATTACTGGTACTATTCTGCCTGTTATTGGAACAATTACTTTTTTATTTATGTAATTTTTATATCTTTTATCTTCTGGATTAACAGCTACCGCAGTATCTCATAAGATAGTTTATGGGCGAGTTGTTGCAATTTTTAAATAGTCACCTGAATCATCATCGATATAATATTTAATTTCCCATATTTTTCCATTTTCTTCTGATGATATAACTTCAAGATCTGATAAAGCCGTTTGTAGCACAGGATCCCAGTTTACCAATCTTTTCCCTTTATATATTAGCCCATCTTCGTAAAGATCAATAAAAACTTTATTTACAGCTATAGATAAACCCTCGTCCAATGTAAATCTTTCGCTTTCCCAGTCTAAAGATGCGCCCATTCTTCGAAGTTGTTTTGTAATAATATCGCCTGATTGACTTTTCCAATCCCAGACTTGATCTATAAATTTTTCTCTACCTAAATCTGTTCTTGAAATTCCTTGTGCAGTTAATTTTCTTTCCACAACCATTTGGGTAGCTATACCAGCATGATCTGTGCCCGCTTGCCAAAGCGTTTTGTTTCCAAGCATTCTATGATATCTGCAAAGTATATCCATTAATGTTACTTGAAAAGCATGCCCCATATGAAGAGTGCCAGTTACATTTGGATGGGGAATCATAATGCAATATGGTTCACCTGTTCCTGTTGGAGAAAAAATCTTATTTTTTTCCCATTCTTGGTACCATTTTTCCTCGATTTCTGAAGGATTGTATTTATTATTTATCATATGATCTTACTGAAATAATAAATTAAGTTTAATTTTTTTATAATGATTTTGCATTTTCTAGTAGAAAGTGAGTAAGTAAAGATACGGGTCTTCCAGTACCACCTTTATTTGCCCCTTCATTCCAAGCCGTACCAGCTATATCTAAATGAGCCCAGCTATACTCCTCAGTAAACCTTGATAAAAAACATGCGGCAGTAATTGTGCCAGCATATCTTTTTCCAATATTTGCGATATCGGCAAAATTACTATCAAGTTCAGACTGAAATTCCTCCCACAATGGTAATTCCCAAATATAGTCGTGACTAACGCTTGAGCTATTTTTCAATTTTTGTATTAATTCTTCGTCGTTTGAAAGAATCCCGCTTGCAACTTTTCCTAAAGCTACTAGCACTGCTCCAGTTAGTGTAGCTATATCAATTACATGTTTAGGTTTAAATTTTGAAACATAAGTTAGCGCATCGCAAAGAACAAGTCTTCCTTCCGCATCAGTGTTTAATATTTCTACTGTTTGTCCTGACATTGTGGTAACAACGTCTCCAGGATTTGTGGCTGAACCACTTGGCATGTTTTCTGCTGAAGCAATAACTCCTACAACATTTATTTTTAGATTTAGTTCGCTAATTGCTTTTATTGTTCCTAGAACACTTGCAGCTCCACACATATCGTATTTCATTTCATCCATACCATTGCTTGGTTTTATTGAAATTCCACCCGTATCGAAAGTTATACCTTTGCCAACTAAAGCTATAGGCTTATCATTTTTATTTGCTCCGTTATATTTAAGAGTGATAAGCTTAGATGGTTCTTCACTTCCATTACCTACAGAAAGAAGGCAATTCATACCCATAGATTTCATTTCTTTTTCGTTATGAATTCTTACATTAATGTTTTTATTATTCTTAGCCAACGATTGAGCAGTTTTAGCAAGATAGGTTGGCGTACAGATATTGCTTGGAAGGTCGCCAAGGTTTTTTGCAAGTTTTATTCCATTTGCTATTGCTTCGCCTTGCTTAAAATATTTTTTTACGCTTACTTTTTTACTATTTTTGCTTGATTTCAGAACACAAGTAAGTTTTGTAATCTTATACAAATTTTGTTTTTTTGTTTTATTTTTTGTATGACTATAATCATAGTCAGCGCCATTCATGTGGATTGAAATATTTCTAATCGCCCAATTTTCTTCAATTTTTTTGTTAATAAAGCTATTAACTAGTATATAAATATTTTTGAGGTTTTCTGTTTTACATATTTTACTTGCTGCAGCTAAAGACTTAATAAATTTTTTCTCGCCATATTCTTCTTTTTTCCCAAGCCCAATAAGATATATTTTCTCAATTTTTTTATTAGGTATATCATAAATACATAAGGACTGATTAAGATTACCTATAAAAGAGGATGTTTTGATAATTTCTTTAATTTTAGAAATATCAGAAGCGCCTAGACATTTCGTTGAATTTTCTATACTTTTGTCAGAAAATACTCCTAATATTGCTGAGCCTTTTGTATTATTTGATGTTATATTACTAATTAAATCGTATTGCATAATTTTTATAGCCTCTTGTGATTATTGATCATGAAAAATAACTCTAAATATAACAAAAAAAAAGACAAATGGTTGAATATTTATAAGTTATGCATTTCTAAATTATATCAATATCAAACGAAAATAATAAGTATTATAAAAAATAAAAGTAGTTTTTTTTCGTATCAAACATTTAGCAGTCATGCAAAAGATATTGATTTTGTAGGGTTCAAGGATTACTTTAAGTTAACAATACTAGATGCATATATACTGAAAAACTTCTTGCTTGCTTTTTTTTCAGTTCTCATTGTACTAACACTTGTTATCATAGGTAGGCTTTTTGTTAAGTTATTAGAATATGTTGTTGAGGGAAGATTTGAGATAGAAATGATCTCTTCTTTATTATTTTTAAGTACCTCCAAGTCAATTATATTATTTCTTCCTTTTGTGATAATGATTGGATTGATAATTTGTTTGTCAAGATTATACAGAGATAGTGAAATATATGCGCTAAAATCATCTGGAACTTTTAAAAAAGTATTTAAAAAAATATTTTATTTCATAGCAACACCATCATTTATTATAATTTTTATCCTAAATATATTTGTATCTCCATATTTGGTAACCGAGATTCAAAAGAAGAAAATAGAGGCCGCAGCAACTTCAGAAATTGGTCTTACAAATCCTGGAAAATTTATTCAAATGAAGGATAAAAATTGGATTATATTTGTAGAGGACATTGAAAACGGTGTATCAAAAAGAATTTTTATAAAAAGCTCTGAAAGTAATAAAATTTCAATTGAGACCGCTGAAGAAGGTGATGAATATTTGGAAGATGGGGTGAGGAGATTGATATTAAAAAATGGTCAGAGATACACTGGCACACCAGGTACTGGCAATTTTCAAGTTTTAAAATACGACAGACATGAAGTTAAGCTAGTTAATACTGAACCAGATTTTTCTTTAGATTATAGGATGAAAAATATTTTTGATCTTATGATAGATGAAAACAAATCATTTTCAAATGCTGAAATCCAATGGAGGTTATTTGCCCCAATATCAGTAATTGTTTTGATTATGTTTGCTTTTATATTTGGCGATGTAGCTCCAAGACAAAATAAATATTCAAATCTTCTCTATGCGATAATAATATACTTTATTTATTCTAATCTAACGATTGTTTCTGTGAGTCAAATTCAAAAAGATGCACTTTTATTCTCATATGTCGGTACTTGGTGGGTTCATATAGTTGCATTAATATTATGTTACGTATTATATGTCTTTAAAAAATTTCAAATAAAAAACTATAGAGATTTTTTAATTCTCATGAAAAATATTAAATTTGGTTAATTATGAAAATACTAGATAAATATATTGCTAAACAAATTTTATACTCAATATTTATAGTTTTA
Organism: Gammaproteobacteria bacterium; assembly: GCA_038114285.1. Classification (GTDB taxonomy): domain Bacteria; phylum Pseudomonadota; class Gammaproteobacteria; order Poriferisulfidales. The sequence continues at coordinate 33,470 of JAYNQN010000004.1, read as the reverse complement.
GGTATATTGGTTGTTGTAGTTGGGTTACTCGACTTGGTGGATGAAATAAAAAAAATTAGTAGCGAATATACTATTTCATTAGCATTCATGTATGTTTTACTTAATACTCCACAAAATATTTATGAAGTTCTTCCTATAGCAACACTTATGGGAAGTCTTATAGGATTAAGTAAATTATCAAGTACTAATGAGTTGAATGCAGCAAAATCCTGTGGTCTTTCATTTGGACAAATTATTACAATAGCTTTAAAGACTGGTTTATTCATTGTTACTTTAACATTTGTAATTGGTGAATTTATTGCGCCAAAAGGTCAGCAACTTGCAATAAATGTTAAAAATATAGGGGAATCAACAAGGCTAAGTATGAAAAATACAGATGGCATATGGATTAAAAGTGGAAACAGTTTTATTCATATAGCAAATGTTTACCCTAATAAAATTGTAAAAGAAGTCTCGATATATCGCTTCAATAAAAAACAGCAATTAATGGAGTCTATATATGCTGAGCAAGGATATTATAGTAATGGTAAGTGGTTTATGGAAAATGTAACATCAACAGACTTCCAAAATAAGGATGTTGAGGTTTTAAGTATCGAGAAGACAACATTTAAAGAGTTCGTGGACTTAGATTTATTTGATATTATGGTTATAAAGCCCAATCAAATGAATCTTGTTCAATTAAATAAATACATAGATTATTTAAAAACTAATTCTATGGAATCTAAAAATTATGAATTGGCTTTTTGGTCAAAATTTTCCATACCAATTTCATGTTTAGTAATGTTTTTACTAACTACTCCTTTTGTACATTCAAATATTAGAACAGCAAGTTTAGGACAAAGAATATTTATTGGTATATTAGTTGGCATAGTTTTATTTTTATTTAATCAAACACTAAATAAGTTATCAATTATTATTGATATGCCACCAATTTTTGGATCTTTTCTTCCAGTAATTATTTTATTTGCACTAAGTTTATTTTTTATAAATAAATTTTATGGGATTAGTTTTTTATCAAAACTGTTTCAGAAATAATGTCATGCATGCATTTGTGATGTTTATTGAATATAGAAACTAGGAAACCCAAACCAAAGACTAATATTGATATAATTGACATGTTGAATCTAATAATGGCTTGTTTATAAGATATTGGCTTGCCATTTAAGCCAGTAATCCTAATTTTCCAAGTTTTCATTCCAAGCGTACCTTCCTTGTTTACCCAAAACCATACGAAAAAATATTGCATAATAAGATAATAGTAAATTTGCATGATAATTTTTAAAAAAAAGTTATCTTCAAGATTTAGGTTGTAAAATGGAATTGACATTATCATGAGTAAAGCAAACACTAATATTGAGTCATACAAGATAGACGCTAATCTTCTCCATAAAGATATATATATCATTTTTATTAACTCTCGTTGTAATGGTTTTACTTATCATCTATTATATTATTAGAATTATGAAAAATAAATCGTACAATGATTATATTGATGGTTTTCTTGATAGTATATGGGCTGAACAAGGACTATCAAAAAATACGCTATTATCTTACGAGCATGATATTAAAAGTTTTTTAATTTTTTTAAATAAAAAACATATTAAACTTTTTGATGTTAAAAAGTCTGATGTAAATTCATTTGTTTCTTATAGATTTTCTAATGGTATTTCTACAAGTAGCAATATGAGATTAATATCATCTTTAAAAAAATTTTTTTTATATCTTGTATCACACAACTTAATTAAAATTAATCCAACAGAAAACATTGAAAGTCCAAGAAAAGTAAAGTCTTTGCCACACACAATAGATGTAGATAGTGTAGATAAACTTCTTAACGCGCCAGATGTAAAAACTAAATTTGGTGCAAGAGATAAAGCAATGTTAGAAATTTTGTATGCGTGTGGTTTGAGAGTTTCTGAATTAATTTCATTAAATTTTTCTCAAGTTGTTACAGAAAGTAATTTTTTACGAGTAATGGGTAAAGGAAGCAAAGAAAGAATTATACCAATTAATGATTATGCATTATCTTTTTTAAAGACATATATAGATGATTATAGGCCTGAATTTCTAACAAATGTAAATTCAGATGCGTTATTTTTGAGTAATAGAGGTAAGGAAATGACACGTCATTCATTTTGGCATATAATTAAAAAGTATGCTTCACAAGTTGGAATAAATCAGCATTTATCTCCTCATACATTGAGACATGCGTTTGCAACACACATGATAAATAACGGTGCAGATTTAAGAGTTGTTCAATTGTTGTTAGGTCATAGTGATTTATCAACAACACAGCTGTACACTCACATAGCAAAAAATGAATTAAAGGAGCTACATTGCAAAAATCATCCAAGAGCATAATTAAATTATCACTATTAATAATAATTTACATATTTCCATTTCACTATTCATATTCAAATGATGAAACAATAAATTTTTTGAAGAAAAAAATGGATAATATTTTTCCAACAGTAAAATATAATAAAATAAAAAAAACTCCAATTAAAAATATTTATGAGATTCATTATGGTGGTGAAATAATTTATATTACAAAAGATGGAAAATATATTTTTGAAAGTGGAAATTTGCAAAAAGTAGAGGTTGAGAATGATAAATATGTTTTTACAAACCTTACGGAAATTTCTTCTGCGCAAGGAAGAAAAAACTTACTTGATAATATCCCAGATGAAAAACTTTTTGTATATGGCGAAAGTGAAGAACATTATATAAACGTGGTAACAGATATAGATTGTCCATACTGTAGAAAATTTCATCAAGATATTCCAATATATTTGAAAAATGGAGTAAAAGTTAGATATTTGGTTTACGCAATTAAATCTAGTACAAAAAGAAATCTTGTTTCTGCATGGTGTGCCAGTAATAAAGGTGAGGCGTTTACAATGTTGAAAAAACAAGAAAAGATTGAAAAAAAATTATGTGATAATCCAGTTGAGGAACACCAACAATTAATAAGTAGTATTGGCATTAGTTCAACACCTTCGATGTTTTTACCAAATGGTTCATTAATACAAGGTTATATGAGTCCAGAAGAAGTTATTCAAAAAATAAAGAATCCGTAAACCAACTTCCTTTTTCAGCGAACCCATTTATAATTAAAATTTCTTTTGCTCTAGTGCAGGCAACATATAGCAGATTATCTTCTTCTGAAATACTTTTTATTTTATAGCTATTTAAATAATTTTCTATAATAAAATTATTTTTAAATATACTTGGGTAATAAACTATATCTTTGCAGGATAAATCTTCATTGGCAAGCACATGAAGATAATCTTTATCAGTTTCTTTTTTACGATATGATTGCGCAATTATAACAACTTTTGATTCTAAGCCTTTAGCTGCATGAATTGTTAGAATCTTTACGCAATTTGTTTTTGCACTTTCAATTTCATGCTTAAAATCTTTGGTTTTTTCTATTTCATTTAGAAAATGAAAAGGCGTAATATATCTCCCATTATTCATTTTTAATGACATATTTAAATAGCTTAAAAAATTATTATTTATTTCTTCGTTTTTTACAGAATTATTTGTTCTATATAGATTTATCAAATCAAGATCATTATAAATTTTGTCTAGTAAATCATGTATTGGTATGTACCCTAAACTAGCTCTCCATTTTTTTATACAATTTCCGTATTTACTTTTTAATATTAAATTTTCTAAATCCGAAAAACTATTAAGATTTTGTTTATTAATTTCTTCAATTGAATAATTAAATATTGGAGATATTAATAAAGAATGAAGTTCAAATGCATTTCTATCTTCTAAAATCAAAAATTTTAGTAAATTATGTAAATCTATAATCTCACGATTATCTAGAAGAGATTTACTTTGATTTGTATATACAGGAATTGAGTTTTTAATTAATACTTCTTCCATATCTTTTATATGGGTTCTATTTCTAACTAAAATTATGATATCACTGAATTTTATATCTTCATTCTTTACCAAATCAGTAATCTGTTTACATATAAATGTGGATTCTAAAATTACTTTTTCTTTAATATTATTTGGATCTTCATTTAATTTCATTTTGCTTAAATTGAAGATTCTTACATCACCATCATTCTTTATTTTTGTTGAAAAATCAGACACATTTGGAAATATTTTATTCACATATGATACAATAGATTTTGAAGATCTTCTTGACTCTTTAAGCTCAATGTTTTTAGAGGAAAATTTTTCATTAGAAAATTTTTTGCAAATTTCAAATAGTTTTGGTTCTGATCCTCTAAAACCATAGATTGATTGTTTAGAATCCCCAACTATTGTTAAACTATGAGAGTCAGAAATGTTTTCAATAGATTCTAAGATTATTTTGATAATTTTCCATTGTATAAAGTTTGTATCTTGGAACTCATCAATTAACAGGTGATCAATAGAGTTAGCAATCTTATAAAAAATCCAGTTATTATCTTCCAGCTCAGATAATTTTTTATAACATAACCAAGTTTTATCGGAAAAATCACATAGCCTGTTGTTATGCAAATAATCTTGATATTCTTTAAAAAATGTTTTTGCTAAGAACTTCCATGCTTTTTGAATTTCATTGAATACACATTCTTCATAGTGATAAACTTCATTAATGAATACCTCAATATTAGAATTATATTTAATTAATTTATTTTCAGTTTTTTTTCTCACTGTTCTTGCTGTTGTAAAGAAATTTTTATATATATTTTCAACTTTAATATTGTTATCAAAATTATCATTTAGTAAAAATTTGTATAAATCTGAAAAATGTTTTTTCAAATTTTCATCTTCAATTTTTTTAGTAATTTGAATTATTAATGTAATTTTTAAATTTTCTTTAATTTTATTTAAATCTTCATTCTCTTCTATAAATATCTCATGATTATTTATAATCTCTAAAAAATAAGATTTTTTTTCAATAACGCTGGATATTGATTTTTTTATATTCTCATAACTTCCTATTGAATCTATTAAAAAATCAAAATTTTTTTTGAAATTTAAATTATTTTCAAAATAACTTTGGTTAAATATCTTTTTCTCTACTGCGTCTGATATAATTTTACTTTCTACTGTGCTATTTACCGTATAACTTGAAAGGATGTCTTTCTCAGAATTAAATTGAAGTAATATTTCTGAAAATAAAGAGTCAAATGTACAGATTCTAATTTCTTTTGTATTAAATATATTTTTGATAAATAATTTTTTAGCTTTTTTTATATATTTATTATAATCGTGTTTTATTCCTATCTCTTCTAATTCTTTTTTTAAATCCTCATCATTTAGTTTGCTCCATAATTCAATTTTATTATTTAATCTTTCAGTCATTTCTGCTGAAGCTTTTTTTGTGAAAGTTATTGCTGTAATTTTTTCAGGACTCACATTATCAAGTAATAATCTTAGTATTTTTGAAATTATTACCCATGTTTTTCCTGTTCCTGCATCTGCTGAAACATTAATGCTTTTACCTGATTGTAAATATTTATTTATATTCATTTGTGAGTATAATAATATAATACATATTAATTTAAATTTATTTAATTATTAGCAAATGTTGAGAATAGCATTATTTCTAGGCACTAATTTTGCAATACTTATTGTTTTGAGTATTACAATGTCTTTATTTGGCGTTGAAGGTGTGCTTGACAAACAAGGTGTAGACTTAAATATAAATTCTCTTTTATTTATTTCTTCTATAATTGGTTTTACTGGCTCGTTTATTTCTTTATTAATGTCTAAATGGGTGGCAAAAAGAAGTATGGGAGTCATTTTGATAGATGACCCATCTAATGAAACTGAAAAATGGCTGCTTGAAAGAGTTCAATCTATATCACAAAAAGCAAATATAAAAACCCCTGAGTTTGGTATATTTGATTCTCAACAACCTAATGCTTTTGCAACTGGTTTTTCAAAAAATAGCTCTCTTGTTGCATTAAGTTCGGGCTTAATTAACCATATGAATAAAGATGAAATTGAAGCAGTGATAGCACATGAAATTTCTCATATCTCAAATGGTGATATGGTAACTATGACTTTAATACAAGGAATTGTGAATACATTTGTCATTTTCTTTTCTAGAGTTATTGGCCATATTGTTGATAGAGTTGTTTTTAAAGTTCAAAGAGGTCATGGTCCAGCATATTATATAACTAGTATTATTGCTCAAATTCTTTTATCAATTTTAGCAAGTATAATTGTAATGTGGTTTTCTAGAAAGAGAGAATTTCAGGCAGACTTATCTGCGGCAAATTTAGTTGGATCAACAAAAATGATTTCAGCACTGAAGGCTTTATCAAAAAAATCTAGTAGTGCATTACCAGATCAGATGGCGGCATTTGGAATATCTGGCAAGAATGAGAGTAGGTATAAAAGTTTATTCAGTAGTCATCCATCTATAGAATCTAGAATTGAATTTTTATTAATAAATAGTTAATTACATATGGCAAGTTATAATACAAGTAATATTAAGAATGGCCTTAAAGTTATGATTAATAATGACCCTTATGAGATCATAGAAAATTCTTTTCATAAGCCTGGAAAAGGGCAAGCATTTAGCAAAATAAAGTTAAAAAATTTAATTAATGGTCGCGTTAATGAAAAAACTTTAAAAATTGGGGACAGCTTGGATTCTGCTGATGTCCAATCATCTGTAATGCAATATTTATATAATGATGATTCCAATTATTACTTTATGGATTTGGAAAGCTTTGAACAAATTCCTATCGATAAAGTCATTCTTTCTTCTGGTAAGGAATGGCTTAAAGGTGAAGAAGAATGTATTGTTACTTTTTTTAACAATAATCCTATAGGTGTAGAATTACCCATATTCGTAGAATTATTAGTGGAACATACAGAGCCAGGACTAAAGGGTGATACAACATCAAAAGCAACAAAACCAGCAACTTTAGAGACAGGTGTATTAATACAAGTGCCGCTTTTTATAAATCAAAATGACGTTATAAAAATAGATACTCGCTCAAAGGAATATGTCTCAAGAGTAAAATTTTAAGACAGTTTTAAAACTTCATCTCTAATTAGAATTTTATTATTAGTGATTATGTTATCTTCCCAATTAACATCTACACCGCTAATTAACATAATAACTGTTGAGCCTAAATTAAACATACCAATCTCTTGTCCTTTTTTATACTCATATTTTTTATTTTGTTTATCAAATTCTATAATACTATCTCTATATTTTGCAGGCGCTATAATTCCTTTATCGGATAAAGAAATACATCCAACATTAACAGCTCCAATCATTACTAAAGATATTTTAAATTTTGCATTTTGAAAAGATAAAATAACTCTTTCATTTCTTGAGTACAATTTTTGTATTCCTTTGGTAGCATAAGGAGCAACACTAAAAAGAGAGCCAGGTACATGAGTTACTTTTGTGAGCATCGCATCGCATGGCATATAAATTCTATGGCAATCTTTTGGCTCAAGATAAATATTAATAAATTTTCCGTTATCAAAAATTTTTGTATTCTCATGAATTAATTCTTTTGCAGAGTACTTATGGTTTTTAGCATGAATAAATGTATCGTTATTAATATCACCAAACCCTGCTATAGTCCCATCACATGGGGAAATAATATTATCATCACTTAATAAAGGTTTTCTAAAAGATAAGTCAAGTTCTCTGGTAAAAAAATCATTTAAAGACAAGTATTCGTCAATATCTTTTATCTTATATTCATCAAGCTTTATCTTAAAAATCGATATATACGTTTTTATTAAGAAATTTTTAATTGTAAAATCTTCTATTCTTGATAAACGAAAGGTTATATTCGATATAAGATGAAGCGGGGCTATATGAAATAACGTTATTTTAAATTGGTTAACAAGTTTTTTTATATTTTCTTTCATTTTTTTTATTATAACCCGTAATTTTTGGTACAATAGTGATATGCCAGGAAATAGTCATGGACAATTATTTAAAGTAACCACTTATGGCGAAAGTCATGGTGAAGCTATAGGGTGTATCATAGATGGTTGCCCGCCAAATCTCAAGATTGATATTAAAGATATTCAAAAAGATTTAGATAGAAGAAAGCCAGGCAAGACAAGACATACCTCTCAAAGAAGAGAACCTGATAAAGTTGAAATTCTATCTGGGGTTTTTGAAGGTAAAACGACTGGCACTCCAATTAGTTTAATTATCTACAATGAGGATGCTAGAAGTAAAGATTATTCAGATATAAAAGATCTGTATAGACCTGGTCATGCCGATATAACTTACGATAAAAAGTATGGAACAAGAGATTATAAAGGCGGAGGAAGATCATCTGCCAGAGAAACTGCTACAAGAGTTGCTGCAGGAGCAATTGCAAAAATATATTTAAAAGAAAATTTTAACCTTGATATCCAAGGCTTTGTATCTCAGCTGGGCCCAATAAAAGCAGATAAAGTAAATTATAAAGATATAGAAAATAACTCTTTCTTTTTTCCTAATAAAGATCAGGTAAAAGAACTTGAGGATTATATGGATGCTTTAAGAAAAGAAGGAAATTCTATTGGGGCAAGAATTAATGTTATAGCAACTAATGTCCCAGCAGGCCTAGGTGAACCAGTTTTTGATAGAATTGATGCGGATATCGCTAAAGCAATGATGAGTATCAATGCGGTAAAAGCTGTAGAAATTGGGGCTGGTTTTTTATCTGTAACTCAAAAGGGAACAGAGCATAGAGATGAAATTGATTCAAAAAAAGGTTTTTTGAGTAATAATGCTGGAGGAACTTTAGGGGGTATAACCTCTGGGCAAGATCTAGAAATAAGCATTGCTATAAAGCCAACTTCCAGCATAAGAATACCGGGAAAAACAATAAGTAATAAAGGAAAAGACTCGGTTATTGTAACAAAAGGAAGACATGATCCTTGTGTAGGAATAAGAGCTGTGCCAATTGCTGAGGCAATGCTTGCTTTAGTTCTAATTGATCACGCTTTAAGAAATAAGGCTCAAAATTTATAAATAAAAAATAGTCCATATAATTTTTATTTGTTTAACATAAATAAAAACCCTAAATTTTTAATATAGTCTTAAATTTTTAAATAAGGAAATACATTAAATTGAAAAAGAATAAAGTTTATAAGGGAAATATATTAGAATCTCCTATAATGTTTAACAGGTCTTTTCTCAACCTTTCATCTTTTTATTTTTTTTATTTTTCTACTTTAGGAGCTTTTTTACCATTTTGGCCATTATATTTAAATTATAAAAATTTTAATGCTTATGAAATTGGAGTAATTACAGGCGTAATGATTGGCACAAAAATTATTGCTCCAAATTTATGGGGATGGATTGCTGATAAAACAGGCTTAAGGCACAGAGTAATACAATTTGGGGCATTAAGTTGTTTGATAATATTTTCTTTTGCATCTTCAATAGAAAATTTTATTAGCATGTCTTTGTTAATTTTTTTCTTTAGTTTTTTTTGGAATGCATCACTTCCGCAATTTGAAGCGGTGACGATGAATTCTTTGGGTACTTCTTATAATAACTATAGTCAAATAAGATTATGGGGTTCTCTTGGATTTATTATATCAGTGCTGTCACTTTCGTTCTTGACAAATTATTATGGAATACAAATTGTACCCATTTGTATTTTATTTCTTTTGCTTCTAACTTTTATTACTACTCTTTTTATTAAAAATACAAGCATTAATCAGAAAAAACATAATAATTCTTTTTTAAGTATTACTCTTAAACCAGTTGTCATAGGAATATTATTATCATGTTTTCTAATGCAATTAAGTCATGGGCCTTTTTATGCTTTTTTTGCAATTTACTTATCTGAAAATAGCTATAGCACAAATTCAATTGGTTTTATATGGGTGCTTGGAGTTATTGCTGAAATACTAATCTTTATAAAAATATCTTCATGGATACCAAAGCTTGGGTTAGAAAAATTATTTATAATAAGTTTTTTATTTGCTTCTATTAGGTGGCTGTTAATTTCAATATTTCCAGAGAACATTTATATTGTCACATTAGCTACATTATTTCATGCTGTTACTTATGGGATGTATCATGCGGTATCAATTTCATTAATACATGAGTTTTTTACTGGTGAGCTTCAAGGTAGAGGACAGGCATTATATTCTAGTATAAGTTTTGGCCTTGGTGGTTCAATTGGTAGCTTTTATAGCGGTTATTTTTGGGAGTCCTTTGGAGGATCTGGTGTTTATTTATTCGCATCATTATTTGCTTTTTTAGGTTTTATTGTGTCTCTTATCTTAGTAAAATCAAATCATACAGATATTTAAATTTTAAAAAATTATGAAAAAAACTTTATATGACAAGCTTTGGGATGAACATCATATTCATTCTTATGACAACGGCTATAGTTTAATTTATATTGATAAACATCTCATACATGAGGTTACTTCACCGCAAGCATTTGAAGGTCTTCGCCAAGCTGGAAGAGCTATATGGGATAAGAAAAGTATAATGGCAGTTCCTGATCATAATGTCCCTACTAAAATGCGCGGAGATGGAATTAAGGATCCTATATCTAAAATACAAGTCGATGCATTAAATAAAAATTGTAAAAATAATAATTTATTAAAATTTGATCTTGAGGATATTAGGCAGGGAATTGTTCATGTTGTTGGCCCAGAACAAGGAATACTGTTACCAGGCATGACTGTAGTATGTGGTGATTCGCATACTTCTACACATGGTGCGCTAGCTTCACTTGCATTTGGCATAGGAACATCTGAAGTTGAACATGTGCTAGCTACCCAATGTTTATTACAGAAAAAATCATTAAATATGAACATTAAGGTTAATGGAAAAATGCCTAAACATTTTTATTCTAAAGATTTAGCATTGCTAATAATTAGTCAAATTGGCACCGCAGGAGGAACTGGTTATGCGATTGAGTATACAGGTTCATCAATCACAGATTTATCCATGGAAGCAAGAATGACATTATGCAATATGACTATAGAAGCTGGCGCAACAACAGGATTAATTGCAGTTGATGAAAAGACATTAAGTTATGTTGAAAATAAACCTTACTCGCCAAAAGATGAAAATCTTGTAAAGGCAAAGAAATATTGGAGAAGTTTAGCTTCTGATGCTGATTCAATATATGATAAAACAATTGAAGTTGATATAAGTAAATCAAGTCCAATGGTAACATGGGGAACATCTCCAGAGATGGCAGTAGGTATAGATGGAAAATTACCAGATCTAGATGATGAAAAATTCTCAGCTACAAGAGAAGATTTGCTAAAAGCATTTTCATATATGGGCCTTAAAGAAAAACAAAATGTTAATTCAATAGAACTAGATAAAATATTTATAGGCTCTTGCACTAACTCTAGAATAGAGGATTTAAGAATTGTTGCAAATATAGTTAAAAATAAAAAAGTAGCAAAAAATATTAAAAGTGCAATCATTGTCCCTGGCTCTGGTTTAGTTAAACAAGCGGCTGAGAAAGAAGGTCTTGATAAAGTTTTTATTAAATCTGGTTTTGAATGGAGAAGCCCCGGTTGCTCAATGTGCCTAGGAATGAATGATGATAAATTAAACGAATATGAAAGGTGTGCTTCTACTTCAAACAGAAATTTTGAAGGAAGACAGGGAAGATTAGGTAGGACTCATTTGGTTAGTCCTGCAACGGCAGCAGCGGCAGCAATACATGGCCATTTTGTAGATGTAAGAGATATATAAAAATGAAAAAATTTAGAGAAATAAAATCAAACGCAGCTTATATTGATAGAAAGAATATAGATACAGACGCAATTATACCGAAACAATACCTTAAAGCCGTAACAAGAGAGGGTTTTGGTGAAAATTTATTTGATGACTGGCGATATTTGGAGCCGGGTAATTTAGGTGATGACCATAGTATTAGAAAAAAAAATCCAGATTGCTTCCTATATGAACCGATGTATAAGAATGCACAAATATTAGTTACAGGAGAAAATTTTGGCTGTGGCTCATCTAGAGAACATGCCGTTTGGGCTTTAATGGATTATGGTTTTTATGTTGTAATATCAACTAGTTTTGCAGATATTTTTTATAATAACTGTTTTAAAAATGGATTATTGCCAATTATTTTAGATGAGAATGATATTGAAAAGATAAAAGAAAATATTGATAAGAAAAATAATAATTTTACTGTGAATTTAGAAAATCAATCAATACAATCAAATGGTTTATTAATAAAATTTAAAATTGATAATCGTAGAAAAGAAGTATTAATTAAGGGTATAGATGATATCTCTGAAACTTTAAAGTTAAGCGATAAAATAAAAGAATACGAAAACAAAAGAGCTGAAAAAATGCCTTGGGTATAATGTGAATAAGATGATGAAAATTTTGATTCTTCCTGGTGACGGTGTAGGTCCTGAAGTAACAAAACAGGCAAGAAAGGTTATCAATAAAGTAGCTGACATTTATAATTTAAATATAGAAATTAGTGAGGCTTTATTTGGCGGAATTGCTGTAGAAAAACATGGTAAGCCATTTCCAGAAGAGACTAAAAACGAAATAAATAAAGCTGATGCTATTTTATTAGGCGCAGTTGGGGGAGAAAAATATGATCAATTGCCCAAAGAAAAAAAGCCTGAGTCAGGATTACTAGAGTTAAGAAAGCAACTTAATCTTTTTATAAATATTCGTCCAATTATTTCATTTTCTGAATTATCTAATTCTTCATCTATAAAAAGCGAATATGTAGATAATTTGGATATAGTTATTATAAGGGAACTAATAAGTGGCTTATATTTTGGTCAGCCTCGTGGTTTTAATGAAGATAATACAGAAGCATTTAATACAATGAGATATAATGTAAATGAAATAAGTAGGATTTCAGAATATGCATTAAATTTAGCAAATAATAGAAGTAAAAAGTTGTGTTCTGTAGATAAAGCAAATGTTCTTGAGGTTTCTCAATTATGGAGATCTACAGTCAGTCAACTATCTAAAAAATACGAGAGTGTAGAGCTTTCTCATATGTATGTTGATAATGCAGCAATGCAATTGGTGCAAAATCCAAAACAGTTTGATGTTATCGTTACTGAAAATTTATTTGGTGACATACTTTCAGATATTGCTTCTGTTTTAACTGGATCTATTGGAATGTTACCATCAGCTTCTTTAAATGAAAAAAAATTTGGTGTTTACGAACCTATCCATGGTTCTGCGCCTGATATAGCAGGTAAAGATATTGTTAATCCAATTGCTACAATATTATCAGTAGCAATGATGTTTCAACATACCTTTGAAAGATTAGATATTTATAATAGCATTTTAAATGCCGTAAAATTAACTTTAAAAGATAAAAAATTTACAAAAGATATCTCAACAACTGATAATTTTATATCAACAGACAATATGGGAAATTATATAGTTGAAAAAATAAAAGGTGAGACAAATGGCTAAGAAATATAATGTTGCTATAGTTGGGGCTACAGGTGCCGTGGGAAAAATGATGATCAAGGTATTACTTGAGAGAAAATTTCCTTTTAATAAGCTGTATTTGCTTGCGAGTAAAAGTTCTGAAGGTAAAGAAATAACAATTGCAAATAACAGCTATATAGTAGAATCATTAGATGGTTTTGATTTTAATGATACAGATATAGCGCTTTTTTCAGCTGGTGGCAATATATCTGAGAAATATGCTATTGAAGCTACAAAAAAAAATACAATAGTAATAGATAATACATCTTTTTTTAGATATGAAGAAAATATTCCATTAATAGTTCCTGAAGTTAATGGAGAAGAGATATCAAAATATGTTAATACAGGAATAATTGCAAACCCAAATTGCTCAACAATTCAAATGTTGGTTGCAATCAAACCAATTCATGATGTCTGTAAAATTAAGAGAATAAATGTATGTACTTATCAAGCGGTATCTGGTTCTGGAAATGAAGCAGTAAATGAATTGAATGACCAGGTAAAATCATATGTGGAGAATAAAGAAATTTTCTCAAAAGTATATCCAAAACAAATTGCTTTTAATGTGATTCCTCAAATAGATAAATTCATGGAAAATGGATACACAAAAGAAGAAATGAAAATGGTCTGGGAAACAAAAAAGATTTTAGATAATAATATAGAGGTAAACCCAACTACTGTAAGAGTTCCTGTTTTTTACGGCCATTCTGAAGCTGTACATTTAGAACTAGAGAATAAAATTACAGCAACAGAAGTTAAAAAAATATTAAAAAGTAAAAATAGTAATGTTATTTTAATTGATGAACATAAAGATGGTGGTTACCCATGTGCTGCAAACGAGTGCGAAGATAGTAATGAAGTATTTGTTGGTAGAGTTAGGGAAGATATATCCATTAATAATGGTATTAATATGTGGGTTGTGAGTAATAATATAAGAAAAGGCGCAGCAACTAATAGTGTCCAAATAGCAGAATTATTAATCAGAGATTATTTGTAAAAATTTTATGAGAATATTATTGTCAATTGAGTATGACGGTAAAAATTATTATGGTTGGCAGGAACAAAAAGACCCAAATACCATTCAAGGAAAAATACAGGAAGCAATATTTAAATTTTCACAAGAAAATATAAAGCTATTTGTTGCAGGTAGAACAGATGCTGGTGTTCATGCTACTGGGCAAATAGCTCATTTCGATTCACAAGTTTCAAGATCAGAGGATAGTTGGCTTTTTGGTCTTAATACATATTTACCAGAAGATATAAAAATAAAATTTGTAAAATTTGTTGATGATGATTTTCATGCAAGATTTTCCGCAATTAACAGAACTTATCGATATGTAATTTATAATAATAAAGTGAAGCCTTGTATTTATAGAAATAAGGTTGCCTGGTACTATTTAAAAAATTTAGATGAATATAAAATGCAGAAGGCTGCAAAAAGTCTTATAGGTGAAATGGATTTTTCATGTTTTAGGTCTGCTAACTGCCAATCAAATTCTCCAGTAAGAAAGATTAATAAGATAGTTGTATCTAGAGAAAATGATTTTATTTATATTGATTTTAATGCAAACTCTTTTCTTTATAACATGGTGAGAAATATAGTAGGTTCATTGGTTCTTGTTGGGTCAGGAGAAAAGAGTATAAGTTGGTTAAAAAACTTACTTATTTCAAAGAATAGAAATATAGCCGGCAAGCAATTTCCGTCTAAAGGCTTATATCTTGTTAGTATTGAATACGATATGAAGTATAATTTAGATAAAGATATTTATTTCCCAAAATTTATTTAATTATAATATTATATTATGAGAAAAACGAAAGTAAAAATATGTGGTATTAATGATGTTGAAACAGCTTTAGAGGCACAAAATTGTGGTGCTGACTATATTGGCTTAGTTTTTTGTAAAAAAAGCAAGAGATGTATATCTGTAGAAAGAGCTGAAGAAATTATTCTAGCTTTAAAAAAACATATTTCGGTTGTTGCTTTATTTTCTAATGATGATGATAACTATATAAAATCAATAATAAGCAAAATTAAAGTAGATTTGATCCAATTTCATGGAGACGAAGAAGATGAAAAATGTACTAAATTTAATTTTCCTTATTTTAAGGGAATCTCCAGTAAAAATAATGAAAACAAAGATTTGGATAAAAAATATCCCCACGCAGAAGCTTTCATAATTGATAGTCATGATAGCGACGGTTTAGGTGGAACAGGCAAGACTTTTGATTGGTCAAAAAACTCTTTTAATACTACTAAACCTATTATAATTGCTGGTGGATTGAATTGTGATAATGTAGAGGATGCAATTAAAACGTTTTTGCCATATGGTGTTGATGTAAGTAGTGGAGTAGAGTCCAGTTTTGGAAATAAAGATACTAATTTAATTAGAGAGTTTATAAAAAAAGTTAAAAATGAAATCTAATCAAAATAAAAATTTAAATGATTTTAATCTAGTCAGGTACGGCTATCCTGATAAGAACGGTCATTATGGAATATTTGGCGGTACTTTTGTTGCTGAAACCCTTATAGAGCCATTAACTAATCTAAAAGAGATGTATCATCATTTAAAAAAAGACAGTGATTTTTTAAAAGAACTATATTCTGAGTACGAGAATTATGTCGGTAGACCAACTCCTTTGTATTTCGCTGAAAGACTAACAAAAAAAATTAATGGTGCAAATATATTTTTAAAGAGAGAGGATTTATGTCATACAGGCGCTCATAAAATCAACAATACAATTGGACAAGCAATATTGGCAAAAAAAATGGGTAAATCAAGAATTATTGCAGAGACAGGCGCAGGACAACATGGAGTTGCATCAGCAACTGTGGCTGCAAGGCTGGGTATGGAATGTGTTGTTTTTATGGGAGAACAGGATATATATCGTCAATCTCAAAATGTTTATAGGATGAAACTGCTAGGTGCTGAAGTTGTTCCGGTAACTTCAGGATCTAAAACATTGAAAGATGCATTAAATGAGGCACTAAGAGATTGGGTTACAAATGTTGATAATACTTTTTATATAATAGGTACTGTTGCTGGTCCCTCTCCCTACCCAGAACTTGTAAGAGATTTTCAAGCTATTATTGGAAGAGAGGTAATAGAGCAAATGAAAGATATTGATAAAAAAGTTGACGCATTGGTTGCTTGTGTAGGCGGCGGCTCAAATGCAATTGGTCTTTTTTATCCCTTTATTGATGGTGATGCAAAAATGTTTGGTGTTGAGGCAGCTGGCGATGGACTAGAGACAGAAAAACATTCTGCCCCACTAAATAAAGGAAAAGTAGGTGTTTTACATGGAAATAGAACTTACTTGCTTGAAGATGAAAATGGACAAATAATTGAGACACACAGCATTTCTGCAGGATTAGATTATCCTGGAG
>JAYNQN010000004.1:0-16670 GCA_038114285.1 Gammaproteobacteria bacterium | reverse complement strand
CCTGGAGTTGGTCCAGAACATGCACTATTGAAAGATTTGGGTAGAGTTGAATATGAGTCGGCTACTGATCAAGAGGCTTTGGAAGCATTTCATGAGATTTCTAAAGTTGAGGGCATTATCCCAGCTTTAGAAACTAGTCATGCTGTTGCATTTGCTATGAAATTAGCAAAAAGAATGAATAAAGGTGAGAATATAGTTATAAATTTATCAGGGAGAGGAGATAAAGATTTAAATACAGTTGCTAGAATAGAAGGAATAGAAATTTGACTAGAATAAATAAAAAATTTGAAGATTTAAAAGTCAATAATAAGACTTGTTTAATATCATATATTACAGCAGGAGACCCATCAATCTCTTGTACTCTAGATATAATGAACACATTAGTTAATTCTGGGACAGACATTATAGAATTAGGAGTACCGTTTTCAGACCCCATGGCAGATGGTCCAACTATACAAAGAGCTTGTGAGAGGGCATTAAGTCAAAATGTTTCTTGCGTAGACATCTTTAGCTTGGTTACAGAATTTAGAGTTACTAATAAAGAAACTCCTATAGTTCTTATGGGCTATTTAAATCCAATCGAGAGAATGGGTTATGAATTATTTGCTAAATCTGCAAGTAAGGCGGGAGTAGATGCTATATTAGTTGTAGATTTGCCGCATGAAGAAGCGGGTGAAGTAATTAATATTTTTAAAAAATATAATTTAGAAAGTATTTTTTTAGTTGCACCAAATACAAAAACCGAGAGGATAAAAGAAATTTCTAAATATGCATCAGGTTTTCTATACTATGTTTCCTTAAAAGGTGTAACAGGATCTTCTTTGTTAGATATAAAAGAAACTTCCGAGCAATTAAAGATGATAAAAAAAGAGATAGATATACCATTGGTAGTAGGATTTGGAATAAAAGACGCTAACACAGCAAAAGTTTTGTCAAAAGACGCTGACGGTATAGTTATTGGAAGTGCAATTGTTAATATCATTGAAAAAGAACAGGATAATAAAATAAAGGTGAATGATGATATAATGAGGTTGATGAGTCCAATAAGATCAAAGTTAGATGAGAACATAATTTCTGGAGAAAAATTATGAGTTGGTTTGAAAAATTAATGCCATCGAGAATTAGAGTTGATTCTAACAAAACCAAAAAAGTAATTCCTGAGGGAGTTTGGGAAAAATGTCCGAGTTGTCAAACAGTTTTATATAGAGAAGATATCGTTAGTAATCAATATGTGTGCACAAATTGTGGTTATCATATGAGAATTAGGGCAAGAGATAGACTTGATATTTTCTTAGATTCAGATGACAAAAAAGAATTATTTTCTAAATTATCGTCAAAAGATTTTTTAAAATTTAAAGATAGCAAAAAATATAAGGATAGAATTAGTTCTGCGCAAAAAGTTACTGATGAAAAAGATGCGCTTATTGTTATGGAAGGTAAAATCAATGGAATAAAAGTTATAGTGGCAGCATTTGAATTTTCATTTATGGGGGGATCAATGGGCTCTGTTGTTGGTGAAAAGTTTACAAGAGCGGCTAAAGAATGCTTAACAAGAAATATACCCTTAATATGTTTCTCTGCAAGTGGAGGAGCTAGAATGCAAGAGTCTCTAGTTTCGTTATTTCAAATGTCAAAAACATCAAGTGTAATTTCTGATATGAGAAAAAAATCAATTCCTTTTTTATCTGTACTTACAGATCCCACAATGGGTGGAGTATCTGCAAGTTTAGCAATGCTTGGGGATATCAATATAGCCGAACCAAAAGCATTGATTGGTTTTGCTGGACCAAGAGTAATAGAACAGACGGTAAGGGAGACTCTGCCAGATGGATTCCAAAGAAGTGAGTTTTTATTAGAGCATGGCGCAATAGATATGATAATAGACAGAAGAAACATGAAGTTAGAAATAACAAATTTGATAAAAACACTAATTAATAACCCTGCTAAAAAAGTAGGGCCTAATTAGATTTAAACCTATAAAAAGCATTGAAAAATTTTACTTTAGACCAGTGGATTGAGTGGCAGTGTGAACTTCATTCTACAAATATGGATTTTAATCTTGAAAGAATAAAGGAAGTCGCTAAAAGATTAAATGTTGATAAAACAAAATTAAAAGTTTTCACGGTAGCAGGTACTAACGGAAAAGGCTCGACCGTTGCTTTTTTAGAGTCAATATTAATAGAAAATAATTACAGAGTTGGCTCGTATACATCACCGCATCTATTGGAATTTAATGAAAGAATTAAAATAAATAAAAAACATGCAAGTACCGAAGAGATTTGCAAAGTTTTTGAGTTGATTGAAGAAAAGCGCAAAGATATAACCTTAACATTTTTTGAGTTTAGCACATTAGCAGCGTTTAAAATTTTTTCACAAAAGAATCTTGATATTATTATTTTAGAAGTAGGTTTGGGCGGAAGACTTGATGCAGTAAATATTATTGATGCAGACGTATCTATAATAACAAGTATAGGGGTAGATCACACTTCAATATTGGGTAATGATTTAGAACAAATCGCTTTTGAAAAAGCAGGCGTGATGAGAAAAAATAAACCTACTATTGTAGGTTATAAAAATATTCATGAAGCTATAATTACTCATTCAAAAAATATTGGTTCAAATCTTAGCATTTTAAGTGATAATTTTTCTTATAAAATTCATAATAAAGACAAGTGGATTTTTTCAAATGATGAGGGAATTAATTATGAATGTGACATGCCAGGAATTAAAGGTGCAATTCAAATTAACAATGCGGCATCAGCTATTCAAGCCATATTGAGTTGTGATGACATAGATATTAAGGAAAAACAATTAAATTTAGGTTTGCAAAAAGCGCAGATTTATGGAAGATTTCATGTTATCTCCGATTCCCCAAAGATTATTTTGGACATTGCTCATAATGAGCAGAGTGTAATATCACTAATAGAAAATTTGAATAAATATTATCCCAGAAAAAATTACCATGCAGTATTTAGTGTATTGAAAGACAAAAAAATAAATAAAATTTTAGAACTTTTAAAAGGTTACTTTAAGACATGGCATATAACAGAAAATGAAAATGAGAGATCGTTAAGCATAAAAGACTTAAAAGAAAACAATTTCTTTGATTCAGAAATAATGCATGACTATGCTAGTATAGACGAAGCATACAATGGGGCTTTAAAAGAAATTACAGATGAAGGCGATATAGTTATTGTATTTGGTTCAAGTTATACTGTAGCACCGATACTAAAAAAATATTTAGAAAAAAATGAATGAAAATTTAAAAAAAAGAATTTTAGGAGTAATAATTATAATAATAGTTTCAATTATTATTTTACCAATGTTATTTAAAGGAAGTGGAAAACCAGAATTGAAATACAGTAATATTGATAGCCAAAATGATATTAAATTTAAATATATAAACAAGGCTAAAAATTTAAAAAAAGAAACAAAAGAACATAATGATTTTTTAGTAGAAGAAAAAAAAATACTTGATGTAAAAACTCTAAATGAGGGTGCTGAAATAAAAAATTGGGTTATTAGGGTTGGAACTTTTTCAAAAAAAATTAACGCATTAAATTTTTTAAAGAAATTAGAAAACATTAAGCATCAATCTTATATAATGAAAATTAATAAAGAAAAAGAAGTTCTTTATGCAGTTAATATTGGTCCTTTTTTTTCAGTAAAGGAAGTTAAAAAAGTTTTTATCAAAATGATTGAAACTAAAGATTTTAAAAATTCTTTTATTATTGAATCAAATTTTAAATAATTATTAATATTTTTCTGGAATTGATATGTTAGATGTAATCATTTTTGTTTTTTTATTAATTTTTTGTCTACTAGGTTTTTTTAAGGGTCATACTAAAGAACTAAAATCAATTATTACTTTGTTTATTTTTTTTCCATTAAGTTATTTTCATTCATCTGACATTGGTTCTTATTTTCTCGATAAAATAAATTTTGATTTTTACAGCTTTCCTTCTAATACTGATGTGATAGCTGGGGCTTTATTAATATATTTTTTTATAGTTTTTTCAGTTTATTTGTTATCAAAGTATTTTTTTGTTTCTTTTATTCCTCTTGAAAATGTTTTTTTTAGCAAAATTACGTGATTGTTTCTTGGTTTGATCAAAGGCATTATTCTCATTTCATATTCTATTATTGTTATAATATATTACGATTATTTAGATTATATTTATGATTTTGATAAAAATTCATTGTTTCTAGATTATTTTTTAAAATTTGGTGTACAATTACAAGATGTGTGGAATCATTGGTATAGTTGACGATAACTCTGTTAATCAGAGTTTATTTGATGGATTGACAGTTCTCCAGCATAGAGGGCAAGATTCTGCTGGGATAGCAACTTGTCATAAAAACAATTTACATCAAAAAAAAGCTAAAGGGCTAGTAAATGATGTTTTTAGTACTAATGACATGTTAGAGCTCCAAGGAAATCTTGGAATTGGACATGTCAGATATCCTACAGCAGGTAGTCACGGGACCGATGAAGCCCAACCATTTTATGTAAATTCACCGTATGGAATAGCTCTTGCACACAATGGCAATTTAGATAACTCGGAGTCATTGAGAGAAGAGTTGTTGATAAATGATAAAAGACATATTCACACTCAATCTGATACAGAAGTTCTTTTAAATATATTTGCACATGAATTATTAAGTGTAGATTCTCAAAGCTTTAAGGTATCCGATCTATTTAGCGCTATAAATGGAGTTCATAAGAGATGCTCAGGCGCATATGCAGTAGTTGCATTAATAGCTGGCTATGGCTTAGTTGCCTTTAGAGATATACATGGAATTAGACCTTTAATATTAGGTAAAAAAAGGAATTCATCAGGAGATAGTTATATTGTTTCTTCTGAAAGTGTAGCATTGGATTTATTAGGTTATGAAACAGTAAGAGATTTAGAACCTGGAGAATCTATTTTTATAGATACCGATGGCAAACTGCATAATTCACTTTTCTCAAGCAAATTAAATTTAACACCATGCATTTTTGAATACGTTTATTTTTCAAGGCCAGACTCAATAATTGATGGAATAAATGTTCAAGAAGCTAGGATGAGAATGGGCAAGCAATTAGCGAATAAGATTTTAAGAGAATGGTCAGATAATGACATTGATGTAATAATTCCTATACCTGATACAAGTCGTACAGCCGCGCTAGAAATGGCTATTAGGTTAAACAAAAACTATAGAGAGGGTTTAATTAAAAATAGGTACATAGGAAGAACTTTTATAATGCAAGGGCAAGCTGTTAGGAAAAAATCTGTAAGACATAAATTGAATCCATTAATTTCTGAATTTAAAAACAAAAATGTTCTGTTAGTTGATGATTCAATAGTTAGAGGGACTACTTCTAGAGAGATTGTTCAAATGGCAAGAGATTCTGGGGCAAAGAAAGTATATTTTGCTTCTGCCTCACCGCCAATTAAATATCCAAATATTTATGGTATTGATATGCCAAGTAAAAATGATCTAATTGCGAACGGAAAGAGTGAAGAAGAAGTTTGCAGCGAAATTGGTGCAGATAAACTAATTTATCAAGATCTTGAGGATTTAGTTTATGCTGTGCAAGCTGGTAATCAAGATATTGTTCAATTTGAAACCTCAGTTTTCACAGGAAATTATCTAACTAACGTGAATGATAAGTACTTTGAGGATTTAGAGAAGAAAAGACACTCTACATAATTAATATTAATCATTAGTAAAAAATATTAATATGAAAGATATTAAAAAAATATTCTCTAAATATTCCAAAAAAATTTCAAATAAAGAATTTTTGATTTATGTAAATCTTATAAACCAGAGTATAACTTTGTACAAAAACTTTGAAAAAATTAAAGTTTACAAGATATCTTCCTCTAAATATGGAGAAGGTGGGCAAGAAGGGAGTAATAAAACACCTCTTGGCGCACATTATATAAAAGAATATATTGGAGAAAATGAAGAAATATTTACTATTTTTAAAAATAGGAAGCCAACTAAGAATAAAACTAAAGCAATAAAAAGTGAAGCTTGCTCTAAAGAAGATATTATTTCTTCAAGAATACTTTGGCTTGAAGGCTTAGAAAACGGAAAAAATAAGGGTGAAGGGGTAGATAGCTACTCAAGATATATTTATATTCATGGCACAAACGAAGAAGGTTTATTGGGTAAAAAAGCATCTCATGGATGTATTAGAATGAGTAATAGTGATATCATAGAAATGAGTAAGATGGATGTATGTAATTCAATAGTTTACATTTCAAATAATAAATAATAAATAATGAATGACAAGGATAATATAAAAAAAATATTTCTAGCAGGTATTGATCGAGTGCTTGGTTATAATGCTGTTAAAGAATATTTAGATAATAATACAATATCAGGAGATCTAAACTTAGTTTCAATTGGCAAAGCTGGAAGCTCTATGGCTCTTTCAGCACTAGAGCATCAAAGTATAAAAATAAAATCTGGGCTAGTTATTACAAAAAGAGATCATTTAGAAAAAGGTTTAGAAAAATTTAGCAATATTGTGTGTTTTGAGTCGGATCACCCAACACCCACAGATACAAGTTTAAAATGTGGAGAAGAGCTTATTAATTTTATTAACTCAAGAGGAAGTGAAGAAGATTTTTTATTTTTAATTTCTGGAGGTGGATCAAGTTTAGCTGAGTGTCTGGTTAATGGTTTCAATTTGCAAGATTTAAAAGAGCTTACTGATGCTTTGTTATCAAGAGGTTATAATATAAATGATATAAACGCAGTAAGAAAACATTTTTCTCAAATAAAGGGTGGCAAACTAGCTAGTTTTTTAAAAAATAGAAAAGCAACAGTTTTAAGTATATCTGATGTTCCATTTGATGATCCAAAAATAATAGCTTCTGGACCATTATCCTATGATGATTTAAAGATTAACTTTGAAAGTTACGACCAAGATATAATTGATAAGCTAAATTCAGTTACTCCAATAAGTTGTCCTGATATTGAAAAATTTGCAAATATTAATACTCAGATAATCGCAAAATTAGACGATGCGAAATTAGCTTGCAAACTTTACGGTGAAAAACTTAATTACAAAACATACATGCACAATGATTTTATTGAAGGAGATGTTAATAATTTAGCGGATTTTTTTTCAAAGTACTTAGATAGTTGCGAAAAAGGGCTTCATATATGGGGTGGTGAGAGCTCAGTGCAGCTTCCATTAAAACCCGGAAGAGGCGGAAGAAATCAACAACTAGCTTTATTGGTGGCAGAAAAGATTAAAGATAAAAATGTTATTTTCTTATCAGCTGGCACAGATGGCACTGATGGTCCTACAAATGACGCTGGTGGAATAGTAGATGGAAATACCATAAAAATTGGAAATAAAAAAAATCTAAATTATAGACAATATCTTGATAAAGCAGATTCTGGGAACTTTCTAGAAAAAACAGATTGCTTAGTCACAACTGGCCCAACTGGAACAAACGTGATGGATTTAATTCTCGCGATTAAACAGTAGCATTTAACCATAAAAACAACGAATTATTATTCAATATACTAAAAATCCAATAACTCTATCTTATTATTTTTATAGATAATATAGCTAGGTGAATTATGCCAATCCCCCAAAACATATCTAATGTATTTTTTACCATTGT
Source organism: Gammaproteobacteria bacterium (assembly GCA_038114285.1). GTDB lineage: Bacteria > Pseudomonadota > Gammaproteobacteria > Poriferisulfidales. The sequence continues at coordinate 9,039 of JAYNQN010000004.1, read as the reverse complement.
TTTTTACTTCATGTATATTTTTTCTATGTGTATGACCGTGAACAATAATATTGATTTTAAATTTATTAAAAAATTTTAAAACTGTTTGTTGGTTAACATCCATAATATATTCTGGCTTTTGAGAAGTGATTTTTTTACTTTTGTTCCTTAAATAAGAAGCAATTCTTGTTTTTGAACTATTGTTTAGAGAATTAAAAAAAAATAGTGTTAATTTATTTCTAATAAATTTTCTAAACTTTTGATAATCAATATCATCAGTACAAAGTAAATCACCATGCGTAATTAGAATTTTATTGTCATTTAAATTAATAATATGATTTTCAGGGAGAATTTTAACTCCAGTAATTTTAGTAAAATATTCTCCTATTAAAAAATCTCTATTTCCATGTGTCAAAAATATTTTAGTACCATTATTTGAAATTTTTTTAAGTATTTCAATTATTGGTTTATTTTTTGTTATATCGTATTTATCATCAGTCCATGATTCAAATAAATCACCAAGAATATATAGTTCTTTCATATCAGAACTGTTAATAGTTATAAAATCTATAAATTTATTTGTAACTTCCGAATTTTTTGTATCTAAATGTATGTCTGAGATAAAATAAATATTGTTCATTTTTTATTCAATAATTATCTCATTAATAATTATTGGCTCATTTGGAACATCTTGATATGGTCCATAGCTACCTGTTGATACTAATGCTATTTTGTCAATTGTTTCTAAACCCTCTAAAACTTTTCCAAAAACACAATAACCCCAACCTTGAATAGTTTCGCTTTTGAAATCTAAAAAAGTATTGTCTTTGAGGTTAATAAAAAATTGTGAACTTGCGGAGTGCGGGTCATTTGTTCTGGCCATTGCAATAGTGCCTCTTTGATTACTTAACATATTATTTGCTTCGTTTTTTATAGGTGACAGCGTATCTTTTTGTTGCATTTCAGCAGTAAAACCCCCTCCTTGAATCATAAAATCACTTATAACTCTATGAAATATAGTGTTTGAAAAAAAACCAGATTTTATATATTTCTTAAAATTTTCAGACGTTTTTGGAGCTTTATCATCAAATAATTCTAATTTTATATCGCCTAATGTAGTTTTTATTGTAATTATCGTATTTGTTGCCATCTCTGCACTTACTCCCTTATTTGTAAAGATTATCGTTATTAAAAAGAGGTATTTGAAAATATTTTTCATAATTAAATGTTATTGTTCTTGTATGTCTATTTATTTTGATTAGAATACCACTCATCAAGAAAAATATCATGTTAGTTAACTAATATAATAGTAAAGTTATTCTTCTTTTTCTCGTATAATATATGAAAATATTCGGGGTATAGCGCAGTCTGGTAGCGCGCCTGCTTTGGGAGCAGGATGTCGGGGGTTCAAATCCCTCTACCCCGACCAAATTTGCGCCTGTAGCTCATTTGGATAGAGCATCGGATTTCTAATCCGAGGGTAGTAGGTTCGAATCCTACCAGGCGCGCCATATGCAAGAGTTATGGCGGGAGTAGCTCAGTTGGTAGAGCGCTGGTTTGTGGTACCGGTTGTCGCGGGTTCGATCCCCGTCTCTCGCCCCATTACTATAATTTTAATTTTGAACAGGTTATTTTTGTAAAAAATTATATTACATTGATTCTTATGGAAATCTTAATAAAAATCATACCTGCACTCGTTTTAGGATCTATGTTATTTTTTTCAATTATAATTGCTCCTAAAATTTTTTCTGTTCTTCCAAATGAAGAAGCAGGTAAATTTGTTAGGTCAATATTTCCAACTTACTATAAATATAATGGAATTCAGTACTTTATTTTAATAACCCTAATGCTTGTCAATGAAAAGACTGACAATACATTATATGTGTCTTGCTTTGTTTTATTTTTATTTATTTTTAGTAATTATTTTTTAGTACCTATAATCAATAAATCTAGAGATGAAAATAACCAAAAAATATTCAAAATTCTACACTTAGTATCAGTAATTATAAATTTTTTAATTATAATATTGACGATTATACTTTTGCTTCTAGTGAATTGAGCATAAAAATAATTCATGTATACTTAATCCATGAAAAAATTCTTCTCAAAAGCGAATAAGATTTTAATTGCATCAATTCTTTTTGCCCAATTGAATGCAGCTTTTGCCCAGTATGTTTCTAATGATAAATTTAATTTTATCACTGTTTGTACTAAGCATGGAATTATAAAAGTCCCAATAGTTAGCCAAAGTAGTACAGAGAAAACATATAATGCTGCCAAGGTTATGAATTGTTGTTTAGATATTCAGTCTAATTTTATTTTTTCTAAAATAAATGACATAAGCGCAGAAACAACTCTTTTTTCTTCAGTAGTAATAAATATAAATGATTTGGATCAATCATATAATTACAATTTTTCTTTAATACGTGCTCCACCTAATTTTACCAAAAGCTAGCAGCTAATTATTTGTATGAATAAAACTATTAATATTTGATAGTTTCTTTACTTACGAATAATTATAAAATTAACTAAATTAATTTATAAATACCATAAAATTTATGGTACTCAAAATACATGGAACAATAAAATGAAAAAAATATTATACTTAATTACTTTTATTTGCACGGTAAGTGCAGCTAATGCTATTGATGTAACTATTGAAAATCCAAAAGTTAGATTGATGCCACCTGGAGCACCAATGACTGCGGGTTATTTTGATATAACAAATAATACTGATAAAGATATAACTCTGGTAGGAGTTTCAAGTAGTAAATTTAACTCTATGGAAATTCATGACATCGTAAAAGAGGGTAATGTTATGAAAATGGTTAAACAAGATTCAATTACAATTGGTGCGAATTCAAAATTTTCGTTTAAGCCAATGAGTTATCATTTAATGTTAATGATGCCCAAAGAAAGTTTAAAAGAAAATCAAGAAATTGATGTAACTTTTATTACCAAAAGCGGAGAAAAATTTTCTGCAAATTTTTTAGTACAAAAAATGCAACCAATGAAAATGGGACATATGAATATGAGTGGCATGAAACATATGAAGCGTCCAGATTATGTTTTTCCAGTTGGTGTTAAAGCTGGAAAGAATATGATGTCCAAAAAAATTATGTTTGGTTATAAATTTGGAACAATGGATATGGATTGTTGTAGGACAGGCACAAGTAACGCAAGTAATAGTTTTATCCAGGGCGCAGGCTACACAATGGCTCCTATTGATATGAGTATGGATATGCACATGTTTGGTGCTATGTATGCTTTTAATAATAAATTTACATTTATGGCAATGCTTCCATATATTGAAAAAGAAATGGAAATGGAAATGTTAACTGGAATGATGGCAGGAAGATATAACTCTACTAGTAGCAGAGGTATTGGTGATCTAAGTATTGCAGGTATATATAAACTATCAGATAAAGAAAATTTTAAGTTAGCGTTATCAATACCTACTGGTGAATTCGATGAAAAAGACCATAATATGAGTGGTAATTTAGTTACTCTACCGTATCCTATGCAATTAGGATCTGGGACCTACGACATTACACTTGGTTATAGTTACCAAAATATTTTAGATGACTGGTCTTATGGTTTTCAAATAAATGCGCTGAAAAGAATTGATTATAATAGTGAGGGTTGGAAGTATGGTGATAGACGCGAACTTTCAGCATGGGTTGCTAAACCAGTGTCTAAAAAAGTTAGTATTTCATTCGGTTTAGATTTAGAACAACAAGAAAATATTGGAGGTAAATCTGCTAATAGAAATAACATGACTCCAACCTGGAGTGAATACAACCACTCTTATCTAAGACTTTCATCAAATATAGGGTTGAACTATATAATTCCATCAATAAAATCAAGAGTTGGAATTCAATGTGGTGCACCAATATATAATGATGCTAATGGTATTCAAATGGAGCCTGAGTTCAAATGTAATTTAGGATTTGCAAAAATGATGTAAAAATTTCATTTATGGATTGCTACGATTTTTCTTATACAAATAAATAATGTAAATGAAAAGTAAAGTAGCAATCCACGCTGTTGCTAAATGCCCGGTAAAATGATCATAAGAACTTAATAAAAAATTATAATCAGATTCAAAATTGACCAATGAATTTTGTTTGTATATTTTTATTGTAAATACGAATCCCGCATGAATTCCGATGCCATATGAAATAGTATTATAATAAGTTCTTATAACACCCAAAAAAATTCCAAAAATAAGAAGAGTTACTGCTGAATCTATTAAAACTAATTTATGGAAATTAAAAAACACATCAAATAGTTCGCTCAAACCCGTTGACCATAAAATCTCATCCTCAATGATCAAAGGAATCTTTATAAAATGAAATAAGGAGTATATTAAGCTACTAAAAAGTACAATATTTATTGTTAAAGAAACTTTCCTATTTTTGTTCTTTTGTATAAGGATACCTCTAAAGAAAGATTCTTCAATTATGGAGATTATAAAGCTAATAAATAATGCAAATAATATCGAATATAAAAAATAAATATTAAAAATATCAATATTTGTATTAATATTTCTAATGCCAGTTAGATTAAATAGTAGTAATAAAGGAAACAGAAGTATTAAGCTTAAATAGAAACCTTTAACAATATTGCGAATAAATTCTGATTTTGGCTCTAAATAACCTAATATTTGTTTGTTATATAGGCTTTTTATCTTTAATGTTGGCACGATAAATATAGCGCATAATAATATAGCTCCATATTTTATAGCTTTATTAAGTGCTAGGATTGGTTGTTCATCAAATTGCATGTACAATAGAGAAAAAATCAATGATGACAATACTGCAAAAAATAATATATATATTGTAAAAAATAATACATTCTTCATGAATTAATTATAGTACATAAGAGGATCACATAATTATTTTTTTGTAACTTAAAATGTTTTTTTAATTGGGCTAGTGGCGGAATTGGTATACGCGCTGGTTTTAGGTACCAGTGGGGCAACCCGTGAGAGTTCGAGTCTCTCCTAGCCCACCATATAAACTTCAGGAGAAGAAATGGCTTCAAAAGTAAAAGATTTGAAAGGTCTTGAGAAAGAATTAACAATAAGTTTTGATTCAAAAGAAATAGAACCGACAATTGACTCTAAGTTAAAAAAATTAAGTAAAACTCTTGATTTGAAAGGCTTTAGAAAAGGAAAAGTTCCTTTAAATGTGGTTAAAGGAAAATATTATGAACAATGTTTTAATGAGTCTCTTAGTGAACATATTGAGCAAAACTATATAAAAGTCATTTTAGATGAAAAGTTAAATCCTGCATCTCCTCCCAAGATCACAATGAATGAATCTAAGGATAAGAATATATATTCTTTTAAGGCTATAGTTGAAGTAATGCCTGTAATAGAAATAAAAAATATTGATAAAATTAAATTAATTAAACCAGTTTTAAAAATAAAGAAAATGGATTTAAGCAAAGCAGTAGATAAAATTGCAGAGCAATATAAAGAATGGGAAGTAGTAGAAAGAAAGTCAAAAAAAGGTGATAGAGTAAAAGCTGATTTCAAAGGCACAATAGATGGTGAAGAGTTCGATAATAATAAGGCCGAGGATTTTCCAATAGAAATTGGAAGCAATCAATTAATTCCTGGCTTTGAAGATGGCTTAGTTGGGCTAAAAGCTAATGAAGAAAAAAAATTAGATATTACTTTTCCTGATGATTATCAAGATAAAAAGTTAGCATCAAATCCTGTAAGTTTTGAAATTAAAATCAAAGAAGTTGCTGAGCCTAAGGTCTCTGAGATCAATGAAGATTTTGTTAAAAAACTTGGCATAGAAGATGGAAAAATTGAAACTTTATATGAAAAAATTAAAGAAGGTATGATAAAAGATGCGGAAACTTTGATTGAATCTTATTTAAAGAAAAATGTTATCTTAGAGCTTAGCAAATCACAAAAATTTGAAGTGCCTAAAAGTTTGGTTAATGATGAGATTGTTCGTATGGATAAAGAAAATAATCCAAATGGCGATGTCAAAATTAGTGATAAGGATATGCAAAAGTTATATTCAAAAGAAGCTACTGAAAGAGTTAGAGCTGGATTGATTCTAAGAGAAATTATTAATAAGCAAAAATTTGATATTACAAAACAGGAAATAGATAAATGGATTGATACTATTTCACGTGGACAAACTAATAGAGCTGAAATCGAAAATTACTATTTAAATAATGAAGAAGCTAAAAAAAATATGGAGTCTGTTATTTTAGAAAACTTTGCAATTAAATGGATAATTAACGAATCTGACGCAACTGAAAAAGATTATTCATTTGATGAGTTGGTAGAACTTAGATAGACTAAATATAAATATTTGTTAGTATAGGATTTAATATGAATAGAGATATAAAGAACTTAAATCTAGTCCCAATGGTTGTTGAACAATCATCAAGGGGAGAAAGAGCCTATGACATCTATTCAAGGCTTTTAAAAGAAAGAATAATTTTTGTAGTAGGGCCTGTAGAGGACTATATGGCCAATGTTATTATAGCTCAAATATTATTTTTAGAGTCAGAAGACCCAAATAAAGATATATCTGTATACATTAATTCTCCTGGAGGCTCAGTATCTTCAGGTATGGCAATATATGATACGATGCAGTTTTGTAAACCTGATATAAGCACATTATGTATAGGTCAAGCTGCAAGCATGGGTGCTGTATTATTGGCTGGAGGAACAAGTGGAAAAAGATTTGCATTACCAAACTCAAGAGTAATGATACATCAACCATTGGGAGGATTTCAGGGCCAATCAACAGATATACAAATACATGCCCAAGAAATTCAGAAAGTTAGAGATAATCTAAATTCTATCTTGTCTAAACATACAGGAAATGATATTAATAAAATATCAAAAGATACTGATAGAGATAATTTTATGAATGCTGATGAAGCAAAAGATTATGGAATAATTGATAAAGTTCTTGAGTCAAGATAATTAAATAATTTAAAAGTTTATAATTATAGGAATATTTTATGAGCGATGATGATAAAACAGTAGATAACAAACTATTATATTGTTCTTTTTGTGGAAAAAGCCAGCAAGATGTAAAAAAATTAATTGCAGGACCTTCTGTCTTTGTATGTGATGAATGCGTCGAGTTGTGTAATGATATTATTAGGGAAGAATTGCTCGATCAAGAGCCAAGTGAAAATAAAAAATTACCCAAGCCTAATGAGATAAATGCATCATTAGATGAATATGTTATTGATCAATCTAGAGCAAAAAAAGTTTTGTCAGTAGCAGTATATAATCATTATAAACGTTTAGAATCACAGTTTTCAAAAGATGATGGTGTAGAGCTATCTAAAAGTAATATACTTTTAATTGGGCCAACAGGATGCGGTAAAACATTGCTCGCAGAAACTTTAGCAAAGCTTCTAAATGTACCTTTCACAATTGCAGATGCGACAACTCTTACTGAAGCAGGTTATGTTGGCGAAGATGTCGAAAATATAATTCAAAAACTTCTTCAAAAATGTGATTATGATGTAGATAAGGCTCAAAATGGAATAGTTTATATTGATGAAATAGATAAAATTTCAAGAAAAGCTGACAATCCCTCAATAACCAGAGATGTTTCTGGAGAAGGGGTTCAGCAAGCTTTATTAAAACTTATTGAAGGGACAACTGCATCTGTTCCACCACAAGGTGGCAGAAAACATCCTCAGCAAGAATTTGTACAGGTTGATACAAAAAATATTTTATTTATTGTTGGTGGCGCGTTTGCAGGATTAGATAAAGTAATTAAGGATAGAACAGAAAAAAGTGGTATAGGGTTTTCTGCAGAAGTGCACTCAAAAGATACAAGTGATTCATTAAAAGTATTGCATGAGGTTGAGCCAGAAGATTTAATCTCATATGGTTTAATTCCTGAGTTTGTAGGAAGATTGCCTATGATCGCTACTTTAGATGAATTAGATGAAAATGCTTTGATTAAAATTTTACTTGAACCAAAAAATGCTATCACAAAACAATATATTAAGCTTTTCAAAATGGAAAATGCTGAAATTGAGTTTAGAGATAATGCTTTAATGGCTATCGCAAAAAAGGCAAAAGAAAGAAAGACTGGCGCTAGAGGATTAAGAACAATTTTAGAAAATGTCTTATTAGATACAATGTATAATTTGCCATCAACCTCAGGGGTTTCAAAAGTAGTTGTAGATGAGGCTGTAATTAAAGGTGAAGCACAACCATATTTAATATATGATCAAAATTCTCCAGAAAAAAAAGCAATTAAAGACTAAATTAGCTTAAAATAAAGATAAAAAGAACCTTGAAATATTGAAATATAGCCACATAATATATTTATGAGCAATAATATTTTAAGGAAAATCTATGATAAAAAGCAATTCTGACGACTTAGTATTTCCAGTTCTCCCCTTAAGAGATGTAATTGTATTTCCAAATATGGTAATACCATTATTCGTAGGTAGAGATAAATCTATAAAATCACTAGAAGTTGCTATGGATACCAATAAACAAATCATGCTGGTTGCACAGAAAACTGCAGATCTAGATGACCCCAAAGATAATGATATATATAGATTTGGAACTTTAGCAACTGTACTTCAATTATTAAAATTACCTGATGGAACAATTAAAGTTCTGGTTGAGGGGGGAAGTCGTGCAAAAATTGAAGGGCAAATTTATGGAGATGACTACTTCGAAGCAAGAGTAAATGTTGTAGAAGAAGATATTATTGATGATAGAGAAATTGAAATTCTCTCTAGGTCTGTTATAGATTCATTTGACCAATACGTAAAACTAAATAAAAAGATTGCACCAGAAGTAATGACATCTTTATCGGGAATAGATGATCCTTCAAGGTTGGCTGACACTATTGCAGCTCATATGGTTCTAAAAATGGAAGATAAGCAAACAATTTTAGAGGTAAGTAATGTCAAAGATCGAATTGAAAGCATTATAAATTTAATCGAAAATGAATTAGATATTCTTCAGGTTGAAAAGAAAATTAGAGGAAGAGTTAAAAACCAAATGGAAAAAACTCAAAGAGAATATTATTTAAATGA
>JAYNQN010000003.1:99660-111580 GCA_038114285.1 Gammaproteobacteria bacterium | reverse complement strand
CACGGGAATAGGCTTATTAACATTGGCTTCTGGCTCTGGTTGAAATATTACTAGTAATATTGATGCAAAAATGAATATAAAAAGCACAAAAAAGCTTAATTGCACCTGATTTTTAAATATACTGTATTTTTTAAAATAGTCCAAAATACCCTCTTTTTTAAGTAATATAATAAATTATTATCTCAAATTTTTGATATATAATATATCTTATATGAAAAAAATTATTAACGTAACAATATGTATTTTTACACTTTTTTCAACAAAAGTATTCTCTCAAGAGCCTGATGAGACAGATTTCTTTTGTTGTTCGGTTAATGAGCTATACAAAACTTCTACCAATTTTATCTCTAGTGAGAACAATGAGAGTAAAAAAGAAAATGAAGATACGTCTAAAGATATAATTAATATTGAAGCGAATGAAACATATCGTAATGAAAGCAAGCAAATAACTATACTTCAAGGTGATACAAAAATAATTAGAGGTTCCGAAACAATACAAAGTGAGCTAACTAATGTGCTTCAGTCAGAGGATAGGGCAAGGCTAAGTGGAAATGTAAAATACCAAAATGAAGGTTTGCAAGTTACATCACCTTACGCAGAATACAACACAAAAAGTTCAAGAACAGACTTTATTGCCCCTTCTTATACGTATTCGTCTTTGGATATTTCTGGTAAAGCCAGATATGGTGTGAGACTTAAAAATAAAAAAATGTTTTTAAAAAATTCAACATACACAACTTGCGACTTAATAAACCCAACATGGAATCTTATAAGTGGAACCACAGAACTTGACTTTGAAAATGGTGTTGGAAAGGGGAAAAATGTTTTCGTAACTATAAAAGGTGTGCCAGTTTTTTATTCTCCTTATATGCAATTTTCTTTAGATGAGCAAAGAAAAACTGGTTTTTTAGTACCGGATTTTTCTGGAAGCTGGGTTAAGGGCCCAGACGTAATTACACCTTTCTATTGGAATATTGCAGAAAATATGGACCTGCTAATTAAGCCGGGTTACATCCAAGAAAGAGGTAGTAAAATTGAATCTACATATAGATATTTAAATAAAAATTATGATGGGTCTATATTTTTTACTTATTTAGATGACGACTCAGAATATAAAGGTTCTGGAAAAAACACAAGAAGTAATAGCAATAGATATAATTTTTATTTCAAACATAAGCAAACATTTGCAAATAATATAACAATAGATTTACTTTACGATAAATTTTCAGACAAAGATTACTTCGATGATTTTGGATCTGGCATTTCAGATAGCAGTACTTCTTATAGAACGAGGCATGCAAAGATAGATTATCATGTTAATGGTTGGGATATTAAGTCCAGATTTATTGGATATCAAACTTTTGATAAAAATTTAAGTTCTTCTTCTCAACCTTATGATATTTTGCCAGAAATTATAATTAAAAAAAGATGGGATCAAGCGTCATTCAATTACGATTTAAATTCATCTATATCCCAATGGAGTCATATTTCAAAAACCGATGGTACTAGAGCAGATATTCAATTAGGCATAGATAAAACTTTTTTTGCAAAAGGATTACGTGTGACTCCTAGATTTAAAATTCAACACACAAGTTATGATCTTGATAAACAAACTAGTGGCTTTTCTTCAACGCCAAGTAAAACTATTCCAATCTTTACACTTGATAGCGAGATGACCTTGTCAAAACAAATTAATAACACAAAAATAGCACACCAAATAAAACCTAGATTGTTTTACTTATATTCGGGTGAAGAAAATCAAGATGATATTCCAATATTTGATACAGGACTTAATGAATTTTCATACTCTCAACTTTTTAGAGATAATAATTACTCTGGTTTAGATAGAAACAATGATACAAACCAAATGACACTCTCTATTTCTTCTAACTTTTATAATTTAGAAGAATCAAGAAACGTATTTACAGCAAGCATTGGACAAATATTATATTTTGAAGATAGAAATGTATCTATTGACAACAATACAACATATACAAGATCAAATTCTAATATTGTTGCCGAACTAGTATACAAACCAACAATTAATACAAATTTTACTTCTACTTTCTTATATGACACAAAAGCAGATAACAATAAAACTCAAAAAAATATACATTCTTTTCAATATAGAGGGGAAGGAAATAATGTATTTAATGCAAGTTATAGGTATAGAAAAAATGATATTGAACAAGGTGATGTAAGTTTTGCTTGGGGCATAAGTTCAAGCCTAAATATACTTGGGAGATGGAATTATGACTTTAAAAATAATATAAATGCAGAAGATGCGGGTGATATTGAAACTTTAGCCGGATTAGAATACGAAAGCTGTTGTTGGAAAGCAAGGCTGGTGCATAGAAGATTTAAAGTTGATACAAATTCTTACGAGAAAGATATACAATTTCAAATAATGTTAAAAGGATTTACTGATGTAGGCACTCCTTTGGGCGATCTAATTTCTAACAGTATTAAGGGCTACGTCAACAAAGATTATTAAAAAAAATGAAACATATATTACTTATAATAATTATTTTATTATTTTACAAAAATGCTTATTCAAAAATATTAGATCAGGCTATTGTAATAATTGAAAATGATGTAATCACACAAAATGAATTTCAAAAAAAAATAAATTTTGTTATTGCTCAATATAAAATTAATAATCAACCTTTACCAAATGATATTGAAGCTTTTAGGAAGCAAATCTTAGATCATATGATTAGCGCAAGACTTCAAATTAACTATGCAAATAAACAAGGTTTAGAAATTCAAGAATGGATGATTGATAAAACCATGGAAAACTTAGCACAAAGATCTGGGTTTTCATTATCAGAGTATAGACAAGATCTTATAAATAAAAAATTAGATTACAATACCTAGAGAAACGTACTAAAAGAAGAGCTTATAACTAGGGAAGTACAGAGAAGAATTGTGGCTGAAAAGATAAGAATCAGTAATAAAGAGATTGAAGAATTTATAAAACATAAATCACATGTTTTTAAAGAAAACAATCAGTATAAAATTTCAAATATTCTTATTTCTCTTCCCGAAAGTCCCTCAATAAATGAAAAGATGAAAGCAAAGAAAAAAATAGATATGATTAAAGAAAAATTCAAAAAAGGAGAAAACTTTTCTTCTTTAGCAAAAAATTACTCTGATAGCGGAAATGCAATGAATGGTGGGGATTTAGGCTGGAGAAAACTAAGCGAAGTTCCAAAAATTTTTGTAAATGAAGTTGAGAATTTGCAAAAAGGTAATATTAGCAAAACTATAGAGACTGTTAATGGCTACTATATCTGTTATTTAGAAGATAAAAAAGAAGTTATTAACTCTAAGATACAAGAAAAAAAAGCAAGACACATATTAATTAAAAAAAATGCAATAGTAACTGATGAGGTTGCAAAAAATAAACTTCTGGAATTAAAAACCCGAATTGCAAATGGCGAATCATTTAGTGATATTGCGAGAGCTCATTCAGATGACACAATGTCTGCAGCCTCAGGTGGCGAGTTAGAATGGGCTGGCCCAGGATCTTTTGTTCCTGAATTTGAAGATAAGATAGATAGTTTACCTCTAAATAAAATTAGCGAGCCTTTTTCAACTCAATTTGGTTGGCATATTTTAGAAGTACTAGGAAAAAGAGATCAAGATAATACTGAAATTATTAAAAAAAATATGGCTCGAAAATACATAACTTCAAGTAGATCTAGAGAAGTTATTGATGCGTGGATTATCGAATTAAAAGAAAAAAATTATATAAAATACGTTACAGAAAACGCAAGGAATAATAGCGGGCTTTTAAAAGAAAAAAATATTAACCAACAACTCTGGGATCCATTTTCTGAATGAACAAAATACCAAAAATTCTTATTTGTCCTGGAGACCCAACAGGCATAGGTTACGATATTCTTTTAGATATAATTAAAAAAAAATTTCTTGCAAAGATAATAGTAGTAACAAATGCAAAACTTTTACAAGAAAGAGCTATATTACTTAAAAAAAAAATAAATATTATTGAGATTAAAATTGATGATAAAAAAATTCCAAATAGTATTCCAGGAACATTATTTGTACATAATATAAGAAGCAATAAAAAAGTAAAAATTGGTCAACCACATATAAAACATGCTCCAATGATCCTTGATTCTCTTGATATTTCTATTAAAGCTTGTCTAAATAATAATGCTGACGCAATTGTTACGGGGCCCGTTCAAAAAAATATCCTTATGGAATACGGAAAAAAATTTTCAGGTCACACAGAATATATTGCAAGAAAAACTGGTGGTACTCCAGTAATGATGCTTCATTCAAAAAATTTAAGGATAGCGCTACTTACAACCCATGTTTCTTTATCCAAAGTTCCAAAATTAATTACAAAGGATAGATTAAAATCTTATATTAAAATTATAAGTGAAGAACTTAAAAAAAACTTTGGTATAAAAAAACCTAAGATTAATGTATGTGGTTTAAATCCACATGCTGGAGAAGAAGGTTATATTGGAAAAGAAGAAAAAAATATCATTATTCCAGCAATCAAAGAAATGCAAAGGAAAGGTTATGATGTTAACGGCCCGTTCTCCGCGGACACTATATTTAATAGAAAAGATGGTGATATAGTACTTGCAATGTATCATGATCAAGCATTGCCAGTAATAAAGACCTTAGAATTTGGAAATATTGTGAATACAACTTTAGGATTACCAATTGTAAGAACATCAGTTGATCATGGAACAGCATTGGATATCGCAGGGACAAATAGGTCAGATTCCACAAGCCTTTTATCTGCAATAAAAACATCTATAAATATAACAAAAGTAAAAAATGGTAGATAGTATTAAGCCAAAAAAGAATCTTGGGCAAAATTTTCTAAAAAATAAATATACAATAAATAAAATAATTGAAATATTAGATTTAAAAGATAATGAATGCATTATAGAAGTTGGTCCTGGCCAAGGCGCATTAACAGAATTTTTGGTAAGAAAAACAAAAAATTATATTGGAGTTGAAAAAGATAAAAATTTATGTGATTTACTAGAAGAAAAATTTATAAATATTAATATAATTAATGAAGATATCTTAAAATTTGATTTCAATAATTTATTTAATAAAAAAATCAGAATAATAGGAAATATTCCATACAATATTTCTACAAAGTTACTACTCAAATGTATAGAAAATATGAATAAAATAAAAAGAATCGACTTTATGATGCAAAAAGAATTTGTTGATAGAATGATATCAGAACATGGTAATAAATCATACGGGAGACTTTCTGTTTTGATTCAATTATTTTTTGATACCGAAAAATATGTTGATATCAGTCCGAAAGATTTTTATCCAGAACCAAAAATATATTCTTCTTTTGTATCATTAAAACCAAAAAATAATATAATTATAAAAAAAAACGAAATTAATGAATTTTTAGATTTTGTAAAGAAAATTTTTAATACCAGAAGAAAAAAAATTAAAAATTGTGTTAATGTAAATCCTAATAGTTTGTATGATAATATCGAGAAAAGAGCAGAAGAACTATCTATATTAGAAATGATTAATTTATTTAGAGAAATTAAAAAAGATGGAAAGCCTATATAAAATCGTTATTAATGTTAAAACAAAATATATTGAAGAACAGTCTAATCCAATTGAGGATAGATACGTTTTTTCATATACTGTATCCATTAAAAATGTAGGTAAAATTCCTGCAAAACTGATAAGTAGGCATTGGATAATCACTGATGCAAATGAAAAAATTGAAGAAGTAAGAGGTTTAGGTGTTATCGGAGAACAACCTAGACTTAAAACAAATGAATCATTTGAATATACAAGTGGCACTATAATAAATACGCCTGTAGGAACTATGCATGGAACATATCAAATGGTTGCGGATAACGGGTATAAGTTTGACGCAGAAATACCTCTTTTTTCATTAAATACGCCAAAAATTTTAAATTAAATATGACTACTTATGCAATTGGCGATATTCAAGGCTGTTATAAAGAATTTAAAAAATTATTAAAAGAAATAAGATTTAATGCAAATCAAGATAAACTTTGGCTTACTGGCGATTTAGTAAACAGAGGACCAAATTCTTTAGATGTTATAAAATATGTCATGGAGCTAGGATCTAGCGCAATTACGGTACTAGGTAATCATGATTTCTATTTGCTTGCCACATACTATAAGGCTTCCCCATGGCCATACAAAAATAATGATTTTGATGAAATATTGTCTAATAAAGATGTTAAAGAAATAATTTATTGGCTGAGAAATAGAAATATAATTCATATAGACAACCAATTAAATTACATATTAGTACATGCAGGAATTCATCCTAGTTTAAAATTTAATGAAATAATGGCGCTAGGGTCAGATATTGAAAAATCACTCAGAGGTAGTGACTGTAAAAAATTTATTGAAAGCTTGTGGTCAAATAAACCTAACAAATGGAATAAAGATTTGAGCAATGAAGATAAGAAAATTTTTTGTGTAAATGTTTTTACGAGAATGAGATATTTAAAAAAAGATTTGTCTTTAAATTTTATTGATAAAGCAAAACCTAACAAAAAAAATTCTAACGATATAATACCTTGGTATGAAATAGATAATAATATTTTAGAAAAATATAAAGTTATTATAGGGCACTGGTCTACTATTGGCTTTCAAAATAAGAAAAATTTTGTATCTATTGATACTGGATGTGTCTGGGGAAATAAATTAACAGCTATTGAAATTATATGTAAAAATAAAATCAAAAAGTATCAAATTAAATGTTAAAAATCTTTAACATAAATCTCTGACTTAAAATTATGGCTATTATACTCACTTTTTTTATAATGGGCACGATGAATTAGCTTCCATTTTGAAACATCTATCTCAGGAAAATATTTATCACCTTCAATTATACCATCAACAGTTGTTAAATATAACTTGTTGGCCATTTTAATAGTTTGGCTATATATATCTTCTCCACCAATTATAAATACTTCTTCTTCATTTTTAAGTTGTTCAAATATAATTTCTAAATTATTTCTAACTATAACATTTTCATCTATCAAATTTCTTGACAAAATTATATTTTTTCTATTAGGCAAAGGTTTGCCAATAGATTTATATGTTAATCTTCCCATAATTACAGTTTTACCAATAGTAGTTTTTTTGAAATTTTTTAAATCATCAGATAAATGCCATGGCATATCATTATCTTTTCCAATAACTCGATTTTTTGTCATAGCTACTATAATAGAAAGATTCATAACTAGATCGCAATGTCTCCACTAATATGAGGGTGAGCCTGATAATTTATTATTTCAAAATCTTCATACTTAAAAGAAAAAATATCACCTACTTTTTTATTTATTTTTAACTCAGGCAAATGATATGGATCTCTAGATAATTGTTCTTTAGCTTGTTTTATATGATTATTATAAAGATGCATATCGCCAACAGTGTATATAAAGTCCCCTACTTTATAATTTAATACATGTGCAATCATATGTATTAAAAGTGAATATGATGCAATGTTAAAAGGTACTCCCAAAAAAACATCTGCGCTTCTTTGGTACAATTGACATGAAAGCTTATTATTAGCTATATAAAATTGAAACAAACAATGGCATGGTGGTAATGCCATTTTATCTAATTCACCTACATTCCAGGCAGAGATAATATGACGTCTAGAATCAGGATTATTTTTTAAACTATTCATTAAATTTGCTAACTGATCTACATGAGAATTCTTATCTTTTCTCCATTTTCTCCATTGAACTCCATAAATTTTTCCAAGGTCTCCATTTGAATCTGCCCATTCATTCCAAATAGATACACCATTTTCATTTAGATATTTAATATTGCTATCGCCTTTAATAAACCACAAAAGTTCGTAAATAACTGATTTTAAGTGAAGCTTTTTTGTAGTTACCAAGGGGAAACCATCTGATAAATCGAATCTTGTTTGATAACCAAATGTAGATAGAGTTCCTACTCCTGTTCTGTCACTTTTTTCATATCCTTTTTTAATAATATGATCAAGCATATCAAGATATTGCTTCATAATAATCTAATTACCTTTTCTAAATTTCAAAATATACAAACCCAAAAGAAACATAGGAATACATAAAATCTGCCCCATTGTAACCCAATTAAATATAATATATCCAATATGAGAATCAGGAACACGATAAAATTCTACAATGAATCTAAATAAAGAATAATATATCAAAAAATATGAAGTTATTTTAGAAGTCCTGTTTTTTTTTATTAACAAAAAATTCAATATTATAAACAGTAAAATTCCTTCTAAAAAAGCTTCATAAAGTTGTGTTGGATGCCTTGGAACATTATCAACATTTGGAAAAATAACAGCCCATTTAACTTCTGATGGTTTTCCCCATAATTCCGAATTAATAAAATTTCCTATTCTTCCGGTAAATAGACCAATTGGAACTAATTTTACAATAAAATCAGATACTAAAAAGAAAGAAATTTTATACTTTCTGCAAAAATAAAGAATAGCTATAAGCACCCCTATGAAACCACCATGAAAACTCATTCCACCATCCCAAACATAAAAAATTGTTAAAGGATTTTGAAATGTATGAGAAAAATTATAAAAAATTGTATATCCAATTCTTCCTCCGATCAAGACACCTAAAAAGCAATAAAATAATAAATCGGAAAAATTGTCAGTGGTTATTTTTATTAGACCTTTTTTAATATAAAAATTACCTAAAAACCAAGCTAGTAAAAAAGCGATTAAATACATAATTCCATACCAATAAATATGAAATTCTCCGAATGAAATAAAGACTGGATTAAAATTATGTACCATTACTAATATTTTTTTTTATTTAAATGTATATAATACCAGAGCTATGAAAATAAATCGTCTTTCTAAAGAAACCAGTCCTTATTTACAACAGCATGCAGAAAATCCTGTTGATTGGTACCCATGGAGTAAAGAAGCACTCGTTAAAGCAAAAACTGAAAAAAAACCGATATTACTTTCTATTGGTTATTCAGCCTGTCATTGGTGCCATGTTATGGCGCATGAGTCTTTTGAAGATATAGAAACCGCCAAAATAATGAATAAATATTTTATAAATATCAAAGTTGATAGAGAAGAAAGACCAGATTTAGATAAAATATATCAAACATCACAAATACTTCTTAATCAAAGGTCTGGGGGATGGCCACTTACAATGTTTTTGTCACATGAAAACCATGTTCCATTTTTTGGAGGAACTTATTTTCCTAATACTGCTAAATACAATTTACCAAGTTTTAGTGATCTACTTATTAAAATCTATGAATACTATAGAAATAACTACAAAGAAATATTAGATCACAATCAAGTAATCATCCAAGCTCTAGAAAATATTCATAAAAAAAATAAAAATAATGAAAATATAAAAAAAGATATAGCTAAAATATATATGGATGATTGCAAAAAATCATTTGATCAAACAATGGGAGGGTTTGGGTCAGCGCCAAAATTTCCTCAAACAACTGTTATAATGCATATTTTTAATTCTTTTTTGCATAATAAAAAAGAAAATGAAAAAAATTTAGATATGGCAATACATAGTCTTATATCAATGCAAGAAGGAGGAATTAATGATCAAATAGGTGGGGGTTTTTTTAGATATTCTGTAGACGATGTATGGATGATTCCTCACTTTGAAAAAATGCTTTATGATAATGCATGTTTACTCGAATGCTATTGTAAAGCATATTTTATTAGCAAAAATAAGTGTTTTCTTAATACTGCAAAAAAAACTGCAGACTGGATAGTAAACGAAATGCAGTCATCTGAAGGTGGTTTCTTCTCAAGTATTGATGCAGATACGAGTAACGGAGAAGGACAATATTATATTTGGGATAAAGAGGAATTAAAAAGAAATTTAACAGAGGACCAGTATAAAATATTCTCAGATTATTTTGGAATAAATAAAAAAGCAAACTTTGAAAACAAGTATCACTTATATGTATCATACAATTCAAAAAAAGATTTCTTTCATAGAGAGAAAAATTTTGACAAAAAATTACTTAACGAAAGTATTGAGATTCTAAAAAAAATAAGAGATAAAAAGGAAAAACCTTTTACTGATAAAAAAATTCTGACTTCTTGGAATGCTCTAGCTATAAATTCTCTAATTGAATATTATAAAATTTCTGGTGATATCTATTATTTAGATAAAGCACAAAAATCTATAAATTTTATAATAAAAAAAATGATAATAAATAATAATCTAAATGCTACTTACAAAGATGGAAAGTCTCATATAAAAGCTTATTTAGATGATTATGCATTTTTAGTTAATTCAATATTAAATTTTATATCAATTAAATGGGATTCTAAATTACTAAAAAATGCTATTTTATTATCTGACCTATTGGTTGAAAAATTTCATGATAAGAAAGATGGTGGATTTTTCTTTACTGCAAATGATCACGAAAACCTTATACAAAACCCAAAGCCAACAGCTGATGAATCATTTCCATCTGGGAATAGTATGGCTGCAAAAGCTTTAATAAAAATAGGCTTTTTAATGAATAATACAAATTATATTGACGCTGCACATTCTGTTTTTTCATATGCATCAAAACAAGTTAATGAATCACCAAGTGCTCATAGCTCTCTTATTGACGCTTATTTATTAACGAAGTTTCCATATGTTACTATAATATTAAAAGATAATTCGGGGGGAGATGAAATTAACAAATGGCTAGAAGCGCTATCCAATATTAATAAGCCTAATGTAAATTATTTCTATGTAAAAGATAATAATACAGGATATGCAAATATTGATGATAAGACAGGAGAGGGAAAAATAACTGCTTTTGTTTGCTCAGACTACACATGCGAGCAACCAATAACCGAAATCGAAAAATTTGTTAATAGGATTAGCACTTTATGAATATTTTACATTTTTTTAAAAAACTTTTTAAATTTATTGCACACATAACAAATACAAAAAAAATAATTTCTGATATTGGCAACTATGAAATTTGTGCAAATGATGAGCAATCAGAAAAGATAAGATTATGGTTTAAAAAAATATTAGATATTATTGAAGTAAAAATAGACATAAAAGGAGATATCAAAAAAGGAAATTATCTAATAATATCAAATCATTCCTCTTGGTTAGATATAATAATTTTAGGCAGTACATTTAAAACAACTTTCTTATCAAAAATAGAAGTTAGCAAATGGCCAGTAATTGGAAAAATAACTACAGCTGTAGATATGTTATTTATTGATAGAGGTGCAAAGAATGCGGCTTCTCAAGCAGCTAATGATATTTCAAAATTTATAACAAATAAAAGAAGCGTAACAATTTTTCCCGAGGGAACTTCGTCAGGTGGCAAAGGCTTATTAAAATTTAAACCTAGGTTATTTGCCAGCTGTATTGAAACTAATTGCTCTATACAATGTGTTATTATAAAGTACCCTCATAAAAATAAAAAAATTCATCCAAAGGTTCCGTTTATAAGAGGAAACTCACTATTTTTAAGTATTTTAAAAATTTTGTTTCAAAATGATATTGTTGCAGAAGTAACTATATCAGACCTGGTTAGCCCAATAGGGAAAGATAGAAAGTCTGTCTCAAATGAATGTTATACAATAGTTAAAAATAATTTAGAAAATAATGCTAATTAACATATTAGAAACTGCTTTTAAATTAATAATTACTCTAGATAAAGATTTATTTGAAATTATAAATCTTTCTTTAAAGGTAACATTATCTGCACTAATTATTGCTGTTATAATAAGTATACCATTTGGAGCATTTCTTGTTTTTTACAAAAATAGAGTTCAATCAATTACAGTACTAATTACCAATACTTTAATGGGTATGCCACCGGTCGTTCTTGGATTATTAATTTACACACATGGGTCAAAAAAAGGTGTATTTGGCTTTTT
>JAYNQN010000003.1:81611-99650 GCA_038114285.1 Gammaproteobacteria bacterium | reverse complement strand
GCAATGATTCTTGCTCAAACACTTCTTATTATGCCAATAGTAATTTCTTTAACATATGAAGAAATTTATAAAAAAAATAAAGAATATAACTTGCTTTTAAATTCCTTAAATTTAAGTAAATTCTCAAAATTAAAAACTTTAATATATGAAACTAGATATGCATTAATTACAGTAGCATTAACAGGTTTTGGAAGAGCAAGCGCTGAAGTGGGTGCGGTAATGATTGTTGGAGGAAATATAAATCACTTCACAAGAGTTATGACAACTGCCATTGCATTTGAAACAAGCAAAGGAAGTATAGAACTTGCTGTAGCTTTGGGATTAATTTTAATATTAATTTCATTTATTATCACACTATTAATAAAATCGCTAAGGAAAATAGGCTAAATGAATATACTTCCTTTAAAAATTAATAATTTAAATTACAAAGCAAACAACAAATACATTCTAAAAAATATAACTCTTTTTAGTGATGAAAAGAAAATTACAATAATAGCTGGAAATAATGGTTCTGGTAAAACAACATTTCTAAAGATACTACATGGTTTAATAAATTCTGAAGAAGATATAATTAAATGGAAAAATTATTCAGTATCTCAAGTTAAAAAAAATCAATCAATGGTTTTTCAAACACCTATACTATTAAATAGAACTGCATATGAAAATTTAGCTTACGTAGCTAGGAAAAGAAATATAGATTATAAAAGTAATGTAGAAGAAATAATGAAAAAATTAAACATCAAGCATATTGCAAATACAAATAGTAAATACATTTCAGGAGGAGAAAGACAAAAATTAGCTATCGGTATGGCAATAATAGGAAATCCAAAAATAATATTTTTAGACGAGCCAACCTCTCAATTAGATCCTGTGTATAAAAATGAAATAGAAAGTATTATAAAAAATCTTTCCGATAACAATGTAAAAATTTTTATGACGTCACATGATATATCACAAATTAAAAGGATGGGGGAAGAAATAATTTTTTTAGAAAAAGGAAGAATCATATACCAAAACAAAGTAGAAAAATTTTTTAAAGAACAGCATATTGATTTGATAAAAAATTATATAAATTATGGATAGGTCTAAAAAAAACTTAGGTTATTATTTGCATGCTGAACAATTTTTTCCTTTATGAATTTTGATTTATTAATATTATTCATAGTATTTTCTATAAGTTTTGCTAAGAATTTATTTTCTATAGAATAAACTTTTTCAATAATTTTTAATTGCTGCCTAGCTTTTTTATTAACTATTTTTTGTTTTCTTTCATAGCTTGAAAAAAAATTTTTTTTATTAAAATTCTTTTTATTATTTTTAATAGAACTATGGATTTCGATTACGTCTGATATACCTAAATTTAATCCCATTCCTGCTAGAGGATGAACTGCATGCGCAGAATCACCCACAAATATAACGCTTCCATTCACATATGACTCGGTATCAAACCCAACTAAATCAAAGGTTGCTAAATCTGATTTAAGTTTTATTTTTCCGAACTTATTATTTGTTATTTTGTCAATAAAGCTACATATATTTTTTTCACTATAATAATTTTTTTCATAAAACCTATTTTTAATACTTACTACCATTGAAAACGAGTTATCTGAAAGCGGTAAAAAAGCAACAGGACCACTTTCAAGAAATATTTGGAATGCTGAGCTATTGTTTGCTATCTCATGCTCTATATTAAAAACAATTGCTGTTGAATCATAATTATCATAGTCATTACTAATTTCAAGCTTTCTTTTTATACTGGATTTTGCTCCATCACAACTAAATAAATATTTTGCAGTGATTAGCTGATTGCTTTGTAATTTTACTGCAATGTTATTTTTTTGGTTATTTAAATTTTCTATCTTTTGCTCATCAATTAAGGAAATATTCTTGTCTCTTTTAATTTTATCTAATAATACTAGAAATATATCCTTACTCTGAGCAATATATCCAATATTATCTATATTTTCTTCTTTTGAAAAACTTAATCTTTTTTCATTATTAAAATTTCTATAGTAAATGTTCATTTCACTAATCTCGTTAATATTTGTAAAATAATTCCACAAATCAAGCTCCTCAAAAAAAACTTTAGATTTTTCTGATAAAGAATAAATTCTATTAATTTTTAAGTTATTTTTAAGGTTTTTTTCAATTATGACTACTTTTTTATTATTTTTACTTAAAGCAATAGCTAAGGACATTCCTATTATTCCGGCTCCAACTATAATTGTATCTGTTTTCATATTTAGTCTTTTAAACTTGAAATTAATGAATGCGAGAAATTTACCCCTAATAAGTATCTTATAACATTTACTCTTATTTTTTTATTCATATCCATAAATATAAATGATGCGCTAATAATATTATTTCTGATAATGCCTTTTCCATGTATAAAAGAGGCAAGAAAATCTGTAAATCTAATAAGTCTTTTTACTTCTGACTTTCTCTTTAAATGATATTCTTTAAAAATAAGTGAAATGTTGCTCTTATTTATAGATTCTAATTGAATAATTAATTCTGCTAAATACGCGCAATCTCGTAATGATAAATTAAAACTTTGTGCAGCTATAGGATGCAACGTGTGCGCAGCATCACCCAATAAACATATGTTATTATCTGTAAAATCATTATGATATTTCATTTGTAGCGGATAAATCTTAATATCGTTCACTGCTTCAATATTGCCACACTTTTTACCAATTAAATTTTGAAAATATTCTTTTAATACTTTTTTCTCAAGATTTTTTATTTTTTTGCATTCATCTTTATTTACAGAGTATATTAAAGTCCAAAAATTATTTTTTCTAGGTATTAAGCCCAAAACACCTTCATTTGTAAATCTCTCAAATGCTGTTTCAGAATTATATTTGTCAGATATAATCTCACATGTAACTGCATTTTGCTGGTAATCTTTTTTTGTACCTCTTGAAAATATATTGCTTACTAAATTTTCAGTTGCACCTGTAGCAAATATCAAACAATCTGACCTAATTATTTCTTCTTTTGAGTTTTTTAAGTATTTTACTTTTATAATATTACCTGGGTTAACGCTTGTAGCTTTAGCCTCATGAATAAATTTGTAATTATTATTTTTCTCAATATTTTCATATAGTATTTTTATAAGATTACTTATTGGAAGCTGATAACCTAATGAATCTAAATTTTCATCG
This sequence comes from Gammaproteobacteria bacterium, assembly GCA_038114285.1. Classification (GTDB taxonomy): domain Bacteria; phylum Pseudomonadota; class Gammaproteobacteria; order Poriferisulfidales. The sequence continues at coordinate 96,483 of JAYNQN010000003.1, read as the reverse complement.
GAAGATTTTACTAAAGTTGAACCAAAAATATTTTGTTTAGAAATATGAATATTTTTTACTTTTGTGCAATATTGATCTATCTTGCTCCATAAACCAATATTTTCTAAAATAATTTTACTTGTATTTGAAAGAACAATATATCTTTCATTATTAACATCTTTATAGAAAGTTTTAGGTTGCGAATCAATTATTGAAATTTTTATATTTGAGTCTTTCAGTAAATTACAAAAAGCTAATCCTGTAAGTCCAGCGCCAATAATGGTAATTTTGTTTTCTTCTTTATATTTTTTTTTCATTACACAACTTTTCTATTTGGCTTCGTTTTTTAACTAAATTTTTAGTTATCACTTCATTGCCTTTTTTAGTAATTAAAACGTCATCTTCAATACGAATACCAATTCCTCTCCATTTTTTTAAAACTTTGCTATTATTAGAGTTTATATATATGCCTGGTTCAACAGTAATAATCATTCCGGGTTTGAAAATAATATTTTCATATTTTCCAACATCATGAACATCTAAACCTAGCCAATGTCCTGTATTATGCATATAAAATTCTTTATATAATTCTTTTTTTATTACTTCTTCTATCTCACCGTTTATTATTCCTAAATTTATGAGACCTAAAGAAATTTCTTTGACAGTTATTGCATGCACTTGATTCCATGTTACACCTGGCTTTATGAAATTTATTGCTTTTTCTTGAGCATTAAGTACAACATCATATATAAGCGCCTGTTCTTTTGTAAATTTTCCATTAACCGGAAAAGTTCTTGTAATGTCTGAAGCATATCCATTATTTTCTGCAGCGGCATCTATTAAAACTAAATCATTATTTTTTAATAAATTATCATTTTTTATATAGTGAAGTGTACAAGCATTATTACCTCCACCAACGATTGACATATAAGCAAAATGCATATTATTTTTATTAAATATATACTTTATTTCTGCATCTAGTTCGTATTCATACATCCCTGGTTTAGATTTTTTCATTGCCTCTTGATGTCCCTTTATAGATACCTTTGCGGCTTCTTTTATCATATTTATTTCATAATTTGATTTAATTTGCCTTAATTTATGCGTAATAGAATCAATAGGTAGTATATTTTTATTTAACTTTTTCTTATTTATATTTTTTTTTCTTAATTTGCTCACATTTTTCTTAATAAATTTATCTAAATCTTTATTAAGTCCAAACTCTATATATAAATTATCTTTATTCTTAATAATATCCATTATTTTTTGCTTATATTCATCATAATCGTATACTTTAGAAAAACCATGATTTTTAAGAATTTTGCTATTTTCTGGCCTTTTGCCTTCCCAAATGCTTTCAAAATCAGAAGTATTATTTCTAAATAAAATTGAAATTACTTGTTTTTTTTCTTGGTAAATTAAATTTATTAAATTTGGCTCACTGATGCCCGTCATATACAAAAAATCACTATTTTGTCTAAATGGATTCTCTACATCTCTCGTTCTATAATTTTTATTAGCAGATGATAGTATAGCTACAGAATTTTCTGACATTTCTGCTATTAGAGCCTTTCTTCTATTTCTTAGTTCAGATAATTTCATTATTTTAAGTCACATCTAAATACAAAATTCAATAAATTAACAATTTTCTATTGACCTACAAAGCCTGCAAGAATAATATTACAGGTATATGAACAATGATCACATAATATCAACTCTAAATAAAGAGTTAGACGAGCTAGAAAGCAAAATTGAGACTTTGTCTAACAAATATTTGGATCTAAAGAAAGAAAATCTTTTGCTTAAAGAAAGACAAGAAAAAGAAGTATCAGAAAAATTTAAAATCAAAGAAAAAAATCAAAAAGTACAAACAAAAGTTGAAGGAATCATAAATAGATTAAGATCGCTGGAGTATACTCAGTAATGGATAATGAAAATAAAAAAATTCCAGTTACTGTGAAAATTCTTAATCAAAACTATGATGTTTTTTGCTCTGAAAATGAAAAAGAAACATTGATTAGTTCTGCTGAATTGCTAAATGACAAAATGATGAAAACAAAAGCAGAAGGGAAAACAATTGGGCTTGACAGAATCGCAGTAATATCAGCTTTAAATTTTGCAAACGACTCACTAAATTACAAAGAAATAGTAAACTCACTTGATTCTACAATAAAACAAAGAATTCAAAATCTAAATCAAAAATTAGACTCATTAATACAAGATTAATTCATATTTTTTTACTAGTGCATCATAAATTTATTTGATATATTTTTATTAACTGATGTACACGATATTATTGTTATATCTTTGTTCCTAATTTTAAAAAAGGGACTAAGCAACTTTTGTTGATGAGCAAACCTAATATTTTAGGCAGCCTAATACAAGAAACTTTGACCCACCTGAACTCAATGGTTCAAGGAAAATATATAATAACGGTACATCGGTTTCTATTAATAAAATCTAAATTAAGAAAATTCAAAAAATTTATCAAAAATAAAATTTTTTTTATAAAATTCATAACAAAAAGTTATATTTAAAATAAATTAAGTAAAAAAAAAATAAAAACTGAAATTTTTATAAAAAAAGTTAAAAAAAAAGGAAAAAAGTGAAAAAAATTAAAAAAAAGTTAAAAAAGTTAAAAAAAAGGTTAAAAAAAAGTTAAAAAAGTTAAAAAAGTTAAAAAAAAGTTAAAAAACTACTTAATTGTATATTAAAAAAGCAAAATTCAAGTTAAAAACTAATAATTTCACTTAAAATACAAAATAAAAATAAAAAAATTGCAAAAAATTTGTAAAAACACAGTTAAATAATAAAATTTTTAAGTATTTTTTTATAATTTTTATAAACTACATTTTATTTTAAAAAAAAAGATTGTATTTTACTATTAGATCATTAAACTTTTATTTGATAACAAACTTTAAACCAACTTTAAGTGTTTTGGAGGATTTAAATGGCCATTAAACGTAAGAAGAAGAAGGTAGTAAGGAAAAAAGTTGCTAAGAAAAAGGTTGTAAGAAAAGCAGCTAAAAAGAAAGTAACTAAGCGTAAAGCAACTAAGAAAAAAGTAGCTAAGCGTAAGGTTAAAAAGAAGGTTAAAAAGAAAGTTAAAAAGAAAGTAACTAAGCGTAAGGTTAAAAAGAAAGTAACTAAGCGTAAGGTTAAAAAGAAAGTAGCTAAGCGTAAGGTTAAAAAGAAAGTAGCTAAGCGTAAAACTACAAAAAGAAGAAGTTAGTTAAGCTTGTTAAGTAATATTAAGGCTCCGAAAGGAGCCTTTTTTTATCTTAAGAATAAGGTATAACCCTTGTTTGAGGTTTCATCAGTGTACTTATAACCAAGATCTATTAAAAAATTATCTAAATCTTTTCTCTTGTAATCTCCTATATCAATACCAACTAAAACTCGACCAAAAGCCGACCCGTGATTTCTATAATGAAATAAAGTGATATCCCAATCTTTTTTCATCTTGTTTAGAAAATTTAATAATGCTCCAGGTTTTTCTGGGAATTCAAATCTAAATAATTTTTCATTAATTTTAGATCTAGGCTTTCCACCAACCATATATCTTAAGTGTAATTTTGCCACTTCATCTTTTGTAAGGTCGATAAATTCATATTTTTTTCGTTCTAAATCATTTGATATATTTTTTTTATCTATTAGAAAATTATCCGTTTTAATACCGACGAATACATTTGCAGATTCATCATCTGAATATCTATAATTAAATTCGCTTATACTTCTTCTTCCTATAACTTCACAAAAAGCTCTAAAACTACCTGGTTGTTCAGGTATTTTTACTGATAATAAAACTTCTTTTCCTTCTCCAATTTCAGCTCTTTCAGTTACATGTCTTAATCTATCAAAATTTAAATTTGCCCCAGAATTTATGGCGTATATATTTTTTCCTTTAAGATTATTATTTGATAGATATTTTTTCATTCCTGCTATGGATAAAGCACCTGCTGGTTCAGACATTACTCTAGTATCTTCATATATATCTTTTATTGCAGCGCAGGTTTCATCTATGGAAACAAGAATCACTTCATCTACAAATTCTTTTGATATCTTAAAAGTTTCATTTCCAATTCTTTTCACTGCGCAGCCATCCACAAATAAGCCTACTTGCTGCAGCTCAGTTGGCTTATTATTTTTTAGAGAAGTATATAAAGTTGGTGCGTCCTCAGACTCAACCCCATAAATCTTACATTTTGGAAAATGTTTTTTCAAATATATAGACATTCCAGATATTAAACCCCCGCCTCCAACAGGAATAAAAATGATATCTGGGGATTCCTTAATTTCTTCTACTATCTCTTTAGCAACTGTCCCCTGCCCAGCAATAACCAGCGGATCATCAAAAGGGTGAATAAATACTCTCTTATCTTTTTTAGAGATCTCAAGAGCTTTTTCATAAGCCTCATCAAAAGAATCGCCATATAATAAAACTTGTACACCAAATTTTTTTACTGAGTCTATTTTGATAGTTGGTGTTGTGGTTGGCATTACAATTACAGCATCTATACCAAGTTTACTTGAAGATAACGCCACCCCTTGCGCATGATTTCCAGCAGATGCAGCGATTATTCCTTTTGATTTTTGTTTTTCTTCTAGACTACTGATTTTGTTATATGCTCCACGGCATTTAAAAGAAAAAATAGGCTGCAAATCCTCTCTTTTTAAGAAAATAGAATTACCATACTTCTCAGAAATTTTACTCAATAAAGAAATTGGCGTTTTTTCTGCAACATCATAAACTCTACTTTTATCTATTTCTTTTATATAATCTGTTTTCATATATTTTTGCTTGTTCTTATATTATATAGATTGCCTTATATTTTATTATGTATAGTATAACCACTTTAGTATTCTTTTTAATATTATTATGACAGAAAAATGGATAAAAGGAGAAGTGGTTAGTGTCAAACACTGGACAGAATCATTGTACTCCATAAGAGTTGCTGCACCGGAAGTAAAATTTATTGCAGGACAATATACAAAAATTGGTTTAAATATCAATAATGAAGAAATAGCAAGGCCTTATTCTTTTGTAAATTCTCCGAATGATAATTTCTTAGAATTTTATTCGGTATCAGTTCCAAATGGACCTTTGTCCTCAGCACTGCAAAAACTAAAGAATGGAGACCAGATTAATATTGGGCCAAATGGCAATGGATTCCTTATTCTAAATGAAATACCTGAAGTTGAAAATATATGGATGCTAGCTACTGGAACTGGAATTGGGCCCTATTTGTCAATATTAAGAACAGAGGAATCATGGAATAAATTTAAAAAAGTAGTTCTTGTGCATGCGGTTAGATATGCTAAAGAACTTACCTACCAAAAAACTATTAGTGAATTAAAAGAAAAATATGGAGAAAGATTTATTTACGTTACATATGTAAGTAGGGAGGATACTAAAAATTCACTTAAAGGAAGAATTCCTGAAAGTATTGCAAGTGGCGCACTTCAACAAAAGACAGGAATAGAAATATTTCCAAAAAATTCACATGTCATGCTATGCGGAAATCCTGCTATGGTAAAAGATACAACTATTCAATTAAAAAATATTGGCTTAAAGAAACATAGAAGAAGTTCGCCTGGACATATTACTACCGAAAATTATTGGTGAGAATAATCAATCACCTTATTAATTATTTTTCCTATATTCTCAATTTCACATTCTACAACATCGCCGTTTTCTAAAAACTCAGGTGGCGTTCTTGCAAAACCAACACCGCTCGGAGTTCCAGTTGCTATAATATCACCTGGAACTAAATAGGTGCTTTTAGAAATTGTTTCTATCTGGGTAGGTATATCAAAAATTTGATAGCTAGTGTTTGAATCTTGCTTGATTATATTATTTACCTTTGATGTAATTTTCAAATTGTGTGGATTTTTTATTTCATCTTTGGAAACAATACACGGGCCAATAGGGCATGCGCCTGGTAAGCTTTTGCCTAAAAAGAATTGTTTATGATTTCTTTGAATATCTCTTGCTGAAATATCATTAAGAACTGTGTATCCATAAATATAATCATAGGCCTCTTCTTTTTTGATATGTATTCCAGGTTTACCGATTATTATCGCAAGCTCTGACTCCCAATCTATTTCTTCGGAAACTTCACTTCGCAAAGGTATTTCTCCATATGGTGAATTTATACTTAATGTTGATTTCGTAAAAATTATTGGATATTTTGGTCTCTTGATATCTTTTGAAAAAACTTTCTCCGATTCTTTTATATGATCCTCGTAATTCAAACCCATGCAAATAATATTTTGCTTAGGCCTTAGTATAGGAGCTAAGATATTTTGTTTTGATATAGGAACTGAACTTAATTTTTTATAATCAATAAAATCTTTAAGTTCTTTATCATTTTTTTTACTATAATTTAAATAGTTGTCTACAGTTTTATATTGCTCAGGACAATCTTTTATAATGTTAGGAATAAAAAAATCACTACCATTTTCGCTTACAGCCATATGCTCTAAATTATTATGTTTCACCATATAAATTTTCATTACTACTCCGTTTTCTTAATGTGACGAACATATTTAGGGTTATTATTTAAAACAACCTCAATTTCCGAACACTTTATATTTATAATATCTTTAATACTTTTAAAATTAATTGAAATATCAATTAATCCTTTTTTATTAAAAGGCAAACTTAACATATTTTTATATGTATAAAAATCATAGCTTATACTTATCGAGATTATTTTATTATTACCAGCTTTTAAATTATCACCTTTATCTAAATCTCTTAATATTAAATCTCCATCTTGAATCCATAGTGTCTTTTCCTCTGCATCATCCATTGTTTTTTTAATGTATGCACCTACAAATGAAAAGTAAATATTATTATCTTCTTTTTTAATATCCACTTCTAAATCTTCAAGTTGTATAGTTCTAAAACTCATTATTAAATAAAGTATTTTTTAATATATTCTTCGTAATTTTCTTTATTAGATTTCTCTAATATATTTTTTTTATCTATAGAAAATTTGGCTTCTTTTTTTAATATTTCAAAAATATTATTATCTGTTTTTAAAGATGAAAAATATTTTTTTTGTTCCCATATGTTCTGCATGCAAAACTCATAAAAACTTATTTTTTTACTTTTCATTCTATCTATAACTAAATTTGAGGGTAAAAGTTTTTTATTACGAATTTTTTCTTTTTGTTGCTGAATACATATTTCGTAATTATCATCATTTTTTACAGAAGACATAATTTTTGCAATATCTTTCATTTCATTTAAAATTTTGCTTAACTCATTTTCTATATTTACTGTTTTATTTTTTTTTATTATTTTTGTCTCTTTATCCCTTCCTTTGTGTGCAATATTTGTTAGATTATTTTTTATATCTATATATTCTTTTTTTGAAATTTCAGAATTATCACTGAATAAACTGTGTATTATTAACAACTCAATAAAATATAATTGCGTTAATTCAATTCCTGTATTTGAAAATATATTATTATCTATTGATCTTAGTTCAATATAGTTTACTCCGCTCTCTAGAAGAGCTGCTGCTGGCCTCTTTTCTAAATTTGGATCTGGCTTTGGCCTTACAGTGCTATAATATTCATTTTCTATTTGCAAAATATTTGAATTAATTTGCTTGTAGTATCCATCTTCATGAACTCCAATTTTTTCATACTCTTTACTTGGTGTTTTAATTGCTTCATCTAAGCTTTTTGCATATTTCTCTAAAGAATTATAGTCAATATGTACACCCATATCTTCTTCTTTATTGTTTTGATAACCTATGTCGCCCATTCTTAATGAGGTTGCGTATTTTTCATAATATGTATAATCATCAAATGATTCCATTGTAGTCTTTTTCCCAGACAAATAAGATTTGCAAACTGCTGGCGAACATCCAAATAAATATGCCACTATCCAACCGTTTCTTAAAAGGTTTCTTGAGATTATAAAATATTGCTCTGACTTAAAATCTTGTATATTTTTTTTTGAATTTATACATAACGAATATTCCTCCCAAAATTTATCTGAGAATGAATAATTATAATGAATTCCAGAAATAACTTGCATGACTCTTCCATATCTATTGCCGAGACCTCTTCTATATGTTGTTTTCATTCTTGCTGGATTTGAAGTTCCGTAATACGCGATTGGTATACTCTGGTCTCCAGCTATTATGCATGGCATGCTCGCTGGCCACAAATATTCTCGATCTAAATTCTTATATATAAAAGCTATTATATTTTCAAGATAATTTAATACTTCCTTATGAGAACAACAAGGAGGGGTTACAATCTCTATTAATGCCTCTGAATAATCTGTTGTAATATATCTGTTTGTTAAAGACGCTCCAAATTTTTTTGGATGCATTTTGTAAGAAATTGTTCCATTCTTATCAACTCTAAGAGATTCTTTTTCTAAACCAATTTTTGAATTTTTTAGAAATGATATAAATGAATGCTTAGATAAATTTTCTAAAAACTTATCAGTCATATTTTTTACCTAAAAATCTGGAAGAAAAATTAAATGTGTAGCTATTTTAAATTTTTTTTTTAGATCTATTTTTCGTCATAATCGGCAAATCTTGCTGCAATTTGCATTATAACAACCGCTAGAACTACCGCTCCTATTGTGATCCACGCCCAACCTATCATGATCATACTCCTATAATTTTTTTTTCATTTTATCATGCTTTTTAGTCTTTTCCAGTCAAATAATGGCCCAGGATCAGATTTTCTTCCTGGTGCTATCTCTGAGTGGGAAACAATTCTTTCCCTATTAATATTTGGATAGTTTTGTATCAAACAATCAATAATTTCAGAAAGTTTATTATATTGAATATCTTCAAAAGATATATCCTCACAACCTTCAAGTTCTATTCCAATTGAATAGTCATTACAATTTTTAACATTTTTATACGATGACTCTCCGGCGTGCCAAGCTCTTTTATCAAATGGGACAAATTGAATTATTTCTCCTGTTCTTTTGATATAAATATGTGACGAAACTTTCATATCTTTAATACTGTTAATATATTCGTTATCTGCAATCTCCAATTTATTTAAAAAGAAATTTTCAACATATTCATTTCCAAAAATTGTTGGCGGCAAACTAATGCTATGTATAACTATTAAAGATATATCTATTTTTTTTGGTCTTATGTCAAAATTTGGAGACTGAAGAAATTTTATATTTTCTATTAAATGTTTTTTTATATTCATAATCTATATTATGCAAAAAAAAAGCCCTGGTTTGCAGGACTTTTTTGTATTTTTATTGAACGTACGCAGGGTTACATCATGCCACCCATACCGCCCATACCGCCCATACCATCGCCCATAGGAGGATGCACACCACCATGAGAATGGCCATCTTCTTCGTCTGCTGGTAATTCTGCTACCATTGCCTCAGTAGTTATCATTAGGCCTGCAACAGATGCAGCATTTTGTAGCGCTGAACGAGTTACTTTGGTTGGGTCTAAGATACCCATAGCAATCATATCACCAAATTCTCCTGTTGCTGCATTATAGCCTTCATTACTACTTTTGCTTTCAGCTACTTTAGCTAAAATTACAGAAGCCTCATCTCCAGCATTACCTACTATTTGTCTTAATGGCTCTTCCATAGATCTTCTTAAGATGCTAATTCCCATATCTTGATCTGGATTATCACCAGAAAGGTCTTTAATAGCTGATATTGCACGAATTAGTGCAGTACCTCCTCCAGGAACAACTCCTTCTTCTACAGCTGCTCTTGTAGCATGTAGTGCATCTTCAACTCTGGCCTTCTTTTCTTTCATTTCCACTTCTGTTGCAGCACCTACCTTAATAACTGCCACACCACCAGCTAATTTTGCCATTCTTTCCTGTAATTTTTCTTTGTCGTAGTCTGATGTCGCTTCTTCTATTTGCGCTCTAATTTGATCAACTCTTCCTTTAATTTGTTCTGCGCCACCTGCTCCATCAATTATTGTTGTGTTTTCCTTTGAGATATTTACTTTTTTTGCTGTACCTAAATCCTCCAAAGTAGCTTTCTCTAGAGATAAACCTACTTCTTCAGATAATACTGTTCCTCCAGTTAAAATCGCAATATCTTCAAGCATTGCTTTTCTTCTGTCCCCAAACCCAGGAGCCTTAACTGCTGCAACTTTAACTATGCCTCTAATAGAGTTTACAACTAAAGTGGCTAGTGCTTCACCATCAACATCTTCTGCAATAATTAATAATGGTTTGCCAGCTTTTGCAACTGCTTCTAAAATTGGTAGCATTTCTCTAATGTTTGAAATCTTTTTATCATGAAGTAGCACAAAAGGTTCATCTAAGTCACATGTCATACTATCTTGATTATTTGCAAAATATGGTGATAAATAACCTCTATCAAACTGCATTCCTTCCACAACTTCTAGTTCATTTTCCAATGAATTCCCTTCTTCAACAGTTATTACTCCTTCTTTACCAACTTTATCCATTGCGTCAGCTATAATATCTCCAACTTGTGAATCTGAATTAGCTGAAATAGAGCCAACTTGAGCTATTTCTTTATTATCTGCACAAGGTTTAGAAATCTCTTTTAATGCTGCCACTGACTCTATAACAGCTTTATCTATTCCTCTTTTCAAATCCATAGGATTCATTCCAGCAGCAACCGATTTCATTCCTTCTCTTACAATTGCTTGAGCTAAAACCGTAGCAGTTGTAGTTCCATCACCAGCAACATCTGATGTCTGAGACGCAACTTCTTTTACCATCTGTGCTCCCATATTTTCATATTTATCTTTTAATTCTATTTCTTTGGCTACAGATACGCCGTCTTTCGTAACTGTAGGAGCTCCAAATGCTTTATCTAAAACAACATTTCTACCTTTTGGGCCTAATGTTGCTTTTACCGCATTTGCTAATAGATTTACACCTGCGACCATTCTTTGACGTGCTTCGTCACCAAATCTTACTTCTTTTGCTGCCATATTAATTCACCTTTTATATTAAAATGTTATTTTGTTGTAAAAATTATTAATCTATTACTGCCATAATGTCATCTTCTTTCATTACGACCAATTCATCTGAATCTACTTTAATTTCTGTGCCAGCATATTTTCCAAATAAAACTGTGTCGCCGACTTTGACATCTAATGGCTGAACTTTTCCATCATCTTGTATTTTTCCATTGCCAACAGCTATAACTTCACCTTTTATTGGTTTTTCTGTAGCACTATCAGGAATAATTATTCCACCTGGGGAAGCTTTTTCTTCTTCCATTCTTTTTATGACTACTCTGTCATGCAAAGGTCTTATTTTCATACTAAATAACTCCTGTTATTATTAAATTAATTTTTTAGCACTCTCGTTAAGAGACTGCTAATTTTATTGTTTAGTAGAAAAATGTCAAGATTTAATTGTCTGGATCAATATCTATATAGTCATTATTTTCTTTTTTACTTTTTCTGCGATCTTGAAAATTAGTTATAGCGTTTTTTAAAGCAATTCTTATTAAAATAACCCTTAAAGGGGGGATAAGAAGTAAAATTCCTAAAAAATCTGTAAAAAACCCTGGTATTAGCAAAAAAATTCCGCAAATCAATAAAATTAAGTTACTAAAAATTTCTATTCCCGGCTCATTCGTATTAAATATAGATTGTCTTGCTTGCACAAAAGAAGTAATACCTTGATATTTTATTGTTGCTACACCTAAAAATGCAGTCAATAAAGTAAATGCTATTGTAGATATTGGACCAATTTCAGACCCTATTTTTACAAAAAAGTAAATTTCAATAATGGGTAAAAAAATTATAAATAAAAGGAATTTCATTTTTTTCTATTGTAATTATGTTTTGCAAAAAGATCTTTTGTTTTGCTTAAATTTTCTTTGGAATTAATTTTAATATTATCCCAGTTTGAAACTTCATTTAAAATTATTGTTTCTAATGATAATATGTTTTCTTCATCATCATTTAATGCGGCAATATAATTAAAATTTTTACCACCAGAAGAAATATAATGTTCTCTACTTTGCATATTTATTTCTTCTAAAGTTTCTAAGCAATCGCACAAAAATCCTGGGCAAAAAATGTCAACGCTATCAACTCCATCTGCGGCTAGCTTTGCCAAAACGTCATCTGTATATGGCTTCAACCAAACTTGTTTTCCAAATCTTGATTGAAAAGTTACAATATAATCTTCCTGATCAAGCTTTAACTCATCAGCTATTAATCGCGCTGTCTTATGACAATAGCAATGATAAGGATCACCTTTGTGTAAATTGATTTGTGGTAAACCATGAAAAGAAAATACCAACTTTTTTGCTTTTTCTTGTTTTGCCCATGAGTTTTTTATTTTCTGAGCACATGCATTAATATATAAATTATTATCATGATATGTAGACAAAAATCTGAGATCTGGAATATTACGCCATTTAGATAATTCCTCTGATAATTTATCAAAAATAGATGCCGTCGTTGCAGCTGAATATTGAGGAAACATAGGGATAACAGCTAATTTATTAATATTATGCTTTTTAAAATTCTCCAATGATGTTTTTATAGATGGATTTCCATATCTCATTGCTAAATCTATAATAATGTATTTTTTATCACTAATATTTTTTGATTGTTTTAATTTTTCAACTATGCTTTTTGAAATAACTAGTAATGGAGATCCCTTGTCTAACCATATCTTCCTGTACAGGTCTCTACTTTTCTTAGGTCTTATATTTAAAATTATTAAATTTAAAATTAACCACCAAATTAATCTTGGAATTTCAACAATTCTAGGATCTGACAAAAATTCTGATAAATATTTTCTTACTGCAGATGTTGTTGGAGCATCAGGAGTTCCTAAATTAACAAGGAGTACTCCAATTTTTCTTTCATCACCATGTGCATAATTTTCATTTAATTTATATTTCATAATTATCTTTGCATTGTAAATAAAAAATTTCTTTAGTATTTGAAAATAATAGTTATTTTATACTCTAAAGCCTATCTCTTAGTGGACTAGTTCTTGGAAAATGTTGTTTTAAAAATTCCATTTGATCAAACAATATAACTTTACCCTGTAAAAATATATATTCTGCATGGGTTGGAATGAAAGGAATTGCTAGCAATTCCATATTAGCTTGCTCAGGTGTTCTCCCAGCTTTTGCGTTATTACATCTTTTACATGCTGTGACGACATTAGCCCACAAATCTTTTCCACCCTGAAATAATGGAGTAACATGATCTCGTGATAAGTTTTTGGAGTCAAACTTATTTCCACAATAAAGACATAAATGATCATCTCTTTTAAAAAGGGTGCGATTATTTAAAGGTGGGGCATACTGATTTACGAGTTTTTTATTATTTCCAAATGTAGAGATAATTGAATTTATTTCCAACATGCTTCTATTATTAGTTTTTGCGTTTATTCCTCCATAAATCGTCATAATATTACTTCCGCATGTATATGCAATTTGACTATTAAAATAAAGTCTAACAGCATCCTGGTAAGTTACCCATTCTATAGGCATACCAGATACGTCTGTTCTCAATATTTGTTGGTTTAAATTATTCAATTTATTAAAACCCTTTATATTTAATTAAGGTGTAAAATATCTATTATTAATAACATCTAACTTTTAAAATATATTTATAACATAACAAAAAAACTGCTCAAAGATAAACACTTTTTACTGTAAAGAAAATGAAGAAAAAAATAGCCCAAATAGCAATAATTAAGCCCCTTCACAGTCTTTTTGATTATGAAATACCTGAATCTATGGAGTCTGATATTAAGCTAGGTTCCAGAGTGTCTGTAGAATTTGGAAAAAGATTGACTATTGGTTTTGTGATAAACATAAATAATAATTTAAGCTCATCCGATTATAAACTGAAAAAGATTCAAAAAATTATTGATAAATCTCCTACATTAGATCAAGAAATTCTAAAACTACTTATGTGGGTATCAAATTATTATCATGCGCCACTAGGCCAAATATTAGGGCTTGCTACACCATTATATTTAAGGCAAGGGAAAATTATTGAAGAATATTCCTATGATAATATTAAAAGTGAAGATTTAATTGAACGAAAAAAAATTACTTTGTCAGAAGAGCAGAAAAATGCAGTAGAAATTATTAAGCAATCTCTTTCTTGGTATGAGTGCTTCCTTCTTGACGGAATTACGGGCAGTGGGAAAACCGAAGTTTATAGACATATTCAAAATGAAATTTATAAGAAAGGCCTACAAACATTGATCATTGTGCCAGAAAAAACCCTTATTCCAGGATTGATAAAATATTTTAAAATAAAGAATTTTCGGGTTGCAGAGTATCACTCGTCACTAACGCCTAAACAAAAATTCATTAGTTGGACTTTAATTCAAAATTGCCAAATTGATATAATAATAGGCACAAGATCATCTGTATTTTTAAAAATACCAAATCTTGGGCTAATCATAATTGACGAAGAACATGATGTATCACTTAAAAATAGCTCGGAAGCAAGATATAACTCTAGAGATGTGGCAATTTATCGTGCTAAAAGTAAAAATATTCCAATAATTTTAGGTAGTGCTACTCCTTCATCAGAAACTATTTTTAATGTAACAAATAAGAAATTTACTCATATAAAAATGAGGAACAGAATTAATGATAAACCACTTCCTGTTCTTAAAGTCGTGGATACGTCAAAAAAGAAAAATGCTATTTTATCTGATGATGTTATACAAGCAGTAAAAAATAGACTTTCAAAGAAAGAACAAACACTTATTTATTTAAATAGAAGAGGATACTCGCCAGTAATAAATTGCAGAGAGTGCTCTTGGATTCCTAAATGTTCACTATGCAATTTAAATATGACATTTCACAAAAACAAAAATTTGTTAATGTGTCATCATTGTGCAATAAATATAAAATTTTCTAATGAATGTGTAAATT
>JAYNQN010000003.1:48128-81601 GCA_038114285.1 Gammaproteobacteria bacterium | reverse complement strand
AATTCTAAAGATATTGCTTATCTTGGTGAGTGTACTGAAAAAATTGAAGAAATAATAAGAAATGAATTTAAAGAAGCAAGAATTATTAGAATTGATTCTGATAACACAAGAAAAAAAGGGGAAGCTGAAAAAATATTTAAAGATGTGAAAGTTAATAAATATGATATTTTAATTGGCAC
Source organism: Gammaproteobacteria bacterium (assembly GCA_038114285.1). Taxonomy (GTDB): domain Bacteria; phylum Pseudomonadota; class Gammaproteobacteria; order Poriferisulfidales. The sequence continues at coordinate 81,422 of JAYNQN010000003.1, read as the reverse complement.
ACAAATGTTATCCAAAGGTCACAATTTTCCAAATATTACCCTTGTTGTTATTATGAATATAGATCAGAGTTTATATAGTCCAAGACTAAAAGCTTTTGAACAATTAGCACAACAATTGATTCAGGTATCAGGTAGATCTGGCAGAGGTGAAGTTAAAGGCGAGGTAATTTTACAAACCTCATATCCTGATAATGAAAACTTAAGTTGTCTAATTAACCATGGCTATGAAGAATGGATGAAACAACTTTTAAAAACTAGAAAAAATTTAAGTTTGCCCCCATATAAAAATTGGGGTGTTATTCAAGCAAAATCAAAAAAATATGAAGACGCAGAAAATTTTTTATATAATATAAAAAAAATCCTAAATAAAGATAGCAATGTTGAAATTTATGGACCAATGCCATCAATAATGCAAAAAAAAGCAAATTTATTTAATCTTAATCTAATTGTGCAAGCTGAAAATAAAAAAAAATTAAATTATATTTTCAGCGATTGTATTCCTCTAATAAAGAATATACCCTATTCAAATAAAATTAGATGGTCTATCGACATTGATCCTATTGACTACGACTGAGAAAGCACGTGAAAAATATTATTAAAAAACTTATAAAAGAGTCACTACAACAAATAGATAAAAAAAATAATTTCTCTTCAGAAGATATAGAAGTTAATTCATGTAAAGATAAAAAATTTGGCGACTTCTCTTCAAATATTGCAATGAAATATGCCAATACCTACAAAGAAAATCCTCGAAAACTAGCAGAAGATATTATTAATAAAATTAAAGAAAACGATAATATTGCAAAAATAGAAATTGCGGGGCCGGGTTTTATAAACTTTTTTATCTCAAGAAATAAAAAATCTGAAATTATAGAAAAAATTTTAGAAGAAAAAAATAATTTTGGTAAAAATAGCTCAGGCATTAAGTCTAATATACTAGTAGAATTTGTTTCTGCTAACCCAACAGGTCCTTTGCACGTTGGCCATGGCAGAGGAGCAGCATTTGGAGATTGCTTATCCAATATACTCAGTGAAAATGGATTTAATGTCACAAAGGAATATTATGTTAACGATGCTGGAAAACAAATTGATATTCTTACTATTTCGGTCTTGCAAAGATATCATGAACTTATAAATAGTAATGAAAAATTTTCATATGAAGATCTATATAAAGGAGATTACATATGGGATATAGCAGCAGAGATACATAGAAACCATAATTCATTTTTTTTCATAAAAAATCTTAAAGAATTAAATAACTTATCTCAAGATGAATATATAGCATGCATCAAAAAAAAATTGACTAATAAAAAATTTGATGGAATGAAAAAGATAGCCGTAGAATATATTTTAAAAGATATTAAACAATCTCTTAATATGGCTGGAATAAAATATGATTCATGGTTTCTTGAATCGTCACTTTTAGAATCAGAAAATCTGAAACTAATCTTAGATTACTTAAGTCAAAATAATTATACATATGTTCAAGATAATGCTCTTTGGTTTAAATCTCAAGATCTTGGTGATGAAAAAGATAGGGTATTAATTAAAGAAAATAAAGATCATACTTATTTATCAACTGATATTGCATATCATAAAAATAAAATTGAAAGAAATTTTGATAAAGTTATTAATATATGGGGAGCAGACCATCATGGTTATATTTCTAGAATTAAAGGTGCTTTTCAGATATTCTCGAAGGATAAGTCAGAATTAATTGTGCTTTTAGTTCAATTTGCAAACCTCTACAGAGGTAAAGAAAAAATTGCAATGTCGACAAGATCTGGTGAATTTATTACTCTAAATGAGCTTATTAAAGAAGTTGGTAAAGATGCAACTCGATTCTTTTACTTAACTAGAAAATCTGATCAACATATGGATTTTGACATTGAACTAGCAAAATCTAATAACTCAAATAACCCCGTTTACTATATTCAATATGCTCATGCAAGAATTTGCAGCATATTTAGAATTTTAGATGATAATGATTCTAGGTTTAATTTTGATAAACATAAATTAAATCTTCTGAATAAAGATGAAGAACTTAACATTATGAAAAAGCTTTCATCATATCCAGATATTATTATTAATAGTGCAAAAAAATTTGAACCACACTTACTAACTAACTATATGAAGGAACTAGCACAAGAAGTTCATTCCTATTACAACAAGTACCAAGTATTAGTTGATGATAAAGATTTAAGAAATGCCAGATTATCTTTAATGCAGGCAACAAAACATGTTTTTGAGAATAGCGGCAGAATAGTGGGTATAACTATGCCTGAAAAAATGTAGTGATGCCAGAATCAAAAAAAATAAATATTTTAATAAGGGTATTTTTTTTATTTATAATAATTTTAATTATAATTTCTATATTTTTTTTTAAACCAAATCAAAAAGAAAATTCAGCAAAATATTTTTTTAATAATTTGTTAAATATAATACCTAATAATAAAAAATTGTTTAATCACGAAAAAGATAATACAGAAATATATTTTGTTCAATTGGGAATATTTGCAAAAGATAATGAAGTAGATAAAATTAGAGCTAAGACAAAAATTTTAAATTTAAACCCTAGTTTTGAAAAAAAATTTTACAAAGGTAAATTGGTAACTAAAATAACACTTGGTCCATACAACAGTATGTCACTTAATAGAACAATATCAATCCTTAAGGATAATAATATTCAATACTTTATTATTAATGAATAAAAATAACGCAAAATACCTAAATAAATCTTACCCTAAAACAAAAGATGTTATTAGAAATTCTCCCATATATGATAAAAAATCAAAATTAGATAAAATTAAGGCTATTAAGGAATTGCTGGAAGAAAAAGACGCAAAAATAGTCGCTCATTATTACACTCACGAAGATATACAGGAGGTTGCTGAATTAACTGGAGGAAACGTATCTGATTCATTAGAAATGGCCAAATTCGGCTCAAATCAGAGCTCCAAAATGCTTATTGTTGCAGGTGTAAGATTTATGGGTGAGACAGCAAAGATCCTTAATCCTGAAAAAAAAATTCTAATGCCTACATTAGATGCAGAATGTTCCCTTGACTTAAATTGTCCGGCAACAGAACTTTATAAATTTAGTCAAAAATACCCTGATCGCCAAATAGTTGTATACGCAAATACTAGTGCTGAAGTTAAAGCTATGGCTGACTGGGTTGTAACTTCAAGTATTGCTGTCAAATTAATTGAGTACCTTAGGGATAAAAAAATAAAGATAATATGGGCTCCAGATAAGCATTTAGGAAATTATCTAAATTACAAAACAAAAGCAGATATGAAGCTATGGAATGCAAGCTGTATTGTTCATGAAGAATTTAAAGCAAAAGCTTTATTAAAATTAAAGGAAAAAAATAGTGATGCAGCAATACTTGTTCATCCAGAATCTTCTTTAGAAGTTATTGAGCTTGCAGATGTAGTTGGTTCAACATCGCAATTAATTGCTGCATGCAAAAAATTACCTAATAAAAAAATGATTGTTGCAACTGACAATAGAATTTTTTATAAAATGAAAAAAGCAGCTCCAGAAAAAATTTTAATTGAAGCTCCTACTGGTGGTGATGGTGCTACTTGTATAAGCTGCGCTCATTGTCCATGGATGGCCATGAATAATCTTGATAATTTAATTGAAACTTTAAAAAAAGAAAAAAATGAAATAATCATTAATGAAGATATTAGGAAAAAAGCTTTTATTTCAACCAATAGAATGATCGATTTCGCAAAGAATTTATAAAAAAAACGTGCATATAAATTATATGCACGCCTTTATTTAAGCAGAATAAATTTTATTGTTTAAACTCTGGGTAAGCTTCCATTCCGCATTCAGCTACATCAACTCCCATTTCTTCGGCCTCTTCAGATACTCTGATACCTATTATCATTTTGAGTATTCCCCAAAATATTAAAGCCATTACAAATGTCCAAGCAAATATAACTGCTGCTCCATAAAGTTGAGCTCCTAAAGTTGCGTCACCATTTGATAAACACACAGCAATTAAACCCCATATACCACATGTACCATGAGCTGATATTGCTCCTACAGGGTCATCTATTCTTGATTTATCTAAAACAATAATTGAAATAACTACAAGTATTCCACCAATAGCGCCGATGATTGCAGCTAACTCTGGCGTTGGTGCTAAAGGTTCAGCAGTAATTGATACTAAGCCACCAATTGCTCCATTGAGTGACATAGATAAATCAAATTTTCCAAATAGGATTTTAGAAAATAGTAATGCTGCAATAACACCGCCTGCTGCTGCTGCGTTTGTATTTACAAATACCATTGCTACAGCGTTGGCTTCACCTACATTTGAAACCATTAATTCAGATCCACCATTAAATCCAAACCAACCCAACCACAGTATAAATGTTCCTAAGGTTGCCAATGGCATATTGGCTCCAGGAATAGCATTAATTTTTCCATTTACATATTTACCTTTTCTAGCACCTAAAAGTAAGACGCCTGCAAGAGCTGCTGCTGCACCACATAAATGCACTACTCCAGAACCTGCAAAGTCAGAAAATCCTGCTGCATCAAGAAAACCGCCGCCCCATTTCCAATAACCTTGAATAGGATATATTAAACCGGTCATCACCACGCAGAATAATAGAAAAGATGATAATTTCATTCGTTCAGCTACTGCACCAGATACGATTGACATAGCTGTTGCAACAAAAACAACTTGGAAAAAGAAATCCGAAAGCGCCGAATAATAAACATCACCACCACTAGCAATTACATCTGCAGCCTCATTATCAGCTTCCAGGAAAAAGCTTATAGCTGGCATGAATCCATTTCCATCTGCAGGATACATTAAATTATATCCTACAAGCATATACATAATTGATGCTATAGAATACAAAGCTATATTTTTTGTTAAGATTTCAACAGTACTTTTTGAACGCACTAGTCCAGCTTCCAGCATTGAAAATCCTGCCGCCATCCACATTACAAACGCACCCATTACTAAAAAGTAAAACGTATCAAGTGCATATGCTAATTCGATTACTTGTCCTTCCATAATTTAAACCCTCATAATTTGTTATAAAGCTTCTGAACCAGTTTCTCCAGTACGAATACGAATAGCTGATTCTAAATTTGTGATAAATATCTTACCGTCACCAATCTTGCCAGTGTTAGCTGATTGAGTAATAGCTTCAACAGCTTTATCTGACATTTCATCAGAAACCGCTACCTCTACTTTTACTTTAGGTAAGAAATCAACAACATACTCAGCTCCTCTATAAAGCTCGGTATGCCCCTTTTGTCTTCCAAAACCTTTTACCTCGGTAACTGTTATACCTTGCACACCAATATCAGAAAGTGCAGTTCTAACATCATCAAGTTTAAAAGGTTTTACTATCGCTGTTATTAGTTTCATTTTTTTACTCCAAAATTTACTTATAGCATTTATATATATGCATTAACCGTGCCAAAATTTATGTTTTTAAATCATTTAATAAATTACTGATTATCCGTATCATTAAAAATTCAAGTTTGGTTATTCCTAAAAAGTGTTTAAATTATGTGCACATTTTCAGTGCGTTCATTAATTAGTATACCTCTAGCAAAAAAAAAGGGAAGGTTACCCTTCCCTGAAATGATCAGCCTTATTGTTGGCTTCTCGAGGAGTCTTAAGTAAGGAGTCTTAAGAGTTTTATTTGTTTTGTATTGATTAAAAAGATGTACTCATTGAGAAAATAAATCTTGAGAAATCTCCATCTTCAGCAGTATCTGATCCAGTTGCTAACTCCTTTTCAGATAATACAAATCCTGCTGATAAATCAAAATCACCTACAGATCTTGAATATCCAAATTCCATCCAATCTGCATCTACTTCGCTTTTAGAAGCATCATCTTCTGAGACACCCCAGGTGCCGAAAAGCGCGTATATTCCCATGTAATCGACAGCAACAGTAAGTACATCATAATCTGTCTCAGACTGGTCAGTAGCTGTATTCTCACCAATAGCATAATCAATAGCGAATGATAGAGAATCTGAGGCTGCAATACTTAAGCCAACATTTACTTCATCATAATCATCATCAAATGCATTTGCTCCCTTATCTGTATATCTGTAAATTGTATACCCTATAGAAGCTGAAATTGCATCAGTAATGTCAAATCCATAGCCTGCATAAACGTCGTACTCGAAACCTCTGTGAGAACCTGTGACCCAACCATCTTCTTGTAAATCAGCCCACCATGTTCCTAAATAAAAACCACCATATTCTAAATCTAGACCACCCATAGCAGAACTACTGGATTGATGAATGCCCCTATACATATAATCGGACATAAAACCAATATTTGCGCTATATGAAATCTCTGTTTCTGCTTGTGAAATTGAAGCTGATGTTAGTAAAACAACAGCAGCTGTTAATTTTTTAAAAGTTTTAAACATTTTAATCTCCTTCTTTAATAGTTATATAATTCACTAATAACATGCAATGTTTATGCCATAATTATTAAAAGAATCACTTCACATAGAATTATGCAAGGTTTATGCCAAATCTTGATTTCTTATACATTTTGATAAAAAAAGAAACAGATGTTTATATTTTTCAATATTTACATGTGCTTATTATCTAGTAATATATGGTACTAGTTTAAGATTTAATTTTAAAAGTGTTAATAAAATAAAAGTTGAGATATAAAATGTTTAAATTTGACCCAAAAAATATGGATGATTTTGCAAATAAAATAAAAAATATAATGCCAGAATCTTTGAAAAGCTCTAAAGAAGAAATGCAAAAGACATTAAAATCTGGTGCTGAAGGTGTTTTACAAAAACTCGATCTGGTTTCTAGAGAAGAATATGACATACAAACAACTCTTCTCAAGAAGTGTCAAGAAAGAATTACTGAACTTGAAAAAAAAATTTCTGACTTAGAGAATAATCAATAATTATTTAATAGATTCAAGAATATAATCTACACCCATTTCTATCATTTCATTTGATAAATCTGGTCTGCCACCTTTTGCAGGCATTGCTCCTATTCCGTTGATTGCATTTGCGTAAAGTTTTTCTTTACCCTTATTCATTCTACTTTGCCATTCAACTGAATCTCCATATTTTGGAGAGTTTAGAATGCCTGATGTATGACAACTTTGACATACTGCATTATAGACTTCCTGGCCGTTGCTGTACAAATCAGCTTTTACGATTTTTGCCTGTGAGGTTTCAGCTAACTCTTCTCCAGAATAATTTAATTGTCCAATTGGTTCTATTCTTTTTACTAAATTATTTTTTGTAAATTCATCAGCAACTTTTGTTGAAGGGACAATTATTTGCGCTATGAAAAAAATTACAAAAAATATAATTGCTATTACACCCATTACTCCTAAAAAAGTTGTCATAAATTGTTTATCGTTCATAGATTAATCCTTACTTTTGTTAAAACTAAAATTATAATATTTGAGCGCTCAATAGGAATCGAACCTATATTTCCAGCTCCGGAGGCTGGCGCTCTATCCACTTAAGCTATAAGCGCATTTAAAACTAATTTGCTCTTTTTTGTCTCTCCAAGTCAATAATATGTTTAGATATCTTGATCATTCTCTCGTAAGATTTCGCCATTCTACCAGAAATTTTATACTTATCATTTATAATAATTGCAGGAACGCTATCTATTTTATATGTTTCCAGCATATAATTTGCTTCTTGAACTTTCTTTGATACTTTTTCTGAAGAAAATATATTACTAACATTTTCAGCATTTTCTCCTTGGCTTACTAAAAAGTTTATTATAGATTCTTTGCTAGGAAATGTTCTTGCTTGCTCATGATAAGCGTAAAAAAAGTTTTTATGTAATTCTGAAGAATTATCTAACTCATGAATCGTGTAAAATGCTCTAGCATGAAGAAGCCATGGTTTGTTAAATACAACTGGCATACTTACTATTGAAACATCGTCATCAATTTCTTTTTTCCACTTAATAAGATAATCATCAAATACATAACAATGTGGGCAACCATACCAAAATGCTTCCACTACATTTATTTTATCAGATTTTTTTTGTTGGTATTCACTAGGCCTATCTGTCATTAATTCAAAGTCAATGCCTTCTTCAAATTTTTCATTTGCATAAACATTAGAAATAAATAAAACAAAGATAAGTAATATTTTTTTTATCATAATTATTTAGTTTAATATAAGCCCTGTAAGTATTCAGCTAGTGCTTTCATTTCTTTTTTTGACAACTTAAATGAGATAGAACTCATAATTGCAAAATTTTTACCACGTTCATCTCTAATATCATAATCTTCCTTATATTTTTCTAAAACATTATATAAATATTTTGCATGTTGACCTGAAAGTTTAGGATATCCAGTTCTATCAATACCCAGACCTTTTGGCCCATGGCAAGATATACAAGCTGGAATACCTCTATCTTCAATTCCGCCACGATATATTGATTGTCCTAACTCAATAACTTCATCTGCAGCTGATATTTTTCCTCTCTTCGAGGGAACACTATTATAATATTTAGCAATTTCTAAAATATCTTGATCTGACAAGCCCATAGCTTGCGGACCCATTAATGCATTTTTTCTTATACCTTCTCTAAACGCATAAAGTTGCTCCATAAGATATTTTGTACTTTGCTGTGATAAATTAGGCCATTCTGGATTATTACTTTTTGATACACCATGACATGCAGCACAAGCTGCAGCTTTTCTTTTGCCAGCTTTAATAAGCGCCTCATCCGCAGATACAAAATTTGGTATCAGCAAAATAGTAAAGCATACACATAATGCCTTGCAGAAAGATTTGTTTTGCATTGATTCTCCTCAAATTTATTTCATAATTCCGTTTTTAAACATTGTATACTATTTTAGAAAAAACCAATATATTTAAGTGATAAAAATGCCTCTACAAATTAAAAATTCAGATTTTGTGAAAAGCGGAACAAAACCATGTCATTTCCCTGATGACATATATATTGAATATTTTTTTGCAGGTAAATCAAATGCTGGTAAATCAAGCATGCTAAACAAGATATGTAATAGAAAAAAACTAGCCATTACAAGTAAAACTCCAGGCAGGACTCAACTAATAAATTTTTTCTTAATAAATAAAAATATTAGTTTCGTTGATATCCCTGGATATGGCTATGCAAATTCACCAAAACAAATAGTATCCTCTTGGGAAAAAATGGTCCTAGATTACTTATCGAATAGAAAAAACATTGCAGGGATGTTTTTAGCTATTGATATAAGAAGGGGTTTGAGTGATTTGGATATATCGATGATTGATTTATGTTTAGGATTTAATATTCAAGCAAATATTATCATTACGAAGTCAGATAAAGCTAGTAAAAATGAAAAAATGAAAATGAAAAGAGATATTCAAGATGAATTAAATAGTTATCAGAATGTTTCTAACATATGTACTTTTTCTGAAAAAAACGGTGACGGTGTTTCAGATATTCTTCAAATTTTGGAAAAAACAAGTCTCAAGTACTAATGCGCATCACCCCAATTACTATCAATTCCGTAATTAACTTCAAGGGGTAAATCTAGTTCTACACATCCTTTCATTATGCTAACAATATTTTCAACCTCAGATTTTATATCTTTTTCATATATTTCAAATACTAACTCATCATGAACTTGCATAATCATTTTAGTTTGTGAATTATTTTTTTTTAACCAATTATTAATATCTATCATTGCTATCTTTATAATGTCTGCAGCTGTTCCTTGAACAGGAGCATTTATAGCAGTTCTTTCAGCGTACTTTCTTCTTTGTGGTTGTTTTGAATTTATTTCTGGCAAGTATAGCTTTCTGCCATATAAAGTTTGAACATATCCATTTTTTCTTGCTGAGTTTTTTATCTCACTCATATATGATTTTATTTTTGGATACCTTTCAAAATATATGTTCATATAATTTTTCGCTTCGTGAATTGGAATTTTTAATTGTTTTGCTAAACCAAAAGAAGACATTCCGTAAATCAAACCAAAGTTAATTGCTTTCGCAGACCTTCTATCATCTTCTGTGATTTCCTCGATATTAATATTGAAAATTTCTGCCGCTGTAAAAGAATGAATATCTATTTTATCTTTAAAAGCCTTCAAAAGATTCTCATCTTTACATAAGTGCGCCATCACTCTTAGTTCTATTTGCGAGTAGTCAGCTGCCAAAATTCTTTTTTTAGGATCTGTCATAAATGCTTCCCTTATCTTTCTTCCTTGTGGACTTTTTATCGGTATATTTTGTAAATTTGGTTCAGTAGAAGAAAGCCTACCTGTAGCAGTAATAGCTTGTTGATATGATGTATGCACTCTTCCAGTTTTTTTTGATATTTGAGTAGGTAATTTATCTGTATAACCTGTTTTTAGTTTATAAAGAGATCTATAATCTAATATTAATTGCGGTAGCTCATGCATTTGCGAGAGATATTGCAAAGTGTCTTCATCTGTTGATGGTTTCCCAGATGGTGTCTTCTTTACATCTGATGTTGGTATTTTTAAATCTACATACAGTACTTCCTGAAGTTGTTTTGGTGAATTTAAATTAAATTCTTTACTTGTAATTTTAAAACATTTTTTTTGTATTTTTTTTAAATCTTTATCTAACTGTTTACTCAAATCATTAAGTTTTTTTGAATCTATAAGTACGCCTCTTCTTTCAATATTTGATAAAATTGGTATTAGCGGAATTTCAATATGCTGATAAATTTCTATAGCTTTTTTATCTTGAGACAATTTTTTCCACAAAAACTCATGAAGCTCTAAACTAATCAATGCATCTTCACATGCATATTCTGCAGCGGTCTCAATGTCAACTTTTGAAAAAGGTATTTGTTTTGCTCCTTTTCCTGTAATATCCTCGTAGTGAATTGTTTTATACGATAAGTATTTTTCTGCAGCATTATCAAGCCCATGTCTAATTGCAGTAGAATCATACACATAAGATAAGATCATTGAATCATAATTAATTCCATTCAATGTGATTTCATAATTTTGTAAAACGTTTCTGTCGTATTTTAAATTATGACCAAGTTTCTTTATTTCATCTGATTCAAGAATATCTTTAAAATTTTCTAGAATAAATTTTAAAGGCAATTGTTTATAAGATTGATTGTTTTCATGTGCTATTGGAATATAAAAACTTTCTTTTTTTGTTAATGCAATAGACATTCCCACGATCTCTGCATCTATATAATTTAAACTTGTTGTCTCTAAATCAATTGCAAATAGTTTTTTCTTTTTTATTTCGCCTAATATTTTCAAAAAATTTTTTCTGTCTGTTAAAATATTGAAATTATTTTTTATAATTTTTGGACTATCTTTTTTTGATTGTATGTATTCATAATTCTCAGGAAATTCGTTTTTTAAAAAGGAATTCAACTCAAGGCGCTTATAAATTTTGATTAACTCTTCTTTATTTACGCTTGCCTTTATTAAATCCTCTAAATCTAGTTTAATATCTAAATCTGTTTTTATTGTTGCTAAAGTCTTTGAAACTTTTAGTTGCTCAATATTTTCTTTTATTGATTCACCTACTTTTCCAGGTATTATCTCCTTATTTTTTATTATATCTTCAATATTTCCATATTTGTTAATTAACCTTGATGCGGTTTTACCTCCTACACCAGAAACACCAGGGATGTTGTCAGACTTATCTCCCATCAAAGCCAAATAGTCTATAATTTGACTTGGATCAATATCATATTTCTTTTTAACACCTATCGAATTCATCTCATCCAAAGATATTGGATTTACAAGCATAACTTTTTTATTTACGAGCTGAGCAAAATCTTTATCACCTGAAAATATTTTTATATTATTGATTTTATTAAATTTTCTAGATAATGTCCCAATGACATCATCGGCCTCAACATCTTTAATTATAATAGGCGGATAACCTAATAATTTTAATATTTCATAAAGAACAGGTATTTGTTCTGATAACTCAGCAGGCATTGGAGATCTATTTGCTTTATATTCTTTATAAATTTCATGTCTAAAATTTTTTCCTCTTGCATCAAAAACTAAACCAACATATTTTGGATTGTAATCTTCAAGAATTTTATTAAAAGCCTTCAAAAAACCATGAATAGCCCCTGTATTCTCTCCTTTTTCATTTTTAAGAGGAGGTAAAGCGTGATAAGCCCTATATAAATAAGCTGTTCCATCTAATAATACTAAAAAATCTTCTTTTTGTTTTACATTCATAGGCTCTATGTTGCTATAATCACTATCAAAATTATTATAAAAATCCTATGTCTGTTTATACACGACTTACAAAAGAAGAACTAGAAGTATTACTGAATCATTATGATTTAGGTAATTATAATGATATTGAGGGAATTAACGAAGGAATTACCAATTCAAATTATTATCTTACAACGTCTAAAAATAAATATATTTTAACTATCTTTGAGGAACCAAACCTGAATCTTAACTATGCTATAAAGTTAATGGAAATATTATCAAAAAATCAAATTCCTTGCCCAATACCAATAAAAACAAAAGAAGGCAAGTCTATTCTTACAGTAAAAAATAAACCTTTAACTATTTTTACACTACTTCCTGGAAAAACTTTATCAAACAAAACTCCAACAATAGAAATGTGTAGTCAAATTGGAGAAACTTTAAGCAAAATACATATATGCTCAAAAGATTATAAGGACTATGACGAAGGTTTAAGAGGAAGCAAATGGTTTATCGAAGTGTCTAAAAAGCTTAAACCCTTTTTGAATAAAGAAGATTCTAATTTAATTGACAAAGAAATAGAAAATCAGATTTATTGTACCAATAAAGATCTCCCAAAAGGAATTATTCATTCAGATTTATTCAGAGATAATGCTATGTTTGAAAATGAAAAATTGACAGGAGTAATAGATTTTTATTATGCGTGCAATGGTTACTATCTTTATGACTTAGCTATCGTTGTTAATGATTGGTGCTTAAACAATGATATGTCAATTAACCTAGAGAGACAAAATGCTTTAGTTCAATCCTACAACAAAAATAGAGAAATAGAGAAAATTGAGAAGGAAACATGGCAAAATACTCTTAGGCATGCAGCTCTTAGGTTCTGGTTATCAAGATTACATGACAAACATTTTCCTACAGTTGGAGAAATCACTCATCTTTTAGATCCGAATGAATTTAAACTTATTCTTCTAGATAGAATAAAAAAATCATATGAATTAAAAACATAGCTATGAATACTATTTCAAAAAAAATTGATGCCTTTAATGAAAAGATTGGAATTCTTTGTTCTTACTTGATTATACCTATAATTTTTATAACATTTTTTATTGCCTTTATGAGATATGTGTTAGATTTTGGTAATATAGCTCTCCAAGAAATTGTTATTTACCTTCATGCAATGGTATTTATGATTGGCGCTAGTTATACTCTAAAAAATAATGTACATGTAAGAATAGATATTTTTTACAATAAATTTTCTAGCAAAAAGAAAAAAAATATTGATTTTTATGGCACACTTTTTCTACTAATACCAACTTGTATTTTGGTTTTCTTTTCAAGTTTCAACTATGTTTTATCGTCAGTTTTACTGCTTGAGTCTTCCAAAGAAGCTGGTGGTTTACCTATTTTATATATTTTAAAATTCTATATATTACTATTTGCCGTAACACTTTTTTTACAAGCTATATCAGAGTTAATAAAAAATTACAAAAAGGAAGGGTAAATTAATATGCTATCAATATCTCTTTTTATAATTGTAATTTTTTTACTGATGCTTGGTTACCCAGTTGCTTTTACACTATCAGGCGTATCTTTAATCTTCGCAATTTTTTGTAGCTTTATCAATAATTTTGACTTATCTCTTTTGTATGCTTTGCCTAGTAGGCTTTTTGGAATAATTACAAATGAAACTTTGGTGGCAATACCTATGTTTATATTTATGGGAATTATGCTTGAAAAATCTAAAATTGCAGAAAACCTTTTAGAGTCAATGTCAAAATTATTTAGTAATTTAAAAGGCGGATTAGGAATTTCAGTCATTATTGTAGGTGCTTTGTTAGCCGCAAGCACAGGTATAGTTGGTGCCACTGTAGTTACAATGGGTCTTTTATCTTTACCAACTATGTTAAAAAAAAAATATGATGTAAAAGTAGCGACTGGAACAATTTTAGCATCAGGAACCCTTGGTCAAATTATCCCACCATCTATCATATTAATACTTCTTGGGGATGTTATATCTTCTTCATATCAAGAGGCTCAAAATATGATGGGTATATTCTCTCAAGAAAGTGTATCTGTTGGCGACTTGTTTGCTGGAGCAATATTTCCAGGTTTAATACTCGTGAGTTTTTATATTATTTATATTATATATATTGCTAATTTTAAGAAAAATCTTATTCCTGAGCTAAAATATAATGAAAGTTTCAAAATGACAGAAATCTTTTTATCATTATATGCACCATTATTTTTAATATTTTCTGTCTTAGGATCAATTATTATGGGAATTGCTACACCATCAGAAGCGTCATCTTTTGGAGCTATAGGTGCAATTATTCTTGCAGCCATAAATAAAAAAATTAATAAAAGTATTTTAAAAGAAGTTCTCATAAAAACTTCTAAAATCACTAGCATGATTTTCATTTTATTAATTGGCGCAACAATCTTTTCTCTCGTCTTTAGAGGTTTAGAAGGAGATGTTTTTATAAATAATCTTCTATTAGAAATGCCTGGCGACGTTTACTTCAAATTATTTATAGTTATGTTTGTTATATTTTTATTAGGTTTTATATTAGATTTTATTGAGATAACTTATGTTGTAATTCCAGTTGTAGCACCAATCCTTTTAACAATGGGATTAGATCCAATTTGGCTGGGAATATTAATTGCTATCAATCTTCAAACTTCTTTTTTAACACCACCTTTTGGTTTCGCAATATTTTATTTAAAGAGTGTGATACCAAAAAATATCAATACTGTTGATATTTATAAGGGTGTAATACCTTTTATAATCATACAATTAATAACTATAATAATAATAGTTATAATTCCCGAAATTACTACATGGCTACCAAATAAATTATTTAGCTAAGAATTTTTTCTAATTACTTAATTCGTCTTGCTGTTCGGTAATACCACCTTCCCAACCTTCAGAAACATCAGTATAGGCAGTATCTCTAACCAATTGGTAAGTATCAAAAGCATTTATACAAACTACAGTAAAAATTAATCCAGCTAGGACATAGGAGATTCTTTTTTGCATTCTTTGCATTGTAGCAACTCTAGCTTGATATATAATTAAACCAACTCCGGAATAAATACATATTGTATAAAATAATATTGTTGGCATATATCTCATACCGAACTCTAAGATTCCAGTAAATACTGTAACTGCTCCAATTAAAGCTAAAACCATACTTATATACAATAATAAATGTGGGATTGCTGATTTTTTAAAGAATGAATAAATAACAAAAATACCAAATAAAGCATTTAAAAATAACCAAAATACCTCAACTTCCGGGTTTACAATAAATCCAGGTGCTTTGAAAATTCCACCTATTGCTACAGCATATGCCATACCAAGTGTGAATAATGAATACTGAAGCAGTTTAGATTTTTTAAAATTTATAGCAAAGTGTAATATTTGGCCAGCAACAACTGCATTCAATATTAAAACTGAATAGTTAAACCATTGATTTAAAAGTAATTCTTGCATCTTTTCCCCACATTCTAATTTTTGTAATTATTAGATTATTCTAATTAATAATACAATCATTATAAATTATTAATTCTGTTTGGTACAGGCTTTCTATCTTATATATCTAGGTATGGTTTTATAGAGATTTCATTCCAGTTTTTTGTCTTTTCTTGGAAAGATGTATATGACTTATATACCTCTTTTGCAAAATCATTTTTTAATGATAACTCCATTACTACGTTTTTTGATATTTCATGAAGCTCAGACAATACATCTTTTGGATAAGGCCTAATATCAACATTATGCTTATCTTGTAAAATATTCAAAGCATCATTGTTTCTTGATATAAACTCACACAACATATCTAAATTTGCTATCTTCGCTGCACCAAGAACTATCAGTTTTAAATCTTCAGGAAGATTGTCAAAAACATTTTTATTAATAAAACACTCTAAAGTTGTTCCAGGTTCATGCCATCCTGGATAATAATAATATTTAGCAGCTTTGTGGAATCCAAAAGCAAGATCGTTATATGGGCTTACCCATTCTGTGGCATCAATGGTTCCTGTTTTCAATGCTGTAAATAATTCCCCACCTGGAAGGTTTACAGGTGTGCCACCTGCTCTTTTTAATACTTCTCCACCTAATCCTGGAATTCTCATTTTTAAACCCTTAAGATCATCTAAAGAATTTATCTCTTTATTAAACCATCCGCCCATTTGAACTCCGGTGTTTCCTGCCGCCATTGGAATCAAATTAAAATTTTCATAAGCTTGTCTCCAGAACTCCATACCTCCACCTTTATAAAGCCAAGCATTCATCTCATTTGCAGACATTCCAAAGGGGACTGTAGAAAAAAATTGAAAGGTTTCATTTTTACCCTTCCAATAATATGCAGACCCATGGCCTAATTCTGCAACTCCACTTGAAACAGCATCAAAAATTTCAAATGCAGGTACTAATTCACCAGCCCCGTATACAGTGACTTTAATTCTGCCTCCAGATAAATTTTCTATAGTATTTGCAAGGTATTGTGCGCCAGTGCCTAGCCCCGGGAAATTTTTTGGCCATGTTGTTACCATTTTCCACTTATATTCAGGTTTATTTTTTTTTGCTTTAGCGATCACAGGCAATGAACCTAGTATAGTTAAGCCGCTAAAGTACTTAAAAAAATCTCTTCTTTTCATAATTTTACCATTTATTAAATAATTTCTAGATTAGCTATAGCTAAAATTAACCATTTGCTACCATAATCATCAAAATACACTTCTACTCTTGTGTTAGCTTCAGATCCTTCAGCTGAAACCACAACTCCTTCTCCAAATTTTTTGTGCGAAACTCTTTTCCCTATGAGCACATTATCTTTATATATGTTTGTTGAATTCTTTTGATTACTTGAGTGAAAAAATTTTTTCGGCTTGTACCCAATCTCCTCAATTACTTCGCTCGGTAATTCATTTAAAAATCTAGAAGGTAAACAATAATTTTCAGAGCCATACTGTCTCCTCATCTGAGCATAGGATAAATAAAGTTTTTTTCTTGCCCTCGTTATACCTACATAACAAAGTCTTCTTTCTTCTTCTAAATTTTCTTCCTCTATAGACATTCTACTTGGAAATAAATTTTCTTCCAGCCCTACTAAAAAAACAATTGGAAATTCTAATCCTTTTGAGGAGTGTAATGTCATTAATTGAATACACTCGTCCCACTCATTACCTTGGCCTTCTCCTGATTCTAACGATGTATGCCTTAGAAATGCATCTACGATTGTTTCATTTTCATCCAAATCACTATTAAGAAACTCTTGAGCAGCTGAGATAAGCTCATCTAAGTTCTCTAATTTTGACCTAGATTGTTCAGTTTTATTTTTTTCATAAATTGATTTTATATTAGTTATTTTTATGATTTCTTTTATTTGATAAGGCAAATCATCTTTTTGCATGGTGCTATGAATAGTTTTAATAAGATCATAAAAACCTAATAATGACTCTCCTACTTTTTTACTGAAAACTGATTCTTTAACCGCTTCAGGTATTGAGTCATATAAAGATATTTTTTTATTTTTAGAAAATTCTCTTATGAGATTTTTAGTTTTTTCCCCGATTCCTCTAGGTGGAATATTTACTATTCTCTCAAATGAATTATCATCATTGTTACTAGTTGCTAAGCGTATATATGCGATAACATCTTTAATTTCTGCTCTTTCAAAGAATCTAAAGCCACCATATATTTTATAAGGTATACCCTTTGCAATAAGCTTTTCTTCAAATATTCTTGATTGGGCATTAGACCTATATAAAATTGAAATCTCATTTCTTTTGTAATTTTCAGAAATATGATTTTGTATACTTTCAACAACAAAATTAGCTTCATCAATTTCGTCGTTTGCTGAAAAAATTTTTATTAAATCTCCACTTTTATCTTCGGTCCAGAGATTTTTACCCATTCTTGAACTATTATTCAAAATTATACTATTTGCTGCATTTAAAATATTTCCCGTTGATCTATAATTCTGCTCTAAGCGATAAACCTGTGTATTTTTATAATCTTTCTGCAATTTTTTTATATTCTCAATTTTTGCTCCTCTCCACCCATAGATTGACTGGTCATCGTCTCCTACTGCAAATATTGATGTATCATTACCAGTCATAATCTTTATTAATTCATATTGAATTGTGTTTGTATCTTGAAATTCATCAATGAGAATACATTTGAATAATTTATGATAATAAAACTTTATTTCTTTATCATTTTTAAATAGCTCTAATGTCCTCAGAATAATTTCTCCAAAATCAACAAGCCCACTTTTATTGCAATACTCTTCATAAAGTTTATAAATTTTATTATATTGTGCATTTATAAAATCATCATCTTTAGTTTTATCACTTCTTATACTTTGGTCCTTTTTTTTATTAATGTACCAAGCTACTTGCTTTGGGATTATCTGGGAATTTTCTATTTCATTATCTTTCATTATTCTCTTTATAATTCTTACTTGATCATCACTGTCTATAATTTGAAAATTTTTTAGAAGAGAACATTTTTTATAATTTGTTCTTAATATCCTATAGCAAATACCATGAAAAGTTCCAACCCACATGCTATCTATACTGATATTTAGACTTTCAGATAACCTACTTTTTATTTCTCTTGCCGCTTTGTTTGTAAAAGTGACTGCTAGTATAGAGAAGGGAGAAAAATCATTATCTTCAATTAACCATAGAATTCTTTGAATAAGAACTCGTGTTTTACCACTTCCAGCACCTGCAATTACCAAGCTATTTTTTG
Organism: Gammaproteobacteria bacterium; assembly: GCA_038114285.1. Taxonomy (GTDB): domain Bacteria; phylum Pseudomonadota; class Gammaproteobacteria; order Poriferisulfidales. Next base: position 62,467 of record JAYNQN010000003.1, on the reverse strand, counting down.
ACAAATTACATACTGCATCTCTTTGTGCTTCATTTAGATTTTCAAGGGTATAATCTGATCTCATTTTACTTAATTATTTCAAATACAATCATAAAGATAAGAATTAAAAATAAAATAGCATTTTTTAATTGTGAATTTTTAAGATTAGTTTTTAATTCCTTAATTTCATTTTCAACTTTATTATCTTTTAGTTTCTTTTTAATTAAAGACATGGTTTCAGGAAAATCTGTAATTTCATCTATAAATCTAGCGCTATTTTTTGACATTTTATTAATTACAGAAGATATGCTCATATTTTCCTTAGCCCATTTTTCGAAAAATGGTTTTGCTGTAACCCACAAATCGAGATCTGGATATAAATCTCTTCCCAAACCTTCAATGTTTAACAACGTTTTTTGAAGTAAAACTAGCTGTGGCTGCACATTCATATCATACTGTCTTGCAACAGAAAAAAGTCGTAGTAATAAATTTCCAAAAGAGATATCTTTTAATGGTTTTTCAAAAATTGGCTCACATACACTTCTAATAGAATTCTCAAACTCATCAATTCTTGTATTTTCACCAACCCAACCAGAGTCAACATGAAGTTCAGCAACTTTTTTATAATCTCTTCGAAAAAAAGCCTGAAAATTTAAAGCTAAATATTTTTGATCACTATCTGATAAGGATCCCATTATTCCAAAATCTACAGCACAGTACTTTGGGTCATCTGGATTATCATAAGATACAAAAATATTTCCAGGATGCATATCTGCATGAAAAAAATTATGCTGAAATACTTGCGTAAAGAATATTTCAACACCTTTTTCAGCAAGTCTTTTAATATTTATATTATTTTTATTTAATTCTTCGGTGTCACTTATTTGTATACCAAAAATCCTTTCCATTACAAGTACATTTTCTCTTGTGTAATCCCAGTATATATTTGGCACGTAAAGATAAGACGAATCTTTAAAATTTTTTTTCAACAAATTTGCATTAGAAGCCTCTTTTATAAGATCAAGCTCTCCAAAAATTACTTTTTCATACTCACTAACTATCTCCTTTGGCTTTAATCTCTTGGACTCATCCCAAATTCTATCTATAGTATTTGCAATAAAATACATCAAGCTAATATCTTTTTTTATTAGCTTAGATATACCTGGCCTTAATACTTTTACTATTACTTTATTTTGATTAAGGGTTGCAGCATGAACTTGCGCAACCGATGCCGAAGCAAGAGGGTTTATATCAAATTCCTCAAAAATATTTTCAACTTTATCTTCTAGCGCTTTCTCAACTTCTTGTTTTGCAATTTCACCAGAAAATGGTGTAACTTTATCTTGAAGCTTAACAAGTTCATTAGCAATATCAGGAGGCAAAAGATCTTTCCTCGTTGATATTGTTTGGCCTAACTTTACAAATATTGGGCCTAATTCTTCAAAAGTTTTTTTAAGTCTTTCTCCTCTAGACGGATTAAATTTTCTAAACCATAAATTTGGAAAAAAAATTCTCAAAATTTTTAATAGCCACAAATATTTAAAATTAAATAAATCCTTATCCAAAGAATTTTTCATTATAATTATATATATTCTTATTAATCTAAATATTTGATTCATACTATATACATTAAATTTTTTTAAATTTTGCTTCTAAAAAATCTATTTTATTTCTTAAGCTATCAACATCATTGATATAATTATCAATTTGTTCTTTTGAAGGGAGGATATTTGTTTCGTCTCTAATATATTCTCTCGTGTTTCTTAAAATACTATTTTCTACTTCATTTTTTTTATTTTTAATTTCGCAAAAAATTTTGTTTGCATAGAAAGCAAATTCATCATTTGTGTATTCTGAAATTACTTGCTCCCAATCTATGTTAATTTTTTTAAATATTTTAGAAAAATGCTCTGCTAATAAAGCTTGTCCTGAAATTTTAATATTATGATCGCTACTTATGTTATTAAAATAATTAACAAAAGATATTGGACTTCCTTCTAAAATTAAATGGGGTTCACCTTCAATTTTTTCACTTAATAATATCTTACCTTCGACGATCTCAATATATATAACAGTAGATGTATTGCTTAATTTAATTGCAATATTTTTTTTATCTAATGGTTTTAGTTCCTTTTCATCTAAATCACTTGAATCTAATGCAGAAGAAATAAACCTATTTAATTTTTCTATAATCATTCTTATATTTTGTACCCTTTATGTATAGAGACAACTCCAAACGATAAATTATTATATTTACATTCTTTAAAATTACTATTTTCCATTTTTTCTATTAATTCTTCTTGTGATGGATGAAGCGCTATTGATTCAGCCAAATATTTGTAGCTTTCTTCATCCTTTGCTACATATTTTCCTAAAAATGGAACGAAATTATTTAGAAAAATTTTATAAGGTTTTTCAATTATTTTTTCAGCTTTTGAAAATTCTAGCACTTGAATTGTACCTCCAGGTTTTAAAATACGATATATAGAATCTAATGCCTTACTAATGTTTGCCGTATTTCTCAAACCAAAAGCCATAGTCACATGATCAAAACTATTTTCGTTAAAAGATAATGCCTGTGCATCAGATTGAACATAAGAGACATTTTTTATAATACCACTATCAATAAGGTTAGTTCTGCCTTGATTTAACATCGAGTAATTTATATCACACGATATAACCAACCCATCTTTTCCAACTACGTTGCTAATTAATTTTGTTATATCTCCTGTTCCAGATGCTAAATCTAGAACCTTATCTCCCTTTTTTATATTTGAACATAATAAAAAATACTTCTTCCAAAATCTATGGAGTCCGAACGACATTAAATCATTCATCAGATCATAATTCTCAGTAACGTCAGTAAACAAGTTATTGACTAAAGTTGTTTTTTCTTTTTCTGTTACTTTTTTATAACCAAAATTTGCGCTATTAGTATTATTGCTCGATTCGTTCATAACCCGCTTCCTTTAATCTCTCTAAATAACTATTCCATTTGTCGGTATAATTGCATCCAAGCTCATATAAATATTCCCAAGAATATATGCCTGTGTCATGTCCGTCGTCATATACTATTTGTATTGCGTAATTTCCTACTGGGACAATATTCTGAATAGAGACATTTTCTTTGCCAATTTGTAATTTTTCTTGTCCTGGCCCGTGCCCCATAACTTCTGCAGATGGCGAATAAACTCTTAAATATTCGGCCGCCAAATCAAATGACTTATCAGAATATTTCAATGTTATATATGCAGATTGTTGGTGCAAATTTATTTCTATTGGTATATTAACTTCCATTTTTTATTCCTTTTTCAATTTTTTCTTAGATCTTGGGTGTACTTTATCATAAACAGTCATTAGATACTGATTATCTAAATGTGTATATATTTGTGTTGTACTAATATTTTCATGACCAAGAAACTCCTGAACAGCTCTTATATTACCTGATGATTCAAGTAAATGAGTAGCGACAGTATGTCTTAATTTATGAGGATATAATTTTTGTTCAACCCCAGAGGCTTTAGCTAAAATACCCATTCTAAGCTGTATATTTCTTGATGATAATGCTGACCCTCTCAACCCAATAAACAGATAGTCTGTTGAGTCCCTAAGATAATTTTTCCTTACGTTATTCCAAGATTTTATCGCCTCTAATGCTTTTGAGCCAATGGGTACAATTCTTGTTTTTTTTCCTTTACCAGTAACTCTTAGCAAAGATTCTTTAAAATTTATATTAGAAAATTTTATATTTGATAACTCACTAAGTCTTAAGCCTGAGGAATAAAATAATTCAAAAATTGCTGCATCCCTAATTAACAAATCTTTATTTTTATAGTAACCATTTTTTTTATTTTTTGAATCTGCAAGTAAATTTATGTCTTCATGCTGCAGTATTTCAGGCAAATTTTTCTCCGACTTTGGTGATCTAATATTTTCAGCAAAATTTTTCTTTATAATATTATTTTTAATTAAAAAATTAAAAAAACTTCTTAAGCATGAAAGATGCCGTTTAATGGATCTAGGTTTAATACCTCTTCTATGCAAATGAGAAACAAAATCTCTTATAGTTTTTTCATCAATTGACTTAAGATTTTCAATTTCATTTTTTTTTAAGTATAAATAGAAGGCATCTAAATCTCTTTTATATGATAAAACTGTATTTTGAGAATAATTTACAACCTTACCTATATGATAAAAATAGTCTTTATACAAAGATAAAAGTGAAGAATTGCTCATTATTTTTGAATAAATTGCTCCAAAGAATGTGAAATTGTTTCTGCTAATGAATTTAATAAATCAAATTTAAGATCTGCACTCATCATTTCACTTTTATACTGCACAAGAAGTATGCCTATTGGATATTCAATTCCCAAAGGGCAAATAACTAATGAATTTACTTTATTAACTGAAAATTTTTCCAATGAGTACTTTTTCATTTCTTGTTTATTTATAATTTTTGGTTTTTTTTCTAAATAAATTTCATTAATTAAATCTAAGTTTGAAGAAAAATATTTTGGATCTAAATCATAAAAACCATTTAATTTGATCAAATTCAGATCAACTTTCAAAGATGAAAATTCCTTATCAATAAATTCCTCAATATAATTAACAAGTAATTTTATTTTTCTAAAAGAGATAACTTCATTTGATAGCCTAGAGAGTTTTTCTTGAATTTTTTTATTATTATTAGCTGTATTGATAACATCTTTTAAGCGACTTTTGAGTAAGTAATTTTCATTCATTAGAGATTTAATTCTAATATTTTCAAAAGTTACTAGATTTTCATTTTTTCTTGAAAGAGAAAACATTTTGTTAAATAAATCAGTATTATTACTAATAAAATCTGGATTTTCAGTCAAATATTCAAGCACATCTTTTGGTTTCAATGTATTTTTTACTTCTAATTTGCTCTTCTTATTTGTCATAAATAATATTTATTTTATAAAGTATATGCCCTCAAATATATATTCCGATTTCCCCATTAAATATATTGAGTCAGTATCAGAACCACTCCATTTTACTTGAGCTTTTCCACCTTTCATATGTACAGACGTGTATGCTAAATCATTGATCTTCGATTTTCTTGTTGCAACAGTAATTGCACAAGCAGCTGAGCCACATGAATTTGTTTCGCCGGAGCCTCGCTCAAAAACTCTTGCCTTCCAATTATTTTTCCCAATATTTTGAATGATGCTTATATTAACCCCATTTTTAAAAAATTTCTTTTTAGAAAAATTTTCTGAAAATTCTGCCAAATTAATTTTTTCAATATCTTTCATATTAAATACAGCATGAGGATTTCCTATAAAAATCGATTCAAATTTATATTTTTTACCATTGTGTACAAAAAAATCTTTTTTTGAAATTTTTTCGCTAAAATTAAAATTTGGAATTCCTATTTCTACTTCAATTTTTTGTCTTCCAATTTTTTTTAATTTCATTTTATTTCTAATTGTTTCTACTATAATTTCTTTTTTATTCTTTTCGTATTTATCAAAATAATATTTTGCAACACATTTTGCACCATTTCCGCATTGACCAGATTCTGATCCATCTTTATTATATATTTTATAATTAAATGAAATTTCTTTTTTTCTAGATTTTTCTAAAACTAAAACTTGGTCGCAACCCACTCCGTAGAATCTATCTGAAATATTCTTGATAATTTTTTTATTTAGCTTATATGTATTTTTTAATTTATCAATTATTACAAAATCATTTCCTAAGCTTTGCATTTTTATAAAATTAATTTTTTTCATTTTTTAAATAATTATTTCTCTTGATAAAATTTCATCTATTTCTTCTCTACGACTAACAAGAATTGCTTTTTTATTTTTAATAATTACCTCTGCTGCTTTTGCTCTTGAATTATAATTACTTGCCATTGATGCTGCATATGCTCCACATGAGGTAATTATTAATATGTCATCTTGTTCTACTGCCAGTCTTCTTTCTTTGCCAACAAAATCTGCACATTCGCAAACTGGCCCAACAACATCGCATAATATTTCTTCTGCTCTGTTATTTGTACTAATTATGTTATGCCATGCATTATAGAGAGCTGGCCTTATCAAATTATCCATTCCCGCATCAACTATTACATAATTTTTTTCACTATCTTTTTTAATGTATTCTACCTTTGTTATCAAATATCCTGCATTACCTACAATACATCTCCCCAACTCTAAAATTAAATTATACTTATCAAGTTCATTATCTTTTATAGCTTGATTTATTGCATTACCAAATTGTTTAATAGAAGGTACATTATTGTTTGAGTAATCAATACCAATACCACCACCCATGTCTATTAACTCTACACTTATGCTATTTTTTTCTAACTCTTTAATAATTTTTGATACTGAAATTATTGCCTCAATAAAAGGCTCAATGGTCTCTATTTGAGAACCAATATGATAATCGATGCCTATTAAATCAATAAACTGCTGTTCATTTGCGTATATAAAAGCATCCATCATATTTTTTAAGTTTATTCCAAATTTTGTTGATTCTAAGCCAGTAGAAATATATTCATGAGATCCAGGATCAATATTTGGATTTACTCTAATTGCTACAGGTGCTTTTATTTTTAAATTTTTAGCTATTTTATTGATACGTTCTAATTCTGCAAAAGATTCAACATTAATGCATCTAATGCCTAACTCTAACGACTTCTTTATATCACTTTCTGATTTACCAACACCTGAATAAACTATTTTTTTTGGGTTTGCTCCTACTTTTATAACTCTTTCGAGCTCCCCTATAGAAACGATATCAAATCCCGCTCCTAAATCTGACAATAACTTTAAAATACTTAAGCTAGAATTTGCCTTAACAGAATAGTACACACTATTTTTTTCGTTGCAGAAAATATCTTTAATTTCACTAAAGTTTTGTGATATTGAATTCGCTGAGTATATAAAACAAGGAGTGCCAAATTTATCAGCTATATCTGAAACAGATACATCATCGATTTGGTAAGATCCTTTTTTATGATTGATATTCATTATATTTAATTGAATTATTTGCTTCTTCTGGTAAATACAAATCTCCAGTTTGACCGCAGCCCTTAAAGACTACCAAACAAAATACACAAAGAAATATGTGTATAAAAATTTTAAACTTTTTCATAGTTTTTAATAAGTTTTTTTGCTTTCTTAATTTGCTTCATTACTTCTTTCACAGATGTGCCTCCGGAAGTTTTTTTACTATCAACTGATCCTTCGATATTTAAACAATTATAAATGTCCTCTTCTACAGAACTACATATTAACTTGAATTCTTCTAAAGAGAGTTCATTTAAATCTAGTTTTTTACTTATTGCATATGCTACTGTTTTCCCCACAATTTCATGTGCATCTCTAAACGGCACTTCTTTTTTTACAAGATAGTCTGCAAAATCTGTTGCAGTCGAGTAACCTTTTGTTGCAGATTTCTTTGCTATTTCTGAGTTTAACTTTAAATTTTCAAGACAAATACTCATAGCCTGCAAACACTTTATAACTGTATCACCACAGTTAAATAATGCAGGTTTATCTTCTTGGTTATCTCTATTATAAGCAAAAGGCTGAGCCTTCATTATTGTTAAAATATTTACTAATTGTCCATAGACAGACCCAGTTTTTCCTCTAATTAATTCTAAAACATCTGGGTTTTTCTTTTGAGGCATTATTGAAGAACCTGTGCATACTTTGTCGTCCAAATGAACAAAATCATACATTGTAGAATTCCAAATTATAATTTCTTCAGAAAATCTTGATAAATGCGACATAAGTAAAGATGAATTGCTTATAAACTCAACTATAAAATCTCTATCGCTTACGCTATCTAAAGCGTTATCAGTAATTCCATCAAACATTAAAAAATCAGATACAAATTTTCTATCAAGTTTATGCGATGATCCTGAAAGAGCACCAGCTCCTAATGGGCATAAATTTACATTAGGGAAACTCATTGTAAATCTCTCTTTATCTCTTTCAAGCATAAAAAACCATGCCATCATTATAAAACCAAATGTTACTGGCTGAGCTACCTGTAAATGTGTAAATCCTGGAATAATATTTTTTGCGTATTTTTCTGCTAATTTAATGATTGTTTTTTGCAAAACATTAATACCATCAAGAATAGTTAGAATTTCATCTCTTACATACATTCTTATATCAGTAGCTACTTGATCATTTCTAGATCTTCCCGTATGAATTTTTTTAGCCGTGTCTCCAATAAGTGATATTAATTCATTTTCTATGTGCATATGAATATCTTCTAATGAATTTCTATGAACCATTTTTCCATCAGTTATTTTTTTTGAAACTTTTTTTAGAGCTGTCAAGATCTTCTTTAGTTCGGCGTCACTTAATATACCAATAGAATGTAACATTCTTGAATGAGCCTCAGATCCTAAAATATCATACCCTGCAAGTCTGAAGTCTACATTTATAGAAGACGTAAAGTCTTCTACAAACTTGTTCGTTTGCCCTTTAAATCTTCCCTGCCAAGGTTTTTTTGTATTCTTTGTCATTGTGAAATATTATCTAATATAATTTAAAATTAAGTATAACATTAAGTTAACATATGGACGAAAGTTTAATGCCTAAAATCATAAGAATAGCAACCAGAAAAAGCCCTTTAGCACTATGGCAAGCAAATAAAGTCAAAGAATTAATCCATAATATTGATGACTCCATAAATATAGAATTAGTCAAAATAACTACTTCAGGTGACAAAATTTTAGATAAACCCCTATATGATATTGGAGGTAAGTCTTTATTTTTAAAAGAACTTGAGCATTCTTTACTAAATCAGGACTGTGATATTGCTGTTCACTCAATGAAAGATATGCCTGCAGAACTTCATGAGGAGTTAGAAATTACAGCTATTTTAGAAAGAGAAGATCCAAGAGATATTTTAATTTCAAAAAAATATGATTCTTTAGAAAATTTTCCAAAAAATGCATCTATAGGAACATCAAGTGTTAGGAGAATTTGTAACTTAAAATATGATCATTCACATATCAATATATTTGATATGCGGGGGAATATAGATTCAAGAATAAACAAAGTATTAGATAATGAAATTGACGGAATCATACTAGCAGCAGCTGGGGTCAAAAGACTTGGTTTAAATAAATATATCACTGAATATTTTAATGAAAAAATATGGGTACCTGCTATTGGTCAAGGTGCTATCGGTATTGAGTCAAGGAAAGATAATAATTTAATAAATGAATTAGTAAAAAAACTAAATCATGAAAAGACATCGATGTGTGTCAGATCGGAGAGAGAGATTAGTAAATTTTTTGAGGCAAGCTGTAGTACACCAATAGCAGCAAATGCAAATATTTATGATAATAAAATGCATGTAACTTCAATGATTGGTTCACTTGATGGAAACAAGAAAATTTATAATGAAGAAAGTGGCCCAATTGAAAAATTTGAAGAAATAGGTATTAAGGTAGCAATAGGTTTAGATAAGAAAGGCGCTAACAAATTATTATAAAATGAATGTATTAATAACAAGACAAATAGATCAATCTAAGAAATTTTCATCTTTACTTAATGAAAAAAACATAAAGAATGTTATTTTTCCTACCATTCATATAAAAAATATTGCTTTAACTAAAGAAAATATCAAAGATATTGAAAAAGCAGATTTTATTATATTTACTAGCCAAAATGCTGTTTCTTCAATAAAAAAAGATTTATCTTTTATTGATATATCAGATAAAAAAATTGCTGCAATCGGAAAATCTACTGAAAAATATCTCAATGATTTAAACGTTGAAGTTGATATAGTACCAAAAGAAGATTTTACAAGTGAAGCATTACTATCAGAAATACAGAAAAAAGATATTATAAACAATAAAGTTTTGATTATTAAAGGAATTGGAGGTAGAGATTTTTTACATAATGAAATATCTAAAAATAATATTGTTTTAAATGATCTTAATATATACAAAAGATGCCTACCTACCAATCTTGATAGTGTTTCTAATTTTAATTTAAATGAAATATCACATGTTTGTATAACGAGTCTTGAAATATTAGATAACTTCTCAAAAATCATGAGTACTATGAAAAAAAATATCACGGAAGATATTATATTTGCATGTGGTAACCAAAGAATTGCTGATGAGGTAATTAAAATCTATAAAAATAATAGATTAATTATCTCTAAAAATCCATCAAATAAAGAAATGTTAAAAACACTTTTATCTTAAATATTCTTAAGCTTTCCCTATTTCTATTTTTTCGCTAATCCATCTTTTTGCTAATATTTCAGATATTTCCTCTGAAATTGATTCTGCACAATCTCTAGTATCACGAATATATTTGTAGTCTCTAGTTATATTTGCAATTTTAAAATTTATCTCGCCTTTTTGTTTTTTTCCTAATATCTCACCTGGACCTCTAATCTCTAAATCTTCTTTTGAAATTTCAAAACCATCATCACATTTCCTTAATATCTCAATCCTATTTTTTGCTATCTCACTCAAGCCAATTTTATAAATCAATATGCAGGTACTTTTCTTTTCACCTCTTCCAATCCTTCCTCTTAATTGGTGTAATTGCGACAAACCCATTCTCTCAGAATTTTCTATTATCATTACTGTCGCATTTGGCACATCAAGTCCAACCTCTATAATTGTAGTTGAAACCAACAGATCTATTTTTTTATTTCTAAAGTGATTCATAACTTTTTCTTTTTCATCCATCTTCATTCTTCCGTGTATTAACCCAACTTTTAGATCTTTTAGTTTTTCATTTAATTCTGTATATGTATTTACAGCAGCTTTACACTCTAAAACGTCTGATTCATCAATAAGTGGGCAGACCCAATATATTTGATTTCCTTTATTACATACATTAATAATCTTTTCTAAAATTTCTTCTCTTCTATCTTCTGGCAATGCTATGGTTTCAATTTTTTTTCTACCTTTTGGCATTTCGTTTATTACAGAGTAATCTAAATTTCCATATAGTGTCATTGCTAAAGTTCTAGGTATTGGAGTTGCAGTTAAAATCAATTGATGAGGAAAAGTTTCTGAGTTTTTACCTTTAGATGTAAGTGTCATTCTTTGATGCACTCCAAATTTATGCTGCTCATCAATAATAACTAATGCTAAATTAAAAAACTTAATTTCGCTTTGAATTAAAGCATGAGTCCCTATAACTAAATCAACATTACCTAATCTAATATCCTCTATTATTATTTTCTTTTCTTTTGTTTTCATTGCTCCATATAGCAAAGCTATATTTATATCAAAATCTTTTAAAAGTAGTTTAATACTTTGATAATGCTGGACTGAAAGTATTTCTGTTGGCGCCATGAATGCAACTTGATATCCATTTGTTATTGCATGGAGAGCCCCAAATAATGCAACTAGCGTTTTTCCTGAGCCAACATCACCTTGGACTAATCTCATCATTGGTGTAGTTTTCTGCATATCTTTTATAATTTCATTCATTACTTCAAGCTGAGAATTTGTGGGTTTAAAGGGCAGCTTGCTTATAAGTTTTTTTATAGGTTTATCATTATTATCTAATCGAAAAGATAATAACGTTTTATTGTAAGCCCTTATCCTTTTAAAAACTAATTGGTGCGCTAACAATTCCTCAAAAATTAATCTTTTTTTATTATTATTCTGAGAACTAATTAATTTTTTATAATCAGTATTTCTTTCAGGTTTATGAATATTATAAATAGCATGGTTAATATCAATTAGTTGGTACTTTTCTAAAACTTTCTTTGGCAAAATTTCAGGGAAAATTATTTTTTTAGATTTTAGAAGTAATAATGATTGTTTTATAAAATTTCTTAAACTATTTTGATGTAATCCTTCTGTTAATGGATAAACAGGCGTTAAATACTCATCTAGTGCGGGTAATTTTTCTCCTTCAAAAATTTGGTACTCCGGATGAACTATTTCTTTTATATTATTTAAATGTCTAATTTCTCCATAACACCTAATTTTTCTACCTATTTTAAAGTTATTCATTTGGGTTTTATTAAAATAAAAAAACCTCAGTTGAAGAGAAGAGGTTTTATCATGAATTTTTACAATAAACATTCTTTTTTGATAAAAAATTACGTTTGCTTTATCAATGGTGCCTTCAAAAAAATATTTTTTTCCTGGTTGAGCATTCGATATTTTTGTTAGCCTTGTTTTATCTTGATATCTAATAGGCAGGTGAAAAAGGAGATCTTCTACAGAATTGATTCCTATTTTATTAAGTTTTAATAAACCCTTTTCTCCTATACCCTTAAGATCTAAAAGAGTGGTGGTCATTCCTTATATTACAGCAGCTATTGCATCTATTTCAATTAAAGCACCTTTAGGTAGCTCTTTAATACCTATTGCTGCTCGGGCAGGATATGGTTTATCAAAAATTTTTTCCATATGTTCGTTAACTTTTGAAAAATTTTCTATATTTGTTAAATAAACATTAAGTTTTAAAATATCATTTAAAGAAGATCCGGCTTCTTGTAAAACGTAGCTTAAATTTAAAAAGACTTGTTCTATCTGCTTATCAATATTATCAGAAATTAATATCATATTTTTTGGATCAAGTGGTATCTGACCAGACAAATAAATTGTATTTTCAAATTTAATAGCTTGAGAATATGCCCCTATTGCAGAAGGTGCTTTCTCTGTATGTATATATTCTTTTTTCATTATCCAACTGTCCTCATTACTTTATTAACATTTTTAAGTTTTTTAAGTTCTTTTATAACATCTGCTAACTGTTTTCTATTTTTAACTTCAAGTGTAAACACAAACGAAGCATAAGGGTTTTGCTCCTCATCAAATTTCACATTTTCTATATTACATGAAAGGCGTGAAATTACACCAGCAACATTTGCCAAAACCCCCCTTTGTTTTTCAGAGAATACTCTTATCTGAGTTTGATATTCACCAGCAACATCATCAGACCACTCAATAAATAATTTTTTTGCTTTAGATTTTTTAATATTATTGCAAACTGATCTATGAACAACAAAACCATTACCTGAAGATGTCAAACCTACAACATCATCTCCCGGAATTGGTCTGCAACATTTTGCATATTTCAAAACTAGTCCTTCTGTTCCTTTAATTGCAATATTTTCAATTTTTTTTGAACCTAAAACTTTAGCAACCCAATCGTGGTACTTTTGCTTAACATAACTTTTCTTAATTGCAATATTTTGCGCTGCTAAATGTGGAACTATGTTTCCAAGTCCAATTTCTATAAATAAATCATTAATATCTTTTAGATTATATTCATTTAATAGTCTTCGAATAGACTGATATGGAATTTCTGTATAAGAGGTTCCATAATCATGTAGCGCTTTATCTAGTATTCTCAAACCAAGATCAGCTGCTTGCTCAGACTTCATATTTTTTAAATAACTTTTTATGTTTGTTCTTGCTTTTGCGGTTACAACAAACTCTAACCATGACGGATTAGGTTTTCCTAATGGCGTAGTAATTATTTCTATTGTTTGGCCAGAAGATAAAGTTGTGCTCAATGGAACATCGATATTATTTATTTTTGCTGCTGTGCATTTGTTTCCAACATCAGAGTGTATCGAATAAGCATAATCAATCACACTACTCCTGAAAGGCAGTTCTTTTATTTCTCCTTTTGGGGTGAATACATAAATCTCATCAGGAAACAAATCAATCTTTATATTTTCTAGAAGATCAACGGAATTTGACGTATTTTGCTTCATTTCCATGATTTTTTGTAACCAGTCTCTTGCATGAGCTTGAGCTGAAGAATGGCCACCAGTTTTATATTGCCAATGCGACGCTATGCCAGATTCAGCAAATTGATCCATTTCCTTGGTTCTTATTTGTACTTCAATAGGAATAGCATTTGGGCCAAATAGAACAGTATGTAAGGCTTGATATCCATTTGATTTTGGAATTGCAATATAATCTTTAAATTTGCCTGGGACAGGTTTAAATAAGTTATGAGTTGCTCCAAAAATTCTATAACATTCATCTATTTTATTTGCCACAACTCTAATACCATAAATATCAAAAACCGCATTAAAACTTAATTTTTTTTTTTTCATTTTTTTATAAATGCTATATGGGTTTTTCTGTCGAGCATAAATTTCTGCCTTAATTTTAAGATCACTTAACCTATCGTTAATTGTTTCTTTGATATCTTCCAGAAACTTTGTTTTATTACCTCTATGACTTTCTACAGCATTTTTTATAATTTTATAACGAAGTGGATTTAATGTTCTAAAAGAGATTTCTTCTAATTCAAGTCTTAATTTATTCATCCCAAGTCTTAAAGCAATTGGCACATATATTTCTAAAGTTTCTTTTGCAACTGCAAAACTAAATCCATCTATTGCTACACTTT
>JAYNQN010000003.1:0-48118 GCA_038114285.1 Gammaproteobacteria bacterium | reverse complement strand
TTCTCATGTTGTGCAATCTATCAGCTAACTTAACTAATATAACCCTTAAATCATCTGACATCGCTAACATCATTTTGCTAAAATTTTCTGCTTGTGCTTCATCTCTTGAGAGAAACTTAATGTTCTTATCTATCTTGCTAACCCCATCTACTATCTTTGCAATTTCTAAACCAAACTTTATTTCAATGTCTTCTTTTGCTGTAGCAGTATCCTCTACAACATCATGTAATATTGCAGCGGCAATACTTACTGCATCCATTTTCATCTCTGCAAGGATTGAAGCAACAGATAAAGGGTGATTAATGTAAGGTTCACCACTTTTTCTAAGTTGACCTTGATGGCTTTCACTGCTAAATGTATATGCTTCTCTTATGAGAATAATTTGATTTGTGGTTAAGTAGAGCTTTGCTTTTTTTAATAGGCTATTTAAAGCCGGACTAGACGAGTCTTGCTGGTTCAAATTATTTTTTTTTAAATTTGAAGTCTCAGCCATATCATATAATTATCCAAATTTATTAGTTTTCAGTTGGCTCTAATCCTTCTGGAGCTTCATTTGACGATTCTAAATTAGTATTTTCAACTTCTACTACTATTTGTTCTTCTTGGTTTTCTGATTCTGCTTGAACTTCTTCTTGGTTTTCTGATTCTGCTCCATCACTTAATAAAGCGCTTATCTCCGCATCAATCTCTGCCTGATCAAAAATACCTTCATCATCATTAACTATTGGTTTTTCTTCAAGCATTTCTTCAGTAATATTGCCTGCAGCAATTTCTCTTAAAGCTAAAACTGTAGCTTTATCGTTATCCCATTCTAGAGAAGGTTCTTTACCATTCATAAGTTGTCTTGCTCTTTTACTTGCTACTCTAACTAAATGGAATCTGTTATCTACTTTCTCAAGACAATCTTCTACTGTAATTCTAGCCATTTTTACTACCTTTATTAATTAAATGTTATATTTGAATAATACTTCAAAAATCTTTATCTATCAAAGGTTCTTTCCTTTCTTTCTCATTTATATCCATGCCAACATCAAGGACATAAGTTAATAATTTTTTTTCAGCGAGCTCGAAATCATCATTTTCTAATATATAGTCATAGTTTTTGGCTTTACTAAGTTCAATTCTTGCATTTTTCATTCTTTCCAAAATCACCTCTTCTTCATCAGTACCTCTTTCTCTTAATCTTTTTTCAAGTACATCCAATGAAGGAGGTAGAACAAATATATTTCTTGATTGAGGAAATTGCTTTTTAACGGTTTCTGCACCTTGGTAATCTATTTCAAGTATGACTATTATATTTTTTTCTAATAACTTCACGACGGAATCTAAAACTGTTCCATAATAATTGCTATGTACTTGAGCATATTCTATGTATTGCTCATTCTTAATTTTTAATTCAAAATCGCTTTTTTTTACGAATATGTAATCGACTCCATCCACTTCCCCTTTCCTTGGATTTCTTGTGGTCTCTGAAATACTGACTGATATATTTTTATGTGAAGATATTTTTTTGATTAAGCTAGTTTTACCTGCTCCAGAAGGAGCTGAAACTATGCAAAGATTTTTAAAGATTTTGTCATTAAAGTTCATCATTTCTTAATATTTTTTTAATTTTTATGTAACAAATATCATTTAAATTACACGCATTAAAGATTTAAAAATCCTCCTAATAATCTTTAATAAAAAATAAGTCTTATAATTATATTTGTACTACTTAAATAAATACCACTGCTAGCCATGGTGGTATTTTTTTTATTATATCTGTTATGTTAATTATTTGCTTACAAAAAAAACCACCATTCATCCCTGAATAGTGGTTTATAAATCATTAGGAGATTAATGATTAAAACGCGTACTGAGCTCTAAGTTGAACACTATCTAGATCTTCAGTTGTACCGCCTGGGTTAGCTTGATTATCCATACTTACAGAAGAATAGTTAGCCATGAACTTTACAGTTTTAGTTACATACCAATTCACGCCAACTACAGTTCTATCAACATCAACTTCGTTTGCTGCAACTGTACCCTCATCAGCATCATCAATTGATATATCCTCGTAACGGAGCACAAATTCTACAGCGCCATTCTTTCCTTTTGGTTTTATTTTATCAAATTTAGCACCTTTCCATTTGTATCCTCTTGTTTCGCCAGTTACGACATAAGAAAGCTGTCCATAAAAACCATCCCATTCATAACCTTTAGAGCCATTGACTAACTCCGTATCGTTATCAAAATATTCTGCTTGAACAGAAAATGGTCCACTTACATATGCTGCTTCTAAACCCCATGTTGTAATATCACCTGCAGCAGCATCAGCTAAAGTAGTTTTATCACCTTGGTGAATACCAAGTTGAAGATTTGCAGTTGCAGATTCGCCTTTATAATCAGCTATACCATATGACACACCAAAATGACCATATTGGTTTTTACCAAATTTTGGAGAATAATTTAATCTAGCTGTTGTATGCCAAATCATATCATTATCGTCATCTGAGTCATTTTTATATGCGTCGTAAAATGATAAGGCACCAGAGATACGGCTTTCCTTATTGTAGAATCCAAGTTTTAAACCATAACCATCTCCTGGCTTACCTACTAAGTAATTAACTTTTTCATTCATCGCATTAAGTAGACCTCTTTCAATAGTAGATATCCATTTTGATGATGTTCTTTGTTCTAACATCATGTCAGCTTTAGTTTTACCTAAAGTTAAAGTGAAGCCATTTTTAGTATCATATTTTATATAGCCTTCATCTAAATTTGCTTTATCACCTTCTGAATTAAAATCATAAGTTGCCTTATATGACCAGTGCTTATTCACAGAACCTTTAATATTAATTCTAGTTCTTCTCCATTCCATATCTGAAAAAGATTTATTTTCAGTTTGATGCCCAGAATCCATATTGTCGTAGTCCATCATTAAACGACCGCCAATTGCAAATTTTTGATCACCCGATTTTATTTTGATACCACCGCCAGATGTATTAATTGTCAAACCACTTTTTGATTTTGTTTTAACAACACCACTTTTTTTACCAGAGCTTTGTTGCTTTTGAACTTGCTCAAGTGCTTGAATTTTCATTAAAGCATTTTGTAGCTGCTCTTTCATTTCATTAAATTCTGCATCAGTTACAGAGTATGCAGGCTGGGTGAAAAATATCATCATCACTAAAATTGATGATAAAAATTTTGAACTCATGATTTGTCTCCTAAATTAAAGTTTATAAATGTATTAAAATATCTAATTACTTAATATTCATAATTAGTTTACGTAAGAGATAATAATTACTAAATGTTACGAAAATCTTAATATTTTATTAAAGTTTTATGACAAATTCTTTTCTTAATAAATTTGTAACATTACTATGAGATATTTCTACTCGCACAGTGAAACTTTTAGGGAGACTTAAAAAATGATAAAAAAAATTCTAGGAATTACTTTACTTTTAACTACTTTACCTCAAACAGCGATTGCAAGAGATCAAATTAATATTGTAGGCTCTTCTACAGTTTATCCATTTGCTATTGTGGTAGCTGAAAAGTTTGGTAAAACTACTGACCACAAAACCCCAAAAATTGAATCTACCGGCTCGGGTGGCGGATTGAAACTTTTTTGTGCAGGAGTCGGAACACAACATCCGGATTTTACAAATGCTTCTAGGGCTATTAAGAAAAGCGAAATAAAAAATTGTAATAAAAATGGAGTTGGAGATATTACTGAAGTCAAAGTGGGTTACGACGGTATTGTGGTAGCCAACTCAAAGTCCGCGAAAAAATTCTCAATTAGTACTATGGATCTATATTTGGCATTAGCAAAAGACATACCTAATCCAGATGGTTCTGAAACATTTATTACCAATCCAAATAAAACCTGGAAAGATGTAAATCCTGATCTTCCAGCTATTAAGATTGAAGTTCTAGGGCCGCCACCTACTTCGGGTACTAGAGATGCGTTCTCAGAACTAGCGCTAGAGAAAGGTGGTTGTAAAAAAATTAAATGGATTAAAGCACTAAAGAAAAAAAATAAACAAGAGTATAAAGCCAAATGTCATACCACAAGAGAGGATGGACCTTTTATTGAAGCTGGAGAAAACGATAATCTTATGGTACAAAAATTAGTATCAAATCCAAACGCACTAGCTATTTTTGGCTTTAGTTTTTTAGATCAAAATGCTGATAAAGTTCAAGGAGCAATCATAAATGGTATTGAGCCAGCTTTTGAAAATATTGCATCTGGAAAATATGCAATTTCAAGACCATTATTTTTCTACATTAAAAATGCTCATGTTGGAGTTATTCCTGGAATGTTAGAGTACGTTGAGGAATTTTTAAGTGACGCCGCTTCTGGTGCGGACGGTTATTTAGGTGAAAAAGGTTTAATCTCTATGCCTGATTCTGAAAGAGCTAAATTAAATCCTAAAGTTCTAGATTTATCATTAATTGTTGGTGATATATCACCATCAAAATTAAAATAGATACAAAATTTTAATTGTTAAGTTTTACGGGGTGAATGATCACCCCGTTTTCTATGTATAATAAAAAAATAGGAATCTTATCAGTATGCAAATTTTTGAAAAATATCTTAGTGTTTGGGTAGGCTTATCAATAATATTAGGGTTACTGCTTGGCAATAACTTTAATACAACTTTTATAAGTATTGCTAATCTAAATTATGCAAATATTAATCTAGTTATAGCTGCATTAATTTGGATTATGATTTATCCAATGATGCTTAGCATCGATTTTAAATGCATAAGAAAAGTTTGGGAAAATCCAAATGGACTTTACTTAACAATATTTATGAATTGGATTATAAAGCCTTTTAGTATGGCTGGCATAAGTATCTTATTTTTCCATTATATTTTTAATGACTATGTAACAATTAAAGATGCAAACAGTTATATTGCAGGAATGATTTTGTTAGGTGTTGCCCCTTGTACCGCCATGGTTTTCATCTGGTCAAAACTTGTGAATGGAAATGCCAACTATACTTTACTTCAGGTTTCAATTAATGACTTAATCTTAATTCTGGCGTTTCCAATAATTACAAAATTACTTCTAGGTGTTACTGGTATAACAATTCCTTGGGACACTTTAATTAGTTCTGTTGTTTTGTATATTATTATTCCCTTACTTATAGCAATGATTACTAGGTACATCTTTTTAGATAATCAAGAGGATAAAATAAATAAACTTACGGAAAACTTAAAACCATTTTCTATCATGGGATTACTATTTACAGTAATTATTTTATTTGGTCTGCAGGCAGATAAAATTAATGACAAACCGTTTGTGATCCTATTAATATCTATTCCACTAATAATTCAAACTATTGGCATTTTTGCAATTACTTATTTTCTAGCATTTAAACTATCAATTCCTTATAATGTAGCAGCTCCAGCAGCCCTAATTGGAACATCAAATTTTTTTGAATTAGCGGTAGCTGTAGCAATAAGTCTATTTGGATTAGACTCTGGGGCAGCGCTGGCAACTGTTGTAGGTGTTCTAGTTGAGGTGCCCATAATGTTACTGCTTGTAAACTATGCAAATAGAACAAAGCATTATTTTAAGGAAAATATTGATGGAATTAATTAAAAAGACAGATAATTATACAATTTATAAGAAGAAATCAGGCAGATACGCTGTAAAAAATAAAGAAAAAAAGTATTTATCTGATAAAGAAAAAGTAGAAATTTTATTGGAAGAAAAGCTTATAAAGTTATCTCCAAGGAAAAAACCTGAAGAACCTGCTGCTGAAGCTGCGCCTGCTGAAGAACCTGCTGCTGAAGCTGCGCCTGCTGAAGAACCTGCTGCTGAAGAACCTGAAAAGAAATAGTTAAAATTTTATTTTTGTCTTTTTAAAGCAAATTCTGCTAAAAAGTTAAGCAGCTTACCCACTTCTGTATTTTCAACTACTTTCAAATTATTTTTTGCTAAGTCAACAAATTCTCTTGCTTTATCTTGGGTAAGTTTTATTGAGTTTGTTTCAAAAATTATATCTCTAAGAATCATAAAATCTTCTATCTTTCTATTTTGAATTATATTTCTTAAAATTTCTTTTTTTTCATTAGAACAATTCTGAAAAGCATATATAAATGGCAAAGTTATCTTTCCACCACTTAAATCATCACCAATATTTTTTCCAATTTGTTCATTTGATTCTGCTGTATAATCAAGTACATCATCTGAAATTTGAAATGCCAAGCCAATATTCCTGCCATACATTGCTAAATTTGTTCTTACATCATCATCGCATTTAGCAAGCACGGCAGTACATTCGCATAATGCTTCAAATAAAGTCGCAGTTTTATATTGTATAACTTTTAAATATTCATCTATGTTTGTTTCTACCTGATCAACACACATGAGCTGTAAAACTTCACCTTTTGCAATAGTATTTGTAGCATGAGCTAAAATTCTCATAATTTCCATATCTTTTAATTCCACCATAATTTCAAAGGACCTGGAATAAAGAAAATCACCTACCAGCACACTTGCTTCATTTCCCCATACTTTATTTACTGTATCTTTTCCTCTTCGTTTCCCAGACAAATCTACCACGTCATCATGCAATAATGTGGCTGTGTGAATAAATTCAATAATTACAGCTAATTTATATGACTTATCTTTTTCTAAATTTAAAGCTTTTCCAATGATAGCAACCAGTATCGGACGTATTCTTTTTGAGGGGGCATCAACAATATATTTTGATACTTTTTCTATTAGCTCAATATCTGATTCTAAATACTGTTCAATGTAAGATTTTATTTCTAAAATCTCTTCCTGCATACTATTATTGATAGTATTGTAATCCATGAAAATGCCTCAAATTATTGTAGAACCATATATAATCCATGAATTGTAGCAAAATATCGCTATATTCTTAACAATACATTGACCTATATTTTGCTTATATGTAGAATACACAGCCTAATATGAAATTTTACAAGAGAAAAATATGTACGCTGTAATTAGTACCGGAGGAAAACAATATAGAGTTTCCAAAGGCGATACAATCCAAATTGAAAAATTAGACAAAAATGAAGGTGATACTGTCCTTTTTGATAAAATTCTTCTAATTTCAAATAATGGAAAAGTAAGTATTGGAAAGCCTTTTTTGGCAAAAAGTACAATTGAAGGTGTTGTAAAATCTCAAGGTAGAGATAAGAAAGTAAATATAATTAAGTTTCATAGAAGAAAACATTATAAAAAACAAGCTGGTCATAGGCAAAGTTTTACGCAAGTTGAAATAACAAATATAGCTGAGGGTTAAAAATGGCTCATAAAAAAGCAGGTGGTAGTACCAGAAACGGTAGAGATTCAGAGTCTAAAAGACTTGGGGTAAAAAAATATGGTGGAGAACTTGTCAAGGCCGGTAACATCATAGTAAGACAACGTGGAACAAAAATTCATGCTGGCGAAAATGTCGGTTGTGGGAAAGACCATACTCTATTTGCTAAATCTGCTGGCCATGTAAAATTTGCAATTAAAGGCCCGAAAAACAAAAAATTTGTAAGTATAATTTCTGCATAATTTTTTAATTATCTAAAATTTCCTAAATTTAAAAAAAATCTTATTTTATACGATTAACGTATAATGTTTCCTATAATTAATTAAGCAAAAATAAAGAATATTATGAAGTTTGTTGACGAAGTTGAAATAGAAATTAAAGCTGGAAAAGGTGGGAATGGTATAGCCAGTTTTAGAAGAGAGAAATATATTGAATTTGGTGGGCCAGATGGTGGTGATGGTGGAGCTGGAGGAGATATCTATTTAAGAGGCACAAAAAGTCTAAATACTCTTGCAGATTTTAGAACAAAGAAAAAATTTGAAGCTCAAAATGGTGAAAATGGCATGAGTAAAAATAAAACAGGAAAGAAGGGTGATGATCTAGATATTCTTGTTCCACTTGGAACTATAGTTTGTAATGCAGATAATGGAGTTTTTGTAAGCGAGTTAATAAAAGATGGTCAAAGATTATTAGTAGCAAAAGGCGGAAAATATGGACTAGGCAATCTAAGGTTTAAGTCTTCAACTAATAGAGCACCTAGGAGATTTACAAAGGGTACTGAAGGAGAAGAACTTAGCCTTAAGTTAGAATTAAGATTGCTTGCTGATGCAGGCTTTCTTGGAAAACCAAATGCTGGGAAATCATCTCTTTTAAGAGCTATGACAAAAGCAAAACCAAAAGTGGCTAACTACCCGTTTACCACATTGAATCCATCCCTAGGAGTAGTTGATATCGGGTATGGAGAAAGTTATGTAATAGCAGATATTCCTGGTTTAATTGAAGGTGCTGCAGAAGGTATTGGTCTTGGAACACATTTTTTAAAACATCTATCAAGAACCAATATCCTTTTGCATGTTGTAGATATACAAAATGTACAAGAAAGTAACGCTAATAAAGAACTTCAAGAAATTAATAATGAATTAAAAAGTTTTGATAATGAGTTGGGTAAAAAAAAGCAATATATAATATTTAATAAAATAGATCTTATCTCAAAAGAAAATATGAATATAATAAAAAAAGAAATTTATAAAACACATAAGAAAGAAGAGATATTTTTTACATCTACTGTAAATAACGAAGGTGTAAAAGAACTAAAAAACTATATTTCAATAAAATTAAATGAGTTAAAAAGTAATTAAAAGAACTTTTTAATTATTTGTATTAGAATTAAAGAAAACATATTTTAAACACTATGAATTATAGAAAAGAAGACTTGAAAAAAATAGAGGCATCTATAAACACGTTGCAAGATAAGGCTGCGCGCATAAATAATAAAATAAAGAAATTTAATGGTACATCAAATTTAAATGATAAATTTACTATTAAAGAAAAAAATATTAGTAAAAATTTGATAAATTCAGAAAATAAATCAATGAGTATTGAAAAACTAGAAATTGAAATATTAAAATTAAAAAAGAAACAAGATATTCTGACAATTACACTTTATGTAATTTCTTTATTATTTATATTTTCTTTGCTAGCAATTTACGAGTTAAAAATTTTTTAAGGTAGTTAAAAGAATACTATGAAAGAAACCTGGGTAATTAAAATCGGAAGTTCTTTAGTAACAAAAGGATCAGCTGGCCTTAATACGAAAAATATTAAAGCTTGGGCCTCACAAATTAATGAATTAATAAACAATAATATCAATGTTATTTTGGTTTCTTCTGGTGCAATTGCTGCTGGAATGGGCAGACTTGGTTTATCAAGAAGGCCAACAACTTCAAGTCAACTTCAAGCACTTGCAGCTATAGGACAGATGAATCTTGTACAAGCTTACGAAGTAGCATTTAAAAAATATAATATCTTAACAGCTCAGATGCTTTTAACACATGAAGATTTGAGTAATAGAAAAAGATATTTAAATGCAAAAAATACCTTAAATAATTTAGTTAAATATAATGTTATCCCAATCGTAAATGAAAATGATACGGTTTCGACTGATGAAATAAAATTTGGTGATAACGATACTCTTGCTTCATTAGTAGCTAATCTTTGTGACGCTAAATCTCTTGTAATATTAACAGATCAAGATGGCTTATATACTGATGATCCAAAAAAAAATAAAAATACAAAATTAATAAAAAATATATCTGTTAAAGATAAAAATTTAAATAGTTACGCAAGACCAAGTAATAATAATTTAGGTAGAGGCGGGATGGTAACTAAAGTGCTTGCTGCTAAAAAAGCTGCAAAATCTAATACTAGAACAATAATTTGTAATGGGTCAAAAAAAGACATTTTGATTAAAATTTTAGAAAAAAATAACAGCATAGGTACAACTATTACCAATGAGAACATGGCTGTTAAATCAAAAAAACAATGGATAGCAAACTCTTTAAAAATAAAAGGGAATATTTTTGTAGATACCGGAGCTGCTAAAATAATAAAAAAATCTGGCAAAAGCCTTCTACCTGTTGGAATTAAGTCTATTTCGGGTAACTTTCAGAAAGGTGATTTAGTTGCTGTATGCGATTCTAAAAAGGTTGAGATTGCGTGTGGTCTAACAAACTATGACAGCAAACAGCTAAAAAAAATTATTGGTAAAACTACTTCGGAAATTCGCAAGGAACAAAGCATGTTTGACAGTGATGTTGTAATTCACACAGATAATATGATTTTATCGCAGTATTAATTTAACTCTAAGATCTGCTTATTAAGTCTACTTTTATATCTTGCAGCCTTATTTTTATGAATAATTCCCTTTGCTACGCCAGAGTCTATAACAGGAACTGCCTTCTTATAATTTTCACCGGCCAGTGTCTTGTCTCCAGATTCTATCGCCTTAACAACATTTTTTACGAATGTTCTAAGTCTTGATTTTAAGGCCATATTTCTTTCCCTTCTTGATAAGGATTGTCTAGCTCTTTTTCTTGCTTGGGCAGTATTAGCCATTAATTTATTACCTTTTTTATTAAAAGACGACAATATGAGGTTTTATTTCTAATTTGTCAATAAGAAAGTAATAAATAACTAAAAATTATATATAATTGTGAAATGTCTAAGTCTATAAAAAGAAAATTCTTTAAAAATACAGCAATAGTATCTGTTTTTACCATGTTATCCAGAATCTTTGGTTATATACGTGATGCTGCAATGTTTATTTTTATTAGTAATACTTCTGGGGCCTTAGATTCGTTTTTTGTAGCATTTAGAATTCCAAATTTCTTTAGAAGAATATTTGGTGAAGGGGCACTTTCTACAGCATATATACCTGTTTTAAGTGATTATAAAAATGGGTCTACAAAAGATGATGTAAAAGATTTTATTAATTCTTCAATAACTACTATAACTATTATACTCATGATAGTTTCAATTATTGGCGTATTAATTGCCCCAGTATTAATTTATATGATTGCACCAGGATTTGTTAACTCTGAATTTGGACAATACGATTTGTCTGTAAATTTACTAAAAATCACTTTTCCTTATATGATGTTCATTTGTTTAACTGCTTTAGCGGGCAGTATTTTAAATACGTATGATAATTTTGCTTATCCAGCAATTACGCCAGTAATCTTAAACTTATCTTTAATAATAAGCGTTTTATTTGTTGCCCCATATTTTGAAGAACCAGTTTTTGCATTGGCTTGGGGTCTTTTAATTGGTGGCATTATCCAATTAAGTTTTCAGATTTACCCTATAGCAAAACTAGGTTTACTTCCAAAATTTAAAATAAATACAAAACACCCAGGTTTAAAAAAAATAAAAGAGATAATGCTGCCTATGGTTTTTGGATCATCTGTAACTCAAATTAATATGATTTTTGATACTGTTATTGCGTCATTTTTGATTACTGGCAGCATCGGGTGGCTATACATGTCTGATAGATTTGTTGAGTTACCACTTGCTCTATTTGGAATATCAATAGCAACAGTATTACTTCCTAAATTATCGGAATATTATAATAAGGAAAATAAAGAATCATACAATATAACTTTAAACTGGGGGTTAAAACTTGGAATTCTAATTTCTTTACCAACAACAATTGGCTTAATATTACTCGCAGAACCAATATTAATAACTCTTTTGCAATACAAAGAATTTAGTGCAAACGACGTAAATATGACTGCTATTAGTCTTATTGCTTTTTCATTAGGACTGCCTGGAATGATAGGCGCTAAAATTTTAATAACAAATTATTATTCTAGAAAAAATACTCGGTACCCAGTAAAAGCCGCTTTAATAGCTGTAGTTTGTAATTTTATATTAAATATTTTATTTGTAATTTACTTATTAAAAACCAACTTTAATGGAGCTCATGTTGGTCTAGCATTAGCAACTTCAATATCTGCATATGTAAATTTCTATTTTTTATTCAAAACTGCAATTAAAACAAAAATATTAAAATTAGATAAAAGCATTAAAAGTATTTTACTGAAATCAATAATATCAACTTTTATTATGGCACTATTTATTTTATATTTTGATCTTGATAAAAATTCTTGGGTATACTTAGATTTATTTGAAAGATTATCTAAATTATTTTTTATAATTTTTCTATCTGCATTTATATATTTTATCTTTTTGCTAATATTTAAAGTATCACCAAAAATACTATCAACGAAACAATGAAGATTATAAGAGATATAAAAAATATAAAAATTGATGGTCCCTTAACAGCAAGCATAGGAGGATTTGACGGCTTACATGCAGGTCATCAAAAAATTATAAATGATGTCGTCCATAAAGCAGAAATTGATAATACTAAAAGTGCTTTAATAACTTTTAAGCCGCTTCCTAAAATCTTTTTCTCGGAAAAAAACTTTGAATTATTATCTACCTATAAAAAAATTGAAATTTTAAATAAATTCAATTTAGATTATTTGATAATGTTAAGATTTAATAAAGAATTAATATCGATGAGCCCAAAAGATTTTGTTGAAGAACTAATTATTAAAAAATTAAATGTTAAATCGTTGATTGTTGGTGACGATTTTAAATTTGGGCATAATCAAGCGGGCACAGTTAAGAATTTAATAGATTATTCAAAAAAAGGGTGTTTTTCCATTAAAATTGCAAAAAAACATAGTCTCAACAATAAACGTATTTCAAGTTCATTAATCAGAGAATTAATTATTAAAAATAATTTTACAGATGCATCAAAAATGCTTGGTAGACCGTATATAGTATCTGGTAAGATAACGCATGGAGATAAAAGAGGATCTCAGATTGGATTTCCTACTGCTAATATCAATTTAGAGCCAAATATACTGCTAAATGGTGTATATGCCGTATCTACTTATATAGATAGCAAGAAATACAATGGTGTGGCAAATATTGGATATAAACCAACTTTTAATGGCGAAAAATACATATTTGAAGCACATATATTTAATTTTTCTGGTGATTTATACAGTAAAAGATATGATTTTGAAATTATATCTAAAATCAGAGAAACAAAAAAATTTAGTGGTATAGAAGAACTTAAAAAATATATTAATCAAGACATACAAAAAGCTAAAGAAATTTTTAAAAAAAATGACTGACTTTAAAAATACATTAAACCTTCCAAAAACAAGCTTCCCTATGAAAGGAAATCTTCCATCAAAAGAACCTTTGATTCAAAAAAAATGGAAAGAAGAAAATTTATATGAAAAAATTTTACATTCAAATAAAGACGCAAAGAAATTTATTCTTCACGATGGTCCTCCTTATGCAAATGGTGATATTCATATTGGCCATGCAGTTAATAAAATTCTAAAAGATATCATTATAAGGTCAAAAATCTTATCTGGTTTCTATACGCCATTTATTCCTGGATGGGACTGCCATGGTTTACCAATTGAACTTGAAGTTGAAAAAAAACTTAATAAAAAAGAAGATGTATCTGACAAAGAATTTAGAGATTTGTGTAGAAAATATGCATTGGAACAAGTTGAGAGACAAAAAAAAGACTTTATTCGTTTAGGTGTAATTGGTGATTGGGAGAATCCATACTTAACACTTAATAAAGAATTCGAGGCTTCTACGATTAAAGCCTTAGAAAAAATATATAATAACGGACATCTAAAAAAAGGGTTTAAGCCTGTAAATTGGTGCGTGAAAATTCAATCTGCACTTGCTGAAGCAGAAGTTGAGTACAAAGAAAAAGAATCTACAGCAATAGACGTTAAATTTAAAATAACATCTGATCAAAATATAGAAAAAATATTCAATATTAAAAATGTCGTCTCAGAAACATTTATAGTTATTTGGACAACTACACCATGGACACTACCTTCTAATAAGTCAGTAGCTATAAAAAAAGATTTTGACTACATTTTAATATCAGATCAAAAAGAAAATTTTATAATTGCCGAAAACCTTTTAGAAAAATTTAGGGAACGTGTAAAGTCAGATCTTGAGATAATAGCTAAATGTAGAGGAGAAAATTTATTGACCCTTGAATGCGAACACCCTTTTTTAGACAACAAAATACATATTATTGATAGTGATCATGTAACTGATGATTCTGGCACAGGCTGTGTTCATATAGCGCCAGCACATGGCGTAGAAGATTTTGAACTAGGTGTTAAAAACAATTTAGAGGTTACAAATCCTATTCAAAGTAATGGTGTTTTTTCAGGTTTGCCTGAAGAACTAAATGGAATTCATGTTTATAAACTTGACGAGCATATAATAAATATACTTATAAGAGAAAATAGACTACTAAGTGAAAATAAATTTAAACACTCATACCCTCATTGCTGGAGAACTAAAACACCATTAATTTATAGAGCAACTCCTCAATGGTTTGTATCTATGAATAAAAACAAATTGCTTGAGAAAACTCTTAATAAGCTTCCTGATGTTAATTGGCTGCCATCCTGGGGCGAAGCAAGGATTCAAGGAATGCTTTCTGATCGACCTGACTGGTGCATTTCTAGACAGAGAAAATGGGGTGTACCAATTACAATGTTAATAAATAAAAAAACTGGTGAGCCACATTCAAATTCATCTATTATCTTCTCAAGAGTGTCCAAACTTGTTGAAGAGTACGGCATCGAGAAATGGTTTGATATAGATATAAAAGATCTAATAGATAATCCTGAAGACTATGAAAAAGTTACGGATACTTTAGATGTGTGGTTTGATTCCGGATCTTCTCATGCAGCTGTTTTAGAAAAAACAACTGATTTAGAATTTCCTGCTGATCTTTACTTGGAAGGGTCTGATCAACACAGAGGTTGGTTTCAGTCATCACTTTTAACTTCTGTTGCTATTAGTGACTCCGTTCCATATAAAACAGCAATGACTCACGGATTCACTGTTGATGCAAAAGGAAACAAGATGTCAAAATCCAAAGGTAATGTAATTGCCCCACAAAAAATCATTGATAGGTTTGGATCAGATATTCTTAGATTATGGGTTGCTTCTACTGATTGTTCTTCAGAAATGAATGTTTCCGAAGAAATCCTTAATAGGACATCTGATAAATACAGAAAAATAAGAAATACAATAAGATTTCTACTATCAAATATAGCAGACTATAATCCTGAGAAATTTTCTCAAGACTGCATAACGATTGAACTAGATAAATGGATTATAAAAAAGGCCATGAGTACTCAAAACATTATCATAGATAGCTACAATAGTTATAATTTTCATCAATTAACTCAACTTATACATAGTTTTTGTGTAAATGAATTAGGATCATTTTATTTAGACGTAATAAAAGACAGGCAATACACTTGCAAGAAAAATTCTAAAGAAAGAATTTCTGGTCAGCATACTATGTTTTATCTAGCCAAAATACTTCTTACATGGATTGCTCCAATATGTCCACACACAGCTGAAGAGGCTTGGCAGCACATACCTGAAATTAAAGATGAGTCAATTTTTTTAGGTAACTGGATAAATTTAGATATAAATAATTTTCAAAAATGCAATATCACTGATAATAATTGGAATGATATTCTTGAAGTAAAAAAAGCAGTATCAAAAGCATTAGAAGAGAAGAGAGAGAAAAATATTATTGGATCATCTTTAGATGCAGATATCACTATTTATTGTTCTAGGGATTTATTTAATACATTAAATTCTCTTGGTAAAGAATTAAAATTTATATTTATTACTTCAAATGCAACCTTGATGGATATTAACGATATTGCTACCTCATCAAGTTCAATAGCAATAAATGAACATAATATAATTATAGATATCATAAATTCAAAAAATAAAAAATGTGAAAGATGCTGGCATAAATGTAAAACTGTTGGTCAAGATAAAAAATATATTAATGTATGCAATAGATGCATATCAAATGTTTTTGGCGAAGGCGAAATAAGAATAAATGCTTAAAAAAAATAAAATAGTATTTTTATTAATATTCATAATATTTTTTCTAGATCTGATTACAAAAAATTATGCTATTAATAATTTAATCCTAAATCATTCAGTATCTATAAATAATTATCTAAATTTTACACTTGCCTTTAATTATGGGGCAGCATTTAGTTTCTTAAGTGATGCAGGTGGTTGGCAAAGATGGTTTTTTATAATTTTTAGCTTAATTGTAATATTTGTTATAGTAATGCTTCTAATTAAGGATAAAAACGCGGAGTACATAGCTTATAGTTTTATACTAGCTGGCGCTCTTGGAAATTTATATGATAGGATTTTCTTTGGATATGTTATTGATTTTATTGAAATCCACTATAATAATTTTTACTGGCCAATATTTAATATTGCTGATATTGCAATTTCTACAGGGGTAATAATGTTGCTATACTCGATATTATTTAATAACAAAAAAAGTATATGAACATTATCCTAGCAAACCCAAGAGGTTTTTGTGCTGGCGTAGACAGGGCAATAGAAATCACCAATAAGGCTCTTGACATCTTTGGCTCTCCAATTTATGTAAAACATGAAATTGTACACAATAATTACGTTGTTGATGAATTAAAAGAAAAAGGTGTTATTTTTATTGAAGATATTAATAAAGTCCCAGAACACTCAATATTAATTTATAGTGCACATGGCGTTTCTAATGATGTTATAAAAAAATCTGAAAATAGAAAACTTCAAATTTTTAATGCCACATGCCCCTTAGTAACAAAAGTTCATATGGAAGTTGTAAGACTTTCAAAAAAAAATATCAATACAATTTTAATTGGCCATAAAGGACATCCTGAAGTTGAAGGAACAATTGGAAGATATGTTTCTGATTCTAATTCTAAAATAGTACTAGTTGAAAATGAAACAGATGTAGATAATCTTGATTTTGATAAAGAAAAAAAGATTGCTTATGTCACACAAACTACTTTATCTATTGATGATACAAAAAATGTAATAAATAAAATTAAAAAAAAATTTAATAATGTAATTGAACCAGCAAAAGGTGATATTTGTTATGCAACAACAAATCGTCAGAATGCTGTAAAAGATTTAACAAAAAAATGTGATATTATTTTTGTTGTAGGATCTAGTAACAGTTCAAACTCAAATAGACTAAAAGAAATAGCAACAAGAGCTGGCGTACCCGCTTATTTATTAGATAGCGCTGATGATTTAGATGTAAAATGGCTTACGAATAAAAAAAATATTGGTCTTACTGCCGGAGCATCTGCCCCAGAAGTTCTTGTTCAATCTATAATTAGTAAACTTAAAGTGTTTGGGGCTATAAAAGTTATTAGTACGCCAGGTATCGTAGAAGATATAACATTTAAGATACCTAAAGAATTAGTAACTAAAAATTAGAAGTTTTAGAAATAACCAATACCAGCAAGTGCAAAGTAAACTGTTAGCACGCAAATAATAATTCCTAAAGACAAAGCTACAACTCTAAAAATATCCATAACATCCTCCTGTTTATTAACATTTTGACATAAAAAGCTTTTTATTTAAATTAAAATTTTGAGCCTATGGTCAGAATTGAACTGACGACCTTTTCATTACGAGTGAAATGCTCTACCAACTGAGCTACATAGGCAAAACAAAACTAGTCAACTAAGTTACTAACAATTTTAGCAGAAGTTATTGCAGTTAGAACCCCATATCTATAATGACCAAAATTATAAATAATTCTATTATTTTTATTATCTTTTTTTATATATGGATCCTGAATACCTGCATAAGGCCTAAAACCATATGTATATTTTTCGTCTAGAATATCTATATTAAAAGAGAAAATTTGACTTATAGGTTTCCTGAGATATTCTTTGGCCTCTTCGGTTATGCCATTTTTGAAACCAACATCTTCTAAAGTTGCACCTATTAAGATAGTGTTATTTTTTTTTGGAATAATATAGTAATCATCAAATAATATAACATTTTCAATCAATTTTTTTGAAGTTTTAAATTCTAACAGCTGTCCTTTAATTGGTTTTAAATCAATTGCTGAATCTTTTAATATTTGATTACTCCATGATCCTGCTGCAATTACTATAAAATCATAATTATTATTTTTATTATTATCTATATAATCATATATATTAATAATATTTTCATTTTTAAAAATTACTCCATAATTTTTAAGTTTTTTTATATAAAATTTTATTAATTCATTCGGATTAATAATATTAATATTTTTTATTAATAAATAATTTTGAAATTTCTCTTTTATATTATCTTCAATTATCTTTATTTTTTTCTCATAATATTCTGATTCTATAAAATTCTTTTTTTTGTACCATTCTTTTGCATTATTTAAGTTTTTACCAAAAATTATTATATTTTTTTTCTCAATAGATATTTCTTTTTGTTCATTGATACTTAAGTTTTTAAAAAAATTATTATATTCTTGATGGCCGCTGATACATATTTCTTGCATATATCTTGAATTTGACCATGGGCTTAGTGGATATAAAAGCCCTGCTGCAGATTTAGAAGCCTGTCCTTTTTGACTATTATCAATAATCGTTACATTATGACCTTGTTTAATTAATTCGTATGCTGTAGTTAAGCCAACTAGCCCTGATCCTATTATTAAACATTTAGTCATTTTTTACTAATGTGCCTATACCTTCTTTTGTAAAAATTTCTAATAGAACTGAATGCTGGACCCTTCCATCAACTATATGTGCCATTTTTACATTATTTTCTATTGCACTTATACATGCTTGTATTTTGGGAAGCATCCCCCCTGAAATTATATTTAAATCTATAAGATTTTTTATTTCAGAGAAGTTTAAAGATGATATTAACTCTTTACTATCATTTAAAACACCTTGCTGGTCAGTTAAAAAAATTAATTTCTCAGCTGATAATTGAGATGCAATTGCACTAGCTGCTGAGTCAGCATTTATATTATATATATCATTATTTGAGTCATAACCTAAAGGTGCTATTACAGGTATATAATTTGAATTCATTAATTCATACAAATAATTTGTATTAACATTAGTTATTTCTCCAACGTAACCATAATCTATTTCTTTCGATTCATATTTTTTAACTTTAATATAGCTATTTTCGTTTTTTGCAATTCCTATTGCATTTGCTCCATTTCTGTTAATTAGATCAACTATTTCTTTATTTACTATATTATTTAATGTATTTGAAACAACTTCTATTGTCATTTCGTCAGTAACTCTTATACCATCTACAAAATTTCTTTTTATATTAACTTTTGATAATTCTTTGTCAATTTGAGGGCCTCCCCCATGAACGACTATTACATTAATACCAACTTGCTTCATTAGTGCTATATCGGTTGCAAAGCTATATTTTAACTCGTCTTGTACCATTGCTGCACCACCGTATTTAACGACACAAATTTTTTTTGAAAATTTTTGTATAAAAGGTAATGATTCAGTTAAAATTTTTACTACTTGCTTTGCTTTATCTTTATTCATTAGGTATCTCTAGTGAAGAATCTATTTTTAGGATCTCATTTATAAAATTTCTTCTTATTTTGTTTAAACATTCTTTTGTGTCCGCTTCAAACCTCATAACTAAATATGGAGATGTATTTGATGGTCTTAACAAACCCCATCCACCATCATATTCTGCTCTCAATCCATCTATTTTTATTATTTCTGCTGCATCAGGAAATTCCGCATTCCTGCTGAATTCTTCCATAAAATCATGCTGAAAGCCATCCTTATTAACCTTTATATTTATTTCTGGTGTTGAGAAAGATTGTGGCAATTCATCAAATAGTTCAGCACTCGTTAAGTGTCCTTGTGAAATTATTTCAATCATTCTTGCTGCAGCATATATTCCATCATCAAAACCGTACCATCTATCATGAAAAAAAATATGCCCTGACATCTCTCCGGCTAAGATTGCGTTTACCTCTTTCATTTTCTTCTTTATATAAGAATGCCCTGTTCTACAAATTATAGGTTTCCCCCCGAAATTTTCTATGTATCCTTTAAGATTTTTTGAAGACTTTATATCATATATTATATTTGCTCCCTTATTATTTGATAGAACATCTTTAGAATAAAGCATCATCTGTTTATCTGGCCACAATACATTTCCCATATTATCCACAAGCACACATCTATCACCATCCCCGTCAAATGCTATACCTAGATCATATTTTTTTTCTTTTATCAATTTTATTAGATCTTGTAGATTTTTTAGCTCACTTGGGTTTGGTGAGTGATTTGGGAAATTTCCATCAATATCACAAAATAAATCAATTACATCTAATCCTAAATTCTTAAATGCTTTAATTGCAAGTTTTCCAGCTACACCATTTCCACCATCTATTATAATTTTTATATTTTTTTTAATTTTTATATCTTTACACAAAGAGTTAATGTATTTATCTTCAAAATTTATATTTTCTAAAGTTGTTTTCTTATCATTTAAATTACATGCATTATCTTTTAAGATAAAACTGTGTATATTTTTAATCTCTTCACCGGCAAGTGTATGACCATCCATTATAATTTTTAGTCCATTATATTCTTTTGGGTTATGACTACCAGTAATCATAATTCCAGAATTTAATTTTAGATTTTCTACAGCAAAATATAGTATAGGTGTTGGAACTTGGCCAATATCTATAACGTTTTTTCCACACTCTAAAAATTGATTTGTTAATGCTACTGACAAATCATGGCTTGATAACCTTCCATCTCTACCTATTACGATTTTATCATTTCCATTCTTGTATATTTGACATAATGATTTTGCTATTAATTTAGCTGATGAAATAGTTAATTCTTTTCCATATATACCTCTAATATCATAGGCTTTAAAAATATTTTTTGAAACTTTCATTATTTTGTTCCACTATGACCAAAGCCACCAGTAGATCTTTCTGAGGTAACAAACTCATCAACAAAATCATATTCAATTTTGACAACAGGTATTAGCATAAATTGAGCTATTCTATCTCCAGAGACAATTTCAAAATTTTTATCGCTATTATTGAATAAAGAGACCATTAATTCTCCTTGATAATCAGAATCTATTAAACCAACAGAGTTGCCTAAGATGATGCCATGCTTATGGCCTAATCCTGATCTAGGCAGAATAATACCTGCATAATCTTTATCTTCTATATAAAACGATAATCCCGTTGGTATTAAAATTGTATTTTTTGGCTTAAGATTTATTTTATCATCTATGCAAGCCCGTAAATCAATGGCAGCTGATCCATCTGTCGCATATGTAGGCAATTTAATGTCAGAATTAACTTTTGAATTAAGAATTTTAACTTGGACTTTTTTTAACATATATATTAACTATTTTAATTGTAAATATTTGAAATTTCTTCAACAAACTCTATGGCAAGGTCTTTTTTATTTTTTAAATCTAGGGTTTTTTCCATGCCATTTCCCCAATATAAAGTAATTGAATTATCCACGCTATCTATTCCTTCAGAAAAACTAACTTTGTTAGCAGCAATGACTGAAATTTTTTTATTTTTAAGTTTTTTAATAGCATTTATTTTTAAATCTTCTGTTTCGGCTGCAAATCCTATTGAAAAAACATTATATTTTTCTGAAATTGTTTTTAATATATCTACATTGTGTTTTAATTCTATATTTAAAGTATCTTCTTTTTTTATTTTATTTTCAGATAAAGCCTTTGGTATAAAATCTGATACTGCAGCAGCTGAAATAAAAATATCACAATTTTTTATATTTTTTTCAACAGAATTAAGCATGTCTTTTGCACTTATCACATCTATAGAATTAATTTCATCATGTTGTTTGTAATTACAAGGTCCTTTAACGAGAAAAACTTCTGCACCCTGGTTATAAAAAGCATTTGCAATCTCACAACCCATCATTCCAGAACTTCTATTTGATATATATCTTACTGGATCAATATTTTCTACTGTTGGACCTGCTGTAATAACTATTTTTTTATCTTTAAAAAGATCAGATCTGTTTTCTAGTAATATCTCAACATCTTCTACTATGTCTTTTGGCTCCTTCATTCTTCCAGAACCTATATCTCCGCATGCTTGACTTCCATATTCTGGTCCAGAAAAATATATGCCTCTTTTTTTTAATGTTTTATAATTTTCTTGCGTTGCTTCATTTTGCCACATATTTTTGTTCATACTTGGTGCTAAAATTATTTTTTTGTTGCAAGCAAGGCAAGTTGTTGTGAGCATATCATCTGCTCTACCATGAAGTATTTTAGAAAGAAACTCTGCAGTTGTAGGAGCAACTAAAATTATATCAGCCCATTTAGCCAAATCTATATGAAGCATAGGCTTATTTTTTTCAACAGTATTGTATTGATAAACTTTATTACCTGTTAAAGTTTCAAAAGTTAACGGGGTTATAAAATCTTCTGCAGTTCTTGTCATCACAACTCGCACTTGATGGTTCTTTTTTGTTAATAGTCTAACTAATTCTGCAGATTTATATGCAGCAATACCACCCGTAATCCCCAAAAGTATATTAAATTTCTTACCCATGCTTGAATTGTACAAGATTTTTTGAAATCGTATCTAAAATATTTATTAAATATTTGATATCTGATTCTTCATGATCAACTGTTAAAGATATTCTTAATCTAGACTTTCCTTCCTCTACCGTTGGCGGTCTTATTGCTGGCAAATAAATTCCATGTTTCAATAATTCTTCGCTAGTAAAAGTCGCGCTCTTACTATCCCCTATAATAATTGCTTGAATATGTGTATCACTATCTAAAATATTGAAATTTGTATTTTTAATATTTTTTCTAAAGTATTTTATAAGACTTAATAATTTTTCTCTTCTCCAATTTTCTTCTGATATTATTTTTAAAGATTTTCTCGTTGCTTCAACAGAATTTATAGGAATAGACGTAGAATAAATGTATCCTCTTGCTTTTTGCATAACATATTCCACATAATCTTTCTTTCCAGAAAAAAAGGCACCATATGTTCCTATAGCTTTGCCAAAAGTACCTGTTACGAAAATATTGTTTTTGTTATTCAAAGAATATTTATTAACCAAGCCCTTTCCATTTTTTCCAATAATGCCAATAGCATGTGCTTCATCAATTAACAGCATGGAGTCATGTTTTTTTGAAATATTATTTAATTCTTTTAAATTTGCTAAATCTCCATCCATGCTAAATAATGAATCGCTAATAATTAAAGTATTTTTTTTTTGTTCAGTAACTCTTGATACTATATTTTCAAGACTAGCCATTTCATTATGCTTATATCGCTTAAAATTTGCTCTCGATAATATTGAGCCATCAATTAAGGAAGCATGGTTAAGTTGATCAGCAATAATATTATCTTTTCTGTTAATAATTGAATTTATTACTCCCAAGTTAGCCTGATATCCGGTACTAAATAATAAAGTTTTTTCTTGTCCTAAATATTCAGAAATTTCTTCCTCAAGCTTAGAGTGATATTTAGAGTAACCTGATATTAGAGGAGATGAGCCACTACCAAAACCATGTCTATCTAATGCTTTTTTAGCGCATGCAATAATTCTTTTATCATTTGATAAAGATAAATAATCGTTACTAGCAAAGGATAAGTAGTTTTTACCTTTATAAACAAATAAATTTGAGTTACCTGAATCTTTAGCTTTCCTTACTCTATAATTCCCAGATATTTTAAGGTCCGAAAGATTTTTATTTATAATGTTCTTCAAATTTTTCGTAATAATTAATTAATTAATTTTAAATTATGAATGCCTTTTTTTTCTTCAACATTTACATCATTAATGGTTTTTATTTCTTTTGGATTTTGATTATCGCCTTCTATTGTCATACCTAACCTGTTAAACAACTCTCTATCTTTTTCAACTTCAACATTAGGCGCTGTTAATAATTCTTCTCCATAAAATACAGAATTTGCTCCAGCATAAAAGCATAATGCTTGCATAGAATCTGCCATTGTTTCTCTTCCAGCTGATAGTCTTACATATGTTTTTGGCATCATTATTCTTGTTATTGCTATTGTTTTAATAAATTCTAATTCGTCTATTTTTTCGTTATCGTATAATCTTGTTCCTTCCATTTTAACTAACATATTAATAGGAACTGACTCTGGGTGCTGCTCTAAATTTGCAAGCTCTATTAATAATTCGGCTCTATCTCTTCTTGACTCACCAAGACCCAATATTCCTCCAGAACAAACTTTTATTCCAGATTTTCTAACATATTTTAAGGTATTTAATCTGTCTTGATAATTTCGTGTACTAATAACTTTTGCATAATGATCACGTGATGTATCTAAGTTATGATTATAATAATTTAATCCTGATTTGGATAATCTTAACGCTTGATCTTCAGATAGCATTCCCAAAGTTACACAGCTCTCCATACCAAGGTCGTGAACAACATCTATCATCTTTATGACTCGATCAATATTTTTATTACTCGGTCTTCTCCAAGCTGCGCCCATACAAAACCTTGTTGCGCCTTGTTCTTTAGCTTGCTTTGCTTGTTTTTTAACTTCTTCTAATGACATCAAAGGTGTCGATTCAATAGGGTCTTTACTATGTATGCTTTGAGAGCAGTAGCCACAATCTTCCGGGCATCCCCCTGTTTTGATGGATAAAAGAGTACACACCTGTACTGCATCTTTTTTATGATTCTCGATATGTGTTTCATGTGCATTATATAATAATTCATTAAAAGGCTTATCATAAAGCCTAAGTACTTCATCTAATTCCCAATCATTTCGTAAGATACTCATAAAATATATTCTCCATATATACCCATGAAAATTAAAAATCCTATATATTGATTATTCTTAAAAGCCTGAATACATAAATCAGGCTGACTATTCATAATTAACTTCTGATTATACACACCTACTGCGATGGCGAGAAACAAAAATAAATAGAAACAATATCCAAATCCTTGAAAAAACCCAATAAAAACTATTAATAGATAAAAAATCGTTTGAAGTATAGCAATAATGGACTTATCTTGTTTTCCAAAAAAAATAGCTGTTGAATTTATATTAATCTCAAGATCATCATCTCTATCTGCTATTGCATACATCGTATCGAACATAGTTACCCATATCATAGTTGCGAAAAAAAATATCCATACTATAAATGATGGATACAAATTTGTTACTGCTGTGTACGCCATAAGAGTAGATATAGCAAATGTTATACCTAGAAATAACTGGGGTGCTATAAAAAAGCGTTTTGTAAGAGGATATGTAATAATCAATATAATAGCTAAAATCGCCAAAATAATTGTTTTTATATTCAAAAAAAATAGAAGTGAGATATTTAAGAATGATAAAAATATAAATAACAGTAAAACTTCTTTTTTGTCAATTAAATTTGCCGCATATGGTCTGTCTTTTGTCCTTCTTACTTTTATATCAAAATTTTTATCAAAAAAATCATTTACTACACATCCAATGCTTCTTGTCGTAATTACGCCTACTAAAAAAATTAAACTAACTATATTATAAATATCACCCTCTGTAGTTTGCGCAATTACCCAAAATGGTGGGCATAGAAGCAAAAATATACCTATGGGGTTATTTAACCTCATTAATTTAATATATAGACAAAGTTTATTTTTAAACATTATAAAAATAATTTAATATGGTTAATCAAAGAAACTATAATACAACAAAAAAATGACAATACGAAAATTTAAGAACTCAAAGCCTATAATACATAAAACAGCTTATGTAGATGACAAATCCACTATAATTGGTGATGTTACTATAGGGAAAGAATCTTCAATATGGCCAGAGACAGTTATTAGAGGAGATGTGCAAAAGGTTTTAATTGGTGAGAGAACTAATATTCAGGATGGATCAATTTTACATGTAACTAGTGATAATGATTTTACACCAGGCGGCTTACCTCTAATTATTGAAGATGATGTTACAATCGGCCACGGAGCAATACTTCATGCTTGCACAATTAAAAGTAAATCGTTAATAGGTATCGGTAGTATAATTTTAGATGGGGCTATTATTGAAAGTAATTCCATGATTGCAGCTGGAAGTCTTGTGAGTCCAAATAAAAAAATTGAATCAGGTATGTTATACAAAGGATCGCCTGCAAAGCCTGTAAGAGAATTAACAAAAAATGAGATTGAGTACATAAGTTTCTCATCAAAACATTATGTAAAAACAATGAAAGAGCATTTAAAGTCAAAATGAATATAACTATTAACGGAAAAAATTTTAATGTAAACGAGAACTCAAGCTTATATGATATTTTAGAAAAAAATCATTTAAACTCTAGTAATATTGTTATAGAAATAAATCAAGAAATTATTTCAAAAAATCTTTGGGGGGAAACTAAAGTCAATAAAAATGATAAAATTGAAATTATTACAGCCGTTGGTGGTGGTTAAAAATGAGTCTAATTATTGGTAAAAGAAAATATAGTTCTAGATTAATTATTGGTAGCGGGAAATATAAAGATTATAAACAAACAAAAGATGCTCTTGATGCTAGTGGAGCTGAGATGATTACTGTTGCGATAAAAAGAACAAATATTGGGCAAGACAGTAGACAAAAAAATTTATTAGACTATATTGATTCAACTAAATATAAAATACTTCCAAATACGGCAGGGTGCTATAGTGCTGAAGATGCAATAAGAGTTGCTTTACTTGCTAAAGAACTTTTAAATGATAATCTTATAAAACTAGAGGTTCTCAAAGATAAAGAAACCCTGTTACCAAATGAAGAAGAAACACTTTTAGCTGCAAAAGAACTTGCTAACCTAGGTTTTTCTTTAATGGTATATACAACAGATAATATTGGTTTAGCAAAAGAATTAGAAAAAGTAGGCTGTGTTTCTGTAATGCCTCTTGCATCGCCAATTGGTTCTGGCAAAGGATTAACAAACAGGGATAATTTAAAAAAAATAATTAAAAACTCAAATGTACCAATAATTGTAGATGCAGGAATTGGCACCGCAAGCGATGCAACGATCGCAATGGAACTTGGTTGTGATGGTGTTTTATTAAATTCAGCAATTGCTATGTCAGATAATCCCATATTAATGGCAGAAGCCATGAAGCATGCTGTTATATCTGGAAGAAAAGCATATTTAGCAAAAAGAATGAAGGTTAGCGAAGTTGCAATATCCACAAGTAATAAAACTGATGCAATATCATGAAAGCACAAAAAAGCATAAAAAGTTTTGTAAAAAGAAATAAGAGATTAACCTCATCGCAAAAGAAATTTCTTGAGAGTAAAAATGAAAATTCAAATTTTCATAATGCAATAGAAATTTTAAATTATCACCAGATATTTAATAACAGCAATCCATGCATAATGGATATAGGTTTTGGTGATGGGAAACTATTAATAAGTATTGCAAAAGAAAACCCAGAAAAAAACTTTATCGGTGTAGAAGTTTACCAATCTGGTATTGG
The DNA here is from genome assembly GCA_038114285.1 of Gammaproteobacteria bacterium. Classification (GTDB taxonomy): domain Bacteria; phylum Pseudomonadota; class Gammaproteobacteria; order Poriferisulfidales. The sequence goes on along the minus strand of JAYNQN010000003.1, from coordinate 20,892 downwards.
CAGAATTTTAAAACAAATATCAAAACACAAACTAAGTAATTTAGTAATTTTTAATCATGATGCAGTTGATTTGCTAGAAAATTATATTGAAAATAGCAGTTTATTTGGAATATCCTTATTTTTTCCAGACCCTTGGCCTAAAAAAAAACATCATAAAAGAAGGATAATAAATACTAATTTTATAAATTTAATTAGCCTAAAATTGAAAAAAAGAGGCTTTATAAAAATCGCTACAGATTGGTCCAACTATAGTAATAGTATTATTGACTTGTTTAATCAAAATGATAATTTTGAGAGAATTAACGATATATCTTTATATAAATTTAGACATTTAACAAAATTTGAAAAAAGAGGGATGCTTTTAGGGCATAAAATTTCAGAAGTTTGTTATTTATTAAAATAAATTATTCTTTTTTTATTTTTTTTATACTTGCCTCATATATTGAAGACAATCCAGCAGTATCCCTATTCATTGGACATACTTCACTTGTGCAGAATGGCGGTGATACATTTGTGCACCCTAAATCTGACCAAGCATATTCTATTGCATCATCAATTGTTCTATGAAAATGACTACTCCACTGTCCAGTTGAAAATCCCGTATCAGTAAATATTTTTTGTATTGGTTTATGAACTCTTGCAAAAAATAAATTTATATTTTGTTCGTAAAGTCTTGATGACAAGCTGTGCAACATATCTTGTCCTGTAGCATCAATTTCATTTATAGCTGTTGCATCTATTATAAAATATCTAAGTTCTGGCTTTGTAGCAACTCTTTCTATAACTTCATTTTCAAAGTGTCCAGCATTTGTGAAAATAAGAGGGCCATCAAATCTCATTACAGAAATTGAGCAACATTTAGGAATATTATTTGTATCAGAGTTTCTAAATACACCTTGCTTATTTTTTGATAAACAAATAATTCTTGGTCTCATAGATCTATAACAGTAACTTCCTAAAGATAAAACTATACCTACAATTATGCCTATTTCTAATTCTGGTGCTAAAAGAAGTGTCACAAAAAAAGTAATTACAGAAATTATAGCGTCGTGTTTTTGAACCCTCCAAGCATATTTAATAGGTTTAAATTTAATCAAATTTATAACAGCTGTAATAATAACAGCTGCTAATGTTGCTTGTGGTAGGTGATAAAGCAAAGGTGTTAAAAATAGTAAGGTTATACCAACTACAAGCCCCGTAACTACACATGAAAATCCAGTTACTGCTCCTGCAGATATATTTACTGCGGATCTTGAGAATGATCCAGATACTGGATAGCCTTGAAAAAAACTTGAAACGATATTACTTAATCCTTGGCCTATTAATTCTTGATCTGCATCTAATCTTTGTTTTGTTTGTGTAGCCATTGCTTTAGCGATCGATATAGCTTCCATAAAACCAATAAGACTTATTGCAATCGCAACTGTCCCAAGATTTACTAATTGCGCAAGATCTATTTGTGGCATTTGAATAGATGGGAGACCGTCTGGAACAACTCCAATAACTTTGCCTCCATAATTAATCTCAAAATTTACATACCATGATATAAATGTTGTTATCATTACAGAAATTAATACAGCTGGATATTTACTAGAAATTTTTCTCACAAAAATAATTATAAATATTGCTAGGAGACCCATCATTAAAGTTGGACTATGAGTATTATTTATTGACTCAAATATTACATTAATAACAGTTTCATAGTGATGCTCTGAAGATTCGACATTTACTCCAAATAACTTAGACAATTGTGAAGTTGCAATTATTATTGCTGCAGCATTAGTAAATCCAGTTACTACTGGATGTGATAAAAAATCAACCAGGACACCCATTCTTAGCAGGCCAAGAGATAACTGAAAAAGTCCTACCAAAAAGGCCAGCATTATTGCATAAGCTACATAACCAGATGGATCATTACTAGCTATTGGTTCTAATGCTGCAGCTGTTAAAAGACTTACTACAGCTACAGGGCCTGTCGCTAATTGTCTAGAAGACCCAAAAATTGAGGCTACGGCTACAGGTAAGAAAGAAGCATACAAACCATAATACGGAGGCAAGCCTGCTAGTTGCGCATATGCCATTGATTGAGGTACTAGGACTAACGCTACAGTTAGACCTGCAACAATATCTGCCTGCAAAATTTTTGGATTTTTTAATTCTGAAATCCAATCCCTAAATGGAAAAAATCTTTTTAGAATATATTTTTGTATGTTATCGACCATTATAATTTTCATCTAGTGACTTAAAATTGCAATATTTGCAAAATTTGTATAATGATTATTAATTAAAACTAGCAACGATAATCTATTAATTTTAGTATCTTCGTCTTCAACATTAATCATTACATTATCAAAGAAAATTTTTATACTAGAACTAAGAGTATTTAAATTTTTTAAATAATTAACATAATCATTTTTGCTTAAAGCTAACTCCAAGTCATTCTCAATTTCAATAACAGCATTATATAATATCTTTTCGCTAGATTCTCTTAGTAAATTTTTATTAAATTTTTAAAATAAATTTTTTTCTGATTTTTTTAAAATATTAGATATTCTCTTTGCGTTTTCAAATAAACCTTCATAATTAGGATCTGCTAATATACTATTCAAAGCCTTTATTCTCATCAGAGATTCATAAGGGCTTAGATCATTTCCCCTATTCAATACGGATTGAATAACATTATCATTAAAATTATAGTTTTCTTTGAGAATATAAAATAATTTTTCTGTAAAAAATAGATTACAGTCACTTTCAAAATTCTTATCTTCCCCAACTACGCCACATGTATTATGAATTAATTTAGATGATATATTTACCAACTCAGTTAAATTTATACTGTAATTTGTTTCAAGTAATATTCTTAGAAGTCCATTTGTTGCTCTCCTAATTCCTAAGGGATCTCTTGTGCCTGTTGGCTTTTCATCGGCCAAAAATATACCGACAATAGTGTCTAATTTATCTGCCATTGAAACTATTTGCGCATCTACACTAGATGGTATTTTATCCTCAGGGTTTCTTGGAGCATAATGTTCACGTATTCCTTCTGCCACAGTATCATTTAAACCTAATTCTGAAGCATAATAACTTCCGATATGGCCTTGCAACTTTGGAATTTCAACAACCATGTTTGAGATTAAATCTAATTTACATATATCAGCTATTTCTCTAAATTTTAAGTGATTATCTGAATAACTTTTTTTGTTGATATGAGATGATAGCTTTTTAATTCTCTCGACCTTGTCAAATACACTTCCAAGTTTCTTATGGAAAATTAGTCTTTTCAAAAATTCTTTCTTGCTAAAAATATCACTTGCTAAGTCTTTTGAAATAAAAAAGCTAGCATCGTCTAATCTTGGATTTATTACCCTTTGATTTCCAATTATAATATTATTATTAATTTTAACATTAGAAACACCAATAAAATAATTTATAATTTTACCATCTTTGTATACAAGACAATATTTCTGTGTATCTTGTATTACATATTTTAAAACTTCATCAGGTAATTCTAAATATTTTTCAGGGAAAGTGCCTAGATATAAGTATGGATACTCAACCATATTAGCCAACTCATCAACTAGATCTTTATCTAATATATTTTCAAATTTATTTTCTAATGCGATTGTATTAATTTCTTCTAGAATTATTTCTTGTCTTTTTTTCTGCCTAATTTCTATATTTTCTTTCGTTAAGATATCAAAATAGTCCTCAACATTTTTAATATTAATCTTTTTATTTAAAATATTTTTATTGCCGTAAGTATAATTTTTTATATCTATGCCAAATATTTCTCCTGAAATGTGTTTATCGTCCAAAATTAATAAAAGCCATCTTATAGGTCTTATGAAAGATGCACTAGAATCACCCCACCTCATCTTTTTTTGCTCTTCAACACTATTTAGTGACTGCTCTAATAAAGGAGCTATAATTTTGTCTAAATAAATTGTGCTTTCAGGCTCTACGCAAAATAAATATTCTTTTCCATCAATTTCTTTCTTAATTAGCTCACTAAGATCAACTTTATATTTTTTTGCAAAACCCATTGCTGTTTTTGTCGGTTTATTATTTTCGTAACATTTATCAATAGGTGGGCCTTTAATGAGTTTTTTTTCTTTTATAATTTTTTCATCAACATTTTTTATCAAAAAAATTAGCCTTATATTTGTATAAAAATTTTCAATTGATGAAAAATTAATACCATTTTTTTTTAAATTTTTCTCAATATTAATTTTAATTTTATCTGAAAAAATATTTAAATTTTTTGACGGAAGGTCTTCTAAACCAATTTCAAAAAGTAGATTATTGTTTGCCATGGCTAATTATTCTTAATTAAAGGGAAGTTTATTTTTTTCCTATTTTCTAGATATTTTTCTGCTATCAAAAATGCTAGTTTCCTTAGCCTCAAAATGTAGGCTTGTCTCTCTGTTGCAGATATAGCTTGTTTAGAATCAAGAAGGTTTAAAGCGTGTGAATTTTGCAAAAGTATATCGTAAGCTGGTATAGGTAAATTTTTATCTATTAAACTTACGCATTCTTTTTCTAGATCATCAAATAAATTAATTAGTATTTTAGGCTCTACAAGCTCAAAATTATATTTGGAATTCTCTTCTTCGTTTTGAAGATATATCTCGCCATAAGTGATATCGTTATTCCACTTTATTTCATACAAGTTATCAACAGATTGAAGGTGCATTGCTATTCTTTCAAGTCCATAAGTTAACTCTCCTGAGACTGGTTTACATTCAATTCCTCCTACTTGTTGAAAATATGTGAATTGACTTATTTCCATGCCATTTAACCACACTTCCCATCCGACCCCAGCCGCCCCAAGTGTTGGCGACTCCCAATTATCGTTTATAAATTTGATATCATTGTTTTTTCTTTCTATGCCAATATTTGCTAACGATTCAATGTACAGATCTTGTATGTTATCTGGTGACGGCTTTAAAAGAACTTGAAGTTGGTAATAATGCTGTAATCTATTTGGGTTTTCTCCATATCTTCCATCGGTTGGTCTTCTGCAGGGTTGCGCATATACTGCTTTCCAGGGTTCTGGTCCAAGAGCTCTTAAGAATGTTGATGGATGAAATGTTGCAGCCCCAACTGGAAAATCATATGGTTCCAATGATACACACCCTTGATTTGCCCAAAAAGATTTTAGTTTAAATATAATTTCTTGAAACGTCATAATTTTAAAAATTATCCAGCCATGTAGGTCTATTTTACAAAAAAATTTAATTTTGAATTATTAATATACTACTATATAAATCTCATATATCATTGAATAGTACAAACAATTTAACACAATTTTAGCCATATTTTTTATGTCTACTACTAATTGGCATAAAATATGCATAATTTACAAGATAAAATGATATTAATGTAATCAATTATAGGAGCGAATAATGTCAGATATAATGAAAACAATAAAGGAGAATGACGTAAAATTTGTCGATTTAAGATTCACAGATACAAAAGGCAAAGAACAACACGTAACACTCCCTTCAAGTGCAGTAGATGAATCTTTATTTGAAAACGGCAAAATGTTTGATGGTTCTTCTATTGCTGGCTGGAAAGCAATTAACGAATCCGACATGATACTTATGCCAGATGTTGAAACGGCTATTATGGACCCTTTTTTTAGTGATTCTACACTAACAATACGCTGTAATATTCTTGAACCGAGCACAGGCGAAGGTTATAGCCGAGATCCAAGGTCAATAGCTAATAGGGCTGAAAAATATTTAAATGACTCTGGTATAGCAGATACTGCATTCTTTGGCCCAGAACCTGAATTCTTCATTTTTGATTCTGTAACTTTTGGAAATGAAATTGGTGAGTCTTTCTACAGAGTTGAGTCTGAAGAAGGTTGCTTTAGTTCTGGAGAGCCTTATGCTGATGGCAATACAGGTCATAGACCAGGAGTTAAAGGTGGTTATTTCCCTGTACCTCCAGTTGACTCGTTACAAGATATCCGTTCTGCTATGTGTAACGTATTAGAAGAAATGGGAGTAGAGACAGAGGTTCATCATCACGAAGTCGCTACTGCAGGTCAATGTGAGATAGGAACAAAGTTTAACACAATGGTCAAAAGAGCTGACCAGAACCAAATTATGAAATATGTAATTCATAATGTAGCTCACAATTATGGAAAAACCGCAACTTTTATGCCTAAACCAATTATAAATGATAATGGTAATGGAATGCATGTTCACCAATCTTTATTCAAAAATGGTGAAAATTTATTCTTAGGAGACGAATATGGCGGTCTATCTCAAACTGCCCTATATTACATAGGTGGAATAATTAAACATGCAAAAGCAATTAATGCCTTTTCTAACGCTGCAACCAATAGTTACAAAAGATTAGTTCCAGGCTTTGAAGCCCCAACTATTTTAACTTATTCTGCTAAAAATAGGTCCGCAAGTATCAGAATTCCTTATGAAGCTAATCCTAAGGCAAGAAGGATTGAAGTAAGATTCCCTGACGCTTGTGGTAACCCTTATCTTACATTCACAGCACTAATGATGGCAGGTTTAGATGGCATTAAAAATCAAATAGATCCTGGAAAAAATATGGATATTGATTTGTTTGATGACCTAAGCCCAGAAGAAGAAGCAAAAATACCACATGTGTGCTCTTCACTTGATGAAGCTTTGAAAGCATTAGATTCTGATAGAGATTTCTTGAAAGCTGGCGGAGTTTTTGATGATGATACAATCGATGCATACATTGCTCTTAAAATGGAAGAAGTTCAAGCCTTTCAAGCAAATACACATCCATTAGAATTTGAAATGTATTACAGCTTGTAAATGATTTATTTAAAGCGCCCTTTTTTAGGGCGCTATATTAATTTATTTTTGCACTTTTTTTGTGCATAACCATTTTTCCTGTATAATCTATAATATGGATTCGTACAATATTTTAGATAACATCAGCACCTCGGTAATTATTACCAACAAATTTATGGAAATAGTCCACATAAACTCGTCTGGTGAAAATTTTCTACAAAATAGTAAAAAAAATCTAAAAAATGTAAAAATAAATGAGATTTTTGCAAAAAAGAATAACATCATCATTAGCCAAGTATATGATGCAATAGCTCTAAACCAGGCATCCGTTTCAAGAGATATTGAAGTATCACTAAAAACAAAGTCTAAATACAAACTTGATTGTAATGTTCAAGCTATTTCAATTAATAATGAAAAACACGTATTGTTGGAAATTAATCTTATTGAAAGACAAAAAAAAATTGCTACAAATGCTAGCTATATTGATAGAAACAATACTACTCAATTAATTACAAGATCCTTTGCTCATGAAATAAAAAATCCACTAGGTGGAATTAGAGGTGCTGCACAACTTCTAGCATTAGAAATTGATTCTAAATATAAAGAATATGTAGATATTATTATTAAAGAAGTAGACAGATTAAAAAATTACATTGATAAAATGTCAGGGCCGAATAAAGAGCCCTCTTTTGAAAACATAAATATTCATGAAATAATAGATAGAGTAATAAAAGTTTTAGGTACGAACGAATTAAAAAAAAATAATATATTACTTAATTACGACCCAAGTATACCTGATGTCAAAGTTGACAAAGACATGATTATACAAGTTTTAATGAATCTTATTAAAAATTCTCAAGAGGCTATAATAAAAGACGGGCTTATAGAAATAAAAACTCGTATTGACCGAAACTTCACCATAAATTCAATAAAATATAAGTTGGTTGCAGTTATAAGTGTTATTGATAATGGAGTTGGTATAAATGAAGAAATGAAGAATAAATTATTTTTGCCCTTAGTGACTGACAAAAGCAATGGTACAGGCTTAGGTTTATCTATATCGCAAAGACTTGTTTCAATTAATAATGGAATAATTACTTTTGATGAAGAAAAAGGAAAAACAGTGTTTAAAATTATTTTACCCATAGAGAAAGAGAATAATGACTAATGAAGTAAAAACTATATTTATTGTTGATGATGATAAATCCATTAGATGGGTTCTAGAAAAAGCATTATCAAAAGAGAATTATAAAGTATTTAGTTTTGAAACAGCTGAATTAATGCTTGAGAAATTAAAAGATAACGAACCAAATTTAATAATTTCAGACATCAGAATGCCTAAGATGAGTGGCATAGATATGCTAGATAGAATTAAAAGAGAATACCCGTATATACCTGTAATTATTATGACTGCTTTCTCTGATTTGGAGACAACCGTAGATTCTTTAAAAAAAGGAGCTTACGAGTATTTAACTAAGCCTTTTGACATAGGTGAAGTTATGGCGCTAGTAGAGAAAGGCTGTAAAAATTCTATGCTTCTTAATAAAACAAGTTCCCTTGGTGAAACAAAAGAAATTCCAAAAATAATTGGATCATCTGAATCAATGCAAAGTATTTATAAATCAATTGGCAAAATTGCTCAAACAGATGTTGGGGTATTAATTCTAGGAGAAACAGGAACAGGAAAAGAATTAATAGCAAAAGCCATTCATGAATCAAGCACTAGAAAAGATAAACCATTCATAGCTATAAACACTGGAGCAATTCCAACAGAACTTCTTGAATCAGAATTATTTGGACATGAAAAAGGAGCTTTTACTGGAGCCTACAATCAAAGAATTGGAAGATTTGAACAAGCTTCAGAAGGCACACTCTTTCTAGATGAGATTGGCGATATGCCTATGGATGTCCAAACAAGGCTATTAAGAGTCTTACAAGAGGGTGAATTTTTTAGAGTTGGCGGCTCAAAATCTATTAAAGTAAAAACTAGAATAATAACAGCTACACATAAAAATCTTAAAATGCTAGTTTCTAAAGACTTATTTAGAGAAGATTTACTTCATAGAATAAATGCTATTAAAATTGAATTACCAAACTTACAAAATAGAAAAAGTGACATTGTAAATCTAGCAGAGCATTTCCTTAAAAAATTCTCTATCGATTATAAAACCGATCATAAACATCTTTCTGAAGATGTAAAAAAAATATTTAAAAAATATAATTGGCCTGGAAATATAAGGGAATTACAAAATGTTTGTAAGTATTTATCAATCATGAGCGTTGATCAAGAAATCACTCTGGGTGACCTTCAAAAGGATATGCTTCAAGATAACCAAGAAAATGTAGAAATTAAAAATTGGGAAGATCATCTAGAATCTTGGATACTAAAAGAATATGATAGTAATTCAAAAAATATTTCGGAAGAAATAAATAGTATTTACGAATCAACTTTAATCAAGTCTTCATTAAAATTATCTAATGGAAATAAAACAGAAGCAGCAAAGATTCTAGGTTGGGGAAGAAATACTATAAGTAACAAAATAAAATCATCAAAGATATAATTCTTATTTACAATTTGTGCCAACTACATCAGATATATTCTTATAACCATTAGTTTTGATTAGATTGCTTAATTCCTTATTAATCTTATTTGCCACAAAAGGACCCTCGTAAACAATTGAGGTATAAAGTTGAAGAAGAGATGCTCCTGATTTAATTTTCTCAAAAGCTGTTTTCCCGTCACTTATACCTCCTACTCCAATTATAGGAATATCTTTTTTTAAATAACCATAAAATTTCTCTATTATTTCATTAGAAAGATCATTTAAAGGCTTGCCAGACAACCCACCTTTTTCTAGTTTATTTTTATTATGGAGAAAACTTCTATCCTGAACTGATGTATTAGCTAATATAACTCCATCTACATTTTTTTCTAAAAATATCTTACATAAATCTTTTATTTGTATGTCATTAATGTCTGGAGATAGTTTAAAAAGAATGGGTACTTTTGACTTTTTTTTTGCTCGTCTTTCAAAAATAACATCTATGAGATTAATAATGTTTTTATTATTATGTTGTAATCTTAAATTTGGAGTATTTGGAGAAGAAATATTTATAGTAATATATGATGCAACATCAAAAAACTTATCAAAACATAAAATATAATCATCAACTAAAACAGCGTTATCTTTATTAGGGCCAATATTTATTCCACAAATATTCTTTGGTGGATCAGAGTAAATTCTCTCTTGTATAATATTCATTCCATCGTTAGGAAAACCTAATCTATTAATTATTGCTTGATCTTCTTCCAGTCTAAAAACTCTAGGTTTTATATTACCCTCTTGTGGCATAGGAGTAATAGTCCCAATCTCAGAGTATGCAAAGCCTAACTTGCAAACTTGGTTATAAATTTCAGCATTTTTGTCAAAACCTGCGGCCAAACCAACAGGATTTTTAAAATTTAAACCAAAAATTCTTTGATTTAAATTTTCGTATGAATTATTTTCAAAATTTTTTGATTTTAATAACGGGCTTTTAATAAATTTAATTGCAAATTTATGTGCTGTTTCTGGCTCTATTACATTTAAAAAAAATTTAAGTAATTTAAATAGCATATTATGCTTATGATCCAATTCTATTATTTATAAAACTAAACAAATTCTTTTTTTTGGGTTCTAATCAACAAATCATTAACGGCCTCTTCAGGACTTATTTTTTCATTTATTATATCATTTACTTTGCTGCATATCGGTAAGTTTAACGAGTATTTTTTAATTAAAATATTTAATCCTTTTGATGCATAAATTCCTTCTACAACTTGCCCTATTTTCTTTTCAGCCTCAATAACAGAAGCTCCTTTTGCAATTTCAATTCCAAATCTTCTATTTCTAGACAAGTTATCATTAGATGTTAAAACTAAATCACCTAAACCACTAAGACCATAAATAGTTTTATCACTACATTTCAAAGTCTCGCCTAAAATTTTAATTTCTAGAATTCCTCTTGTAATCAATGCTGCTTTTGCATTTGGCCCAAGACCTAGCCCATCAGATATTCCAACAGCAACAGATAAAATATTTTTCATTGCTCCTCCTATCTGGCAACCTATTAAATCATCTGATAGATAAATTCTAAAAAATTTACTTCTAAACAAATTAGAAAAAGTATTTAATATATGCTCGTTATTTGAAGCTAGTGTTACTGCAGTTGGATGATTTTTTATAACTTCTTCAGCAAATGATGGCCCCGATAAAATTGCAATTTTTTTACTATCAACATATTTAGATATTATTTCAGATGGAAAAAGTCCAAGGCGTGGATCTATGCCCTTACATGCTAAAAGTAAAGCTCCTGAAAAATTGTTTTTTTTTATTAATTGCCCTATGTCAGATAAGGTGCTTACCGGAGTTGCAATTACAACTGGGCCATCGTCAGCAAATACTTCGTCAATGTTATTAGTTTGCTGTATATTATTTGAACTATATTCATTTTCTGAACTTCTAGAGAAAATAAGGACCTTTTTTTTATTTTGCAATAAAGCATGGGCCAGAGCTCTGCCCCATGAACCTGCTCCTATTATTTTTGCATCATAAGATGACATTTGTTAAATACACTAGTTGAATTATTAATCATTATTATCTAGCCCACCTTCTAAATCAAGATCAACTAAATCATCAAAGCCGCCAACGTGTTGATTGTCGATAAAAATTTGAGGGACAGATTGCCTTCCATTAGATAAATTTAACATTTCTTCAAAAACTTTTTCATCTAAGTCCACTCTATACTCTACGTATTCAATATTTCTTTTTTCAAGTAACATTTTTGCTCTTACACAATACGGACATATGGCAGTTGAATATATTTTTGCTTTCATAATTATTTTTTTACTACAGGCAAGTTATCTGAAACCCAAGCTTCAAAACCACCTTTCATTGAATAAACTTCACTAAAATTATTTTTTGTTAAAATATTTGATATTGTTGAAGAACGGACACCAGACTTACAATAAACAATTGTTGGTTTATCGCTATATTTTTTTATCGAATCTAAGCTTGATTCAACTGAAGAAAAACTTAGATGTTTTGAGTTCTTTATTGAGCCTTGACTTAGTTCTGTAGTTTCTCTTACATCAAGAATAAAAGCATCTTTATTAATTAGATAAACTGCTTCTTGTGGACTAATATTTTTAAACTTTTGTGTAAGTGTTTTATATTCGTTATATAATATAAAAAATAAAATAACAAAAAATAAAATGAAGAGAACTGGATTGTTTGAAATAAAATTTAAATAATCTTCCATAACTAATTTTTCTTTTTATTTGCCTGATGAACAAAAGACTTCTCTCATCATTTCTAGTAACTTAAGTGTTCTTTCGTCGCTTACTCTGTAAAATACTTTGTTAGCTTCTTTTCTTGTTACAAGAACCCCTTTATCTTTTAATATTCCTAAGTGTTGTGAAATATTGCTTTGCGAAGTACCAACTGTATCAACGATATCTTGAACACTGAACTCAGAGTCACCTAAGATACACAAAATTTTAAGTCTTAAGGGGTGTGACATAGCCTTTATCGAGCGGGATGCTCTATCTATATCATCTTGCGAAACATTACTATGATCTATCTTTTCTCCCGCAGCTTCCGACATAAAGCTTTCCTCTTATTATTATATTCTAATTAAATTGTATTATTCTTTATGTTACCAATCAATATTAGATATGTCTAATTAATAAATTTCATTGTATTTCATTGAGTTATACCAATAATGAGTGTATTAGATTTCTCTAATATATCATATAGTTATTCATCTTATGGGTTACAAGAAAGTATATTTAAGAAGCAGAATTTTTTTTCCTAAAATATTAGATTGGAACTGTAATGAAATTCTAATACTATAGTGATTATGAAATTTTTAAAAAGCAAAATAACTTTATTTATTTTAACTGTAGCGTTTATTGTCAATATATTGTTTTATTATCAGAGCAATAACTATGCACATGCCGATAAGACCAGTCTACCGCTAAATCAGCTGCAAGCTTTCTCTGAAGTTTATTTAAAAATTAAGCAAAATTATGTCCAAGATATATCTGATAAAGAGCTTTTTGATAATGCTATTAAAGGAATGCTTGAAGGTTTAGATCCGCACTCAACATTTTTAAATGAAAAAGATTTTAAGGATTTAAAAATTGGCACAAAAGGTGAATTTGGAGGTCTCGGGATTGAAGTAACAATGGAAGATGGTTTTGTGAAAGTTATAACTCCAATTGATGATACTCCAGCCTTTAGAGCAGGAATAAAATCTGGTGACTTAATCATAGAAATTGATGGCAGTTCTGTGCAAGGTCTTTCTCTCAACCAAGCAGTTGATTTAATGAGAGGAAAAGTAGGCGAACCAATTCTACTTTCAATAGCAAGAGAAGGTGAAAGTGGTCCTATAGAAGTAAAAATAATAAGAGCTAAAATAAAAGTTAAAAGCGTTAAGTATGAAATTATTGATAAAAACTTTGCTTATATAAGAGTTTCAAGCTTTCAGAATAAAACAGGTAAAAGTTTGCATGATGCAATTACAAAATTAAAATCAAAAACAAAAGGAAACATAAAAGGCTATGTTATTGATATGAGAAATAATCCTGGAGGGGTTTTAGGAGCAGCAGTAGACGTTAGTGATGCATTCATAAAAGGCAACAAAAAAATTGTATATACTAAAGGTAAAGCTTCAGATGCAATGTACGAATTTAAATCAAATAATACCGACTTGACTGAAGGAAAGCCTATCGTAGTTTTAATAAATGGAGGATCAGCTTCAGCATCAGAAATTGTCGCTGGCGCATTGCAAGATCATAAAAGAGCTATAATTATGGGGACACAGTCTTTTGGCAAAGGTTCTGTGCAAACAATATTGCCTATAACTTCAAAAACTGCTGTTAAAATTACTACAGCAAGATATTACACTCCAAAAGGTAGATCCATTCAAGCAAAAGGTATTACGCCAGATATAATTGTTGAAGATTTAGAGTTTAGTTCTCTAAATAAAAATAAAACTCTCAAAGAATCAGATCTGCAAGGTCATTTAAAAAATACTGATAAAAAGGATAAATCAAAAAAAGAAAGCTCTATTAATAAAAAACTTGAAAATGACTATCAATTATCTGAGGCTATAAATCTACTCAAGGGATTAAATATAATCTCATTGAGTAAAAATTAAATAAAATCAATAATTAATAAAAAATAAAAATAAGTCTTGAGAGTTAGCAAATCATTTGTATAATAATGCCCCTGAATAATATTCTATGACTTTTTTTATAATAATATAAGTCGAAGGAACATTTTAATGAAATATACAGAAGCCAAAATAAAAAAAGCTGCTGCAAGTCGTTACATGAATGATGACCAACTTGAATTTTTTAAAGATAGATTAATAAAAATGAAAGTTGACTTAAGAAAGCACCTTGAGAATGAGAGAGCAGAATTATCGCAACAATCAAGAGAATGTGATGATCTTGATAGAGCGCAAGTTGAAGAGGAAATTCATCTTAGATTAAGAATATTAGATAGAGAATCTAAACTTCTCCCAAAAATTGATGAAGCAATCAAAAGAATAGACGAGGGGAGTTATGGTTATTGCATAAATACTGGAGAAGCTATTGGCATTGAAAGACTTTTGGTAAGACCAACTGCGTTATTTTGTGCTGAAGAAAAAAATAGACAAGAAAGAATAGAAAAAGCATACAGAGATTCATAACTTAACACACATAAATCTCTGCAACTCATCAACTACCTAACATTACTCTCAAATAAATCTGACATTCTTTTCTTAACATTTGGTACCATTACAGTTCCTTCAAATTTTTCAATCGCTAACTTCATTTCATCTTTGTTGTTAGCATCCCCAACTTGAATGATACCAGCCATAGCCATTATTGCATGGGGAGTACATTGGTATAAATATAGCCCGGTTTTTTCAAATTTAATTGTTGTACTTTTAGCAAATTCTGTATCAAATGGCTTGCTACCTTTGGGTCCTAAAATAGTGACTGCATTATGCCCTTGATCTTCCATTTCAAATGTTATGCTATCACCACTTTTTATTTTTATAAAAGCTGGCTCAAATACCATTGCGCCATCGTTTCCATTATTAAGCATTTTGACTATATGTGTGTCTGAGGCAAACGAATAACTACTTGCAAAAATAATAAAAACTAATGCATATATTTTCTTAACTTTTATCATAATAATTTCCTTATTGTTAAATTCTCTATCGTAAAGTATTATACTCCAATATATTAGAAAATACTCATATAGATTTATGGACAAAACCTTAATTGAAAAAAATAAACAAAATGCTAGAAATGCTTTAAAGGAAGCCAAGGAAAGAAAAAGCAAAGAAATTGCTATTTTAAGGGCAAAAGAAAAAAATGGCCCAAAAGGTCCTGAACCAACTAGATATGGGGATTGGGAAAGAAAAGGTATAACATATGATTTTTAAGCTTTAAACGCCTAAATATTCCCATAAATACCAACAAACAACGGATCTATAGGGTTTCCAATTATTTGAAATTTGCAAAATTTTTTTAAAATCATCTTTATTTACATTATAAATATCAGATATTGCTTTCCTTAAGGCTATATCTCCAATCGAGAAAATATCCAATCTTTTGTATGCAAACATTAAAAACATTTCTGCGGTCCATGGGCCAACCCCTCTAAAAGATGAAAGAAATTTTATTGCTTCTTTATCACTTAAATTTGCAGTTAATACTAATGATAATTCCTGTGTAATTATCTTATTTGCTAGAGATTTTATATACTCATACTTCTTTTCAGATAAACCTTGCTGTCTTGCCCATTTAAGCTTTGAATTTGACATGAAATTTAAAAATTCTTTTTTGTTTTTTGATGAAAAAATTATCCTTTTCCATATAGCTTCAGCAGCTTTGGCTGATATTTGTTGCCCAACAATTGATTGCGCAAGTTCAAAGAATAGAACTTCTTCTTTCATTAATGGTTCAGCAAAAAAAGGGCATTGCTCGGGAGTGTCAAAAATTTTTTCTAATTTAGAATCTTTAGTTATTAACTCTTTGATTATTTTTTTTTGATTTATCAATTTTTTATAACTTTAAGATTTCAAACCTGTAGCATGATAAACTTCGTTTAAAACATCTGAAGCTATTATTTGTGCTTTTTCCGCTCCAGAATTTAAGATATTTTCTAAATATTTTTTATCATCAATAAGCTTTATCATCTCTTTTCTAATTGGGCTAATTTTATTTACAACAACTTCAACTAGGTCTTTTTTAAGATCTGAAAAGTTTTTACCTTGGTATCTTTTGAAAACTAAATCAAATTTTTCATCTTCAAAAGCGGAATATATAGTTAATAAATTATTTGCTTCAGGCATTAACTCTAATTCTTTTTTTGAATCTGGTAATGGTCTTGCATCAGTTTTTGCTTTTTTGATTTTTTTTGAAATTTCATCATCGCTATCTGTTAGCATTATTCTTGAGTATTCAGAAACATCTGATTTGCTCATTTTTTTCTGACCATCTCTTAAACTCATTATTCTAGCTGCTTTTTCCATAATTATGGGTTCTGGCATTGGAAATAAATTCGTTTTAAAATCATTATTAAATTTAAGAACGATGTCTCTTGTTAATTCTAAATGCTGTTTCTGATCATCACCAACTGGAACATGAGTTGCTTTATAAATCATTATGTCGGATGCCATAAGAATTGGATATGTATATAAACCTACGCTAACATTTTCCCTATTTTTACCAGCTTTATCTTTAAACTGTGTCATTCTATTTAACCAGCCTATTCTTGCCACACAATTTAATATCCACGCCAATTGAGTGTGCGCTGGTACATTTGACTGATTAAATATTATACTTTTTTCTGGATCTATACCTGAAGCAATAAAAGCAGCAGCTACCTCGCGCTTATTTAACATCAATTCTTTTGGGTCTTGCCAAACAGTTATGGCATGTAAATCAACAACACAAAAAAGAGATTCAAACTTTTCTTGCAAAGGAATAAAATTTTTTATTGCTCCCAAGTAATTACCAATATGTAATCCGCCAGTAGGTTGGACACCAGATAGTACTCGCTCTGAAAAACAATCTTTTTTACTCATAATCTTTAAGCATTTTTTCAACAGTTAAACTATGTATTTCTTCATTTTTAATCATCTCTTTTGCATACTCTTCTAGATAAATACTTTTATTTTCAACTTCAGACAAAAGATCTTTGTATAGAGAAACAGCTTTTCTTTCATGATCTAAACTTTCTTCTAACAAAGATGAAATTGCATGTTCGTTTGTTTCTTCAATAATTGAAATATCTTGTGATGGGTGTCCACCTAAACTTACTAAAAGCTCACCAGCTCCTTGAGCATGAAGCAATGACTCAGAAGCTTGTTCATTAAAATATTTTATTAAACTTTCTCTATAAGGACCTACCACCATCAAGGCTGAATGAGTATATCTTACAACTCCGGCAAGCTCATATTTCATAATATCATTAAGCAATGAAATAACTTTATCTCTGTTAACATTTTCCATGATTAGCTCCAAAAAATTAAGGTAACAAATTTTAATTAACAATTATAACAAAATAATGTATTTGAAATTACTCTTTATTTTTCCTAAAAAACACAGATAGTTTATCTAAAGTTTTTTTCTCCATTCTCCAAAAATAAGAAAATTCTCCAAATAAATATCCAAAAAATATTAAAAGGACTTGATAAACAGGTAATATAAGAATTATACGTGTTGGCCAATAAAAAAAAGAGTTATAGTTATCTTGATTTATTAAAATTATATCTAATATGTAATCAGCTACAAATAATGAAGATGTGCCTGTAATAGCAAAAACTATATTAACAATCAATAACTGATAGTTTGACTCCACTTTAAAAAAATTTCTTATTTTTCTCATTGCTTATATATTTTCAAAGTGCCCAAGTTTCACTAATCTTTTATTAAATTCTGTTTTTATTTCTTCAGACAGAGATTTTATTCGCATAGCTTTTTTCAAAGAATCAATATTATCATTTTTATCAAATATTAATCTAGAAATATCATAAACACTCATAGTTTCGTTTTCTCGTCTTATTAATTTTAAAGTATCACCGCTCTTGACTTGTCCAGTTTTTTTAACTTTTGCATACATTCCCAAATGACCGTACTCAACAAATTTTTTTAGAAAATTCTTATTATTCATTTTTATACCTAGCTTATAACAAGGTATTCTTGGTTGTGTTATTTTTATAATTACATTTGAAATTTCAAACTCATCACCAATGAAATAATTATTTTCATCAAAATCGTCTACCGTAAAATTTTCACCTACCAAACCATAGTCTTTTGAAAAATCTTTATTTAATATACTTCCCCAATATTTATAATGAATATAAGAATAAAGATATAAAGCCTTATGTCGTCCACCATGAGAATTAAGATCTGCTTGCTTGTCTCCTTGCAAACCAAGCTTATTTAGCTCTAAACATTCATTTACAGGTTTTTTAAAAATACTTGTTATTAATGTCTTGCCATTAAATAGAATTTTTTTAGGCTCAGAAATATTTACTGATAATATTTTCATCTAAATAACTTACTTTTTAAATATAAAATAAAAGCTATTATTTCATAAAATATATTAAAAAAAGGAAAAATAATTGGATTTGAAAATAATTTACATAAATATTTATACTTCGGAATTTTTTTCCATATTATCAAAAAAGTTTTTGCCCCAGTTATTAATTCACCATCATCTATTATATGCATGCGCCTATATAACTCATCTTTTTCTTTATTCGTATCATTTACAAAATCAGCAGAAGAAGATATATCTACCCATTCTATTTCATTTCCCAAATGTTTTTTGTAGACATTGATTTCTGTTCTGCATATAGAACATGAGTTATTAAAATATACTTTTGTCTTCATAATTTTTTACAGAAAAATTATTTTATCTATTATTTCCATTGATTAAAAAGAATATACTTAAAACAAAAATATATATTTGCTCGCTCTTAAATAAATTCTCGTTTATAAACCAATCAGAATGTGCAAGATAAAAGGCACCGATCATTATTACAAATATAGAAAAAGCAGACAATCTTGTAATAAATTCGCCAATATTTCCTTTTAAAAGTCCACCAATAATTATTCCTATTCCAGCTCCTATTTCTCCTAATGACACGAGAGATGCAATTATATCGGGGTACAACATTCCGATATTTTCGAACCACGACGTTAATTTTTCTGGTGGTAACGGAAGCTTACCCCAACCATGAAAAAAGAATGATATTCCAAGTGTTAGCCTTACTATCCAGAATGCAAAAATCCTAGATTTATTATTAACTATGTTTGCAGAATTTGTAGTCATTTTTTTCCTCTCTGTCTGATATTGTAAATGTTAACATAATATGTAATCTATCATATTATACATAAATGGTATGTTACAAAAAAATAACATTAGTTATTAAAAACTCTTCCTGGTGGAAAGAAAAAAAATATAGAAAAGAAAGCGCTGTTTCTTTGATAAACTTCAGAAAAGAAGGCTGGAGATTTATTAAAAAAGAAATAATTGAAAAAGAGCCTAACAATAAAGAAACAAGAACTTTTTGTAACTATTATTTAAAAAAGAAGACCAAGGTATAAGCCTTGATCTAATTAAGTTAAATAAAAATTTATTAGAATTAGCCTGAAATGGCCTTAGCAAATTTACCCGAAAGCATTCCAAAAATAGAACCAATTATTATAGATATGGCTATTGAAACTACAGGGTTAGTTATAGCTACTGTACTTATCATAGGAATCATGGCTCCATCAACTGCATGTATACAGTAACCTGCAGTAACTGCATAACCACATACAGCAGTTGGCGCGCAACTAAATATAGGTATTTGTGTACCAAATATTAAAACAAATACAGTTATTGCTATCCAAATAGGGCCGTTTAATAAACCTCCAATATTTATTGCTCCTGAAAGTACAAAGAAAAGTCCTGCTAGAATAGCTCCATAAATTCCAGCAGTAATGCCCATTTTTAAAGCAGCACTATCTCCACCGTTCTTAAAAAATAGCCCCCAAGCAATGAATCCTACCCATACTATATAGTGGGTAAAAGCTGTTGCTAAAACTAAAGACACTCCTCCAAGTACACCAACACTAAGTGATAAGGCTAAATGTTGTTTATTCATACATATCTCCTCTTTTGGTTTCTTTAGTTTATAAAGCTAACGATTAATTATATATACATAAATATTTTCTTATTTAAGAAAATTTTTATACAAAGAATAGATTTTTATAATAATAAGTCACAATATCTATTTAACAACATAAAAAAATTACTACATCACTCAAAAACAATATTTTCTCGAGCAAGACAACTCTAAGCCAGAATAAAATAACCTTCTCTTATTTTTTACAGATCTTATTTTGGCAAGTGTATAATAAGTCGTATCCTTTGATACACCTCTATACGTAAGCTCATCTTTGTTAACGATAAATGAATCTTCTTTTAATAAAGAATTTGATCCTCTATAAGTTACATTCTCTGTACTTGAATTAGATTTGGTTTCTTTATTAGTTGAATTTTTAGCCCCTCTATAGATTTTATCCATGGCTATATCTCCAAATAAATTCTAATTAAGTAAGCTTGTTATGCATGCTTGATGCACCATTAAGGATATTCAAATATAGCATTTTAATAGCTAAATTCAAATTTAATTTTTATCCAGTATTTCTTAACCCAGCTGCAATTGCATGTATTGTCCTCAAAAGCGGATTGAAAACTGCTTCTTCGTGTTCCTTTGTATTTCTATGTTTTCTAAGCAACATCACCTGGATATAATTTAATGGGTCCATATATGGTTTTCTTCTATATAGGGATAAAGCTAACTTTTTATTATCAGCTAGCAATCTTTCAGAATCAATTATTTGCAACATTAGATTCTCTGTTAAATCATATTCTTCTTGTATTTTCTTGATGATTTGTTCTGAAGTTTTTTGATCTTTAGCTAGAGTAGAATAATCTTTTGCTATCGATAAATCTGCTTTTGCAATAGCTTGACCGATATTATCTATCATCATATGAAA
>JAYNQN010000002.1:155110-174144 GCA_038114285.1 Gammaproteobacteria bacterium | reverse complement strand
AAAAACCAAATGGAAAAAAGCCAAAGAGAATATTATTTAAATGAACAGATGAAGGCGATCCAAAAGGAATTGGGCGATATGGATGATGTGCCTAATGAAATTGAAGATATTGAGAAAAAAATAACTAAATCAGGAATGCCAAAAGATGTTATGCAAAAAGTAAAAGCTGACGTAAATAAATTAAAAATGATGTCACCAATGTCTGCTGAGGCTTCTGTACTGAGAAATTATATTGATGTTTTAGTTAATGTTCCGTGGAAAAAAAGAACTAAAGTTACAAAAGATTTGGTTATAGCAGAAAAAGTACTTGAAGACGATCATCACGGTTTAGAAAAAGTAAAAGAAAGAATTTTAGAATATCTTGCTGTACAGCAAAGAGTTAGAAAACTAAAAGGACCAATTTTATGTTTAGTTGGCCCTCCCGGTGTAGGTAAAACTAGCCTTGGGAAATCTATTGCAAAAGCGACAGGAAGAAAGTTTACTAGAATGTCTCTAGGTGGAGTCAGAGATGAAGCTGAGATTCGCGGTCATAGAAGAACTTATATAGGTTCAATGCCTGGAAAAATAATGCATAAAATGGCGATGGATTTTAGAGGTGACCCATCATCTGCATTATTGGAAGTACTTGATTCTGAGCAAAACGATACTTTCTCTGATCATTATTTAGAGGTTGATTTTGATTTATCAGATGTAATGTTTGTGGCAACTTCTAACTCTATGAATATACCTGGGCCGCTTTTAGACAGAATGGAAGTTATAAGAATTCCTGGGTATACAGAAAATGAAAAAGAAAGTATAGCTGGAAAATATTTAATGCCTAAGCAATTAGAAAATAATGGTTTAACTGAAAAAGATATTAAATTTAATAAGAATATTTTTACAGAAATCATTAGATCTTATACGAGGGAAGCTGGCGTAAGAAATCTAGAAAGAGAGATATCAAAAATATGTAGAAAAGTTGTTAAGAAACTTTTATTAAATAAAAAACTAAAAAGTATTAAGATAGATAAGAATAATCTTAAAGATTTTTTAGGTATCAAGAGATTTAAACACGGCGAAGCCGAGAAAGAAAATGTAATAGGTCTTGTTAATGGTCTTGCTTGGACAGAAGCTGGGGGAGAATTATTGAGAGTTGAAACAGCAGTTATACCCGGTAAAGGAAAGTATATTTTAACTGGCTCTTTGGGCGATGTTATGCAGGAGTCAATTAGAGCGGCGATGACAATAGTAAGGAAAAGAGCTTTGAACTTGGATATAGAAAAAGATTTTTACGAAACCAAAGATATTCACGTACATTTTCCAGAAGGCGCAACACCAAAAGATGGGCCTAGTGCTGGAGTAGGTATAACAACATCACTAGTATCTGCCTTAACAAATAATCCAGTTAAATCTTCAGTAGCTATGACTGGCGAAGTTAATTTGCATGGACAAGTTTTACCAATTGGCGGTCTCAAGGAAAAAATTCTTGCTGCATTAAGAGGTGGGATAAAAACTGTAATAATTCCTTTGGAGAACGAAAAAGATCTTGCTGATATTCCAGACAATATAAAAAATAATTTAAATATTAAAACTGTTGAATGGGTTGAAGAGGTTTTATCAATAGCCCTTGAAAAGCCAATATCTGGATTAGAGTTGCCACAAACAAAAATTTCAGAAAAATCAAACAATAAAGATATATTAACGCATTAACTTATAAAGTTAATGTTTTCATATATTTAAAGGTCTTAATAAGAGAAACATAATATTATAATTAATAATTATTTCTATTTATTATGTTTCTTTTGTTGACATAGAATTTCCCCTTAATGTATAAATAACAAGGAATACACAAAGTATTTAGGGAATTAAAATAGATCACACACACATATAAAAATAGAGGATAACAATAATGAATAAATCAGATTTAATAGATGCAATAGCAAGTTCTACAGGTTCTAACAAAGCTGAAGCCGGAAGAGCTCTAGAAGCGGTTCTAAATGCAATTACTTCTACACTTCAAGCAGGACAAAAAGTAACAATACCTGGTTTTGGGACATTTGAAGTAAGACATAGAAACGCTAGAATGGGTAGAAATCCTCAAACAGGTGAGTCAATACAAATTAAAGCGTCTAACACTCCTGGATTCAAAGCTGGTAAAGCGTTAAAGGATGCACTAAACTAAGCTCGCCCTTGATCTTTCAGGGTGCTTAGCTCAGTTGGTAGAGCGTCGCCCTTACAAGGCGGATGTCGGGGGTTCGAATCCCTCAGCACCCACCATTGAGATAGAGTAAGGAGTGGTAGTTCAGTTTGGTTAGAATACCTGCCTGTCACGCAGGGGGTCGCGGGTTCGAGTCCCGTCCACTCCGCCATATGAATTTTTATTAAAGGAAATACAGTTGTTACAAAATATTAGAGATCGAGCAACAGGATGGCTAGCCTATGTAATTGTTATAGGTATAAGCATACCATTTGCTCTCTGGGGTATAGATCAGTATTTCACAAGTAATAATGTAATAGTTGCAAAAATTAATGATACAAAAATCTCACTTGAAAGATTGAATAATGAGTATCAAAGTAGGCTTCAGGAAATGCAGAGTCTAATTTCAAAAGACCAAAATGAAGCAGAAATGCAGAAAAAAATAATAAAAAGAACAGTCTTGGATGAATTGGTAGATAGTGTATTAGTTAGAGAGTTTGTAAACAAACATAAATTTCAAGTTTCAGAAAATGCATTAATATCAGATTTAAAAAATAATAAAATTTTTCATGTAGAAAATAAATTTAACCCGAAAAGATACCAAAGGCTTCTTGAAAGCCAAGGTATAAAAATATCAGACTACGAAAGAATAAGAAGGTCTGAATTAAAAACATTGCAGTTTTACAACAATATCGTTGAGTCATCTTTTATGACAACTAGGCAGCTAGATGATTTAGAGAGCCTTAAATACCAAACTAGAAACTTTAAATTATTATCATTAAGTTATAAAGATTTCGTTGATAATAAAAAACAATCAACAGAAAAGCAGAAAAAAGAATTTTACATAAAATATAAAAAAATCTTTTCTAAACCAGAAAAGTTTGATATTGAATATATTATATTTAATAAAGATTTATTAAAAAAACAAATAAATATAAGTCTTGAAAATCTAGAAAATTATTATAATGAAAATAAATATAAGTATGTAATACCAGAAAAAAGAAAAGTTAGCCAAATTTTTCTTTCAAACATAAAGCATAAAAAAGAAAAAAATGCTAATTTAATAAAGTTAGTTTATAAGAAAATTGAGGATAATGAAAATTTTGAGATGCTTGCAGAAAAATATTCTCATGATAAGTTATCTAATAAAAAAGGTGGTAACATAGGATGGATACAAAGAGGAGAGGTTACAAAAGAAGTAAGTGACCAAATATTTAATTTAAAAAATGTAAATGACATAACAAATATTATAGAAACAGAACAAGGATTTTATATATTTAGACTAGATGATCTTAAAGATGCCAAAGTAAGAAACTATAATGAAGTAAAAGATATTGTTAAATCAGATTACGAAGAAATTATGATATCTAATAAATATGATATTATTTTTGAAGACTTATCAAATTTATTATTTGAAAACCCTGAATCACTTGAAAAAGCTGAAAATTATTTATCTGTAAAAAAAATCTCAACTGGTTTGCATGAATTCTCAAAAATTAAAAAAGATCATAAAATTTTTAATAATGAAAAAATTCTTCAAGCATTAAATTCAGAGAGTGTTGCTCAAAATAGAAATAATAGCCCACTTATCGAGGTAGATAACAATATTGTTTCTTTAAGAATAAACAAAAAGTCTCCAGTAGAATATAAAGATTATAATTCTGTAAAAAAAGAAATTGAAGACTTGATTAATACAGAGCATGCTATTGAAAGTATGAATGAGTCTATAAAAAATATAGAAAATAAAATTAAATCAGGCTATGATATCGCTGAAATCGAAAAAATTCTTAATAAAAAATCTACACTTTATTCTAATATTAAAAGAGATGATAGTAGTATCCCTCCATCAATATTAAAAAAAGTTTTTTCGTTAAGTATAAGTAAAAATGTTACTAGCATAGAATCTGGGACAGGAAATTATGAATTAATAATTCTTAGTAAGATAAACAAAGGTTCATCAGATTTAAGTGAAGAATCCCTGAAAACAATGTTTTATAATGAGCAAGTTAATTCAATGCTATACGCTATTATACAAAGTTTACGAGATCAAGCAGATATAGAAATATACCCAGAAAATTTATAGAAATATGGAAAATTTACCATCATCTAAAAAAATTATTCTTTATTTATTTTTAGGTTTTTTGGTAGGTTCTTACATTGATAAAGCAGATTCACTTCTGGGAATTAATTTTTATGAAGTTTTCGATTTAGTAGGATTAATTTTTTTAAATGCCTTAAAGATGATTGTGATTCCATTAATCATGTCATCATTAATATATAATATTTCTTCTTTTCAAAATTCAAGTGATCTTTCAAGTATAGGCTTAAAAGCAATTGCTTTTTATATAACAACTAGTTTTTTCGCAATTTTGGTTGGAATTACTTATGTTAATATTATACAACCTGGATTACTAAATGGTTTTGGGGCAGCAAACTTAGTGGGTCTTGATAGTAATCAAGGCTTAAACTCAATTATAAGTTCCCAAGATGATTTCAGCTTAAAAAATTTTCTTTTAGGTATATTTACAGGAAATATATTTTTTTCAATTGCTGGTGGCAATATGCTATTTATAATTTTATTTAGCATATTTTTTGGGTTAGCCATAAGGTCATCTAAATCACAAAGCATGAAAATTATAAAAAGTTTTTGTGAGGGTTTTTACTTAATTTTTGTAAAATTAATGAATTATATTCTTTTTTTTACACCCTATGCTGTTTTTTGTCTTATTGCTAAAACTGCGGTAAATTTTAATGCAGACAGCTATATGATAATAATAAATTTCATTATAACTGTTGGTTTGGCATTGTTTACACATGCACTAATTATACACCCATTAATATTGTACTCTTTTAAAAGAAGAGTAGTTGAGCATTTTTCTGGAATGAGCTCCGCGTTACTTTTTGCTTTCTCATCAAGCTCTTCTGTAGCAACAATTCCTGTTACAACAAAATGTTTAGTTGAAAAATTAAAATATGATCAAAAAAAAGTAAATTTTATAGTGCCAATTGGCGCTACAATTAACATGGATGGAACAGCTTTGTTTGAATGTGTGGCGGTAATTTTTATAGCCCAATTATATGGTATTGATCTAACATATGTTGATCAATTTTTAATAATTTCCTTAGCTTTAATAACTTCTGTAGGAGTTGCTGGTATTCCATCTGCAAGCTTTGTTGCAATCATAGTTATTTTAAGTGCTGTTGGATTGCCTTTTGAGGCTGTAGGTATAATTTTGGGTATTGATAGAATATTAGATATGTTGAGAACAAGTGTTAATGTTCTGGGCGATTCTTGCTGTGTTTGTGTTGTTGGAAAATAGCATTTAATCTATTGATGGCATACCAATTATGTTAAATCCAGAATCTACATAAAGAACTTGCCCAGTTATACCGCTTGCACCATCAGAAGCTAGAAAAGAAGCAGTATCACCAACTTCTTGTATCGTAACATTTCTTCTTAAAGGAGAATTTTTCTCAACGTGATCAAGCATTTTTCTAAAATCAGATATACCTGCAGCTGCTAAAGTTTTTATTGGTCCAGCAGATATACAATTAACTCTTATATTATCCTCTCCCATTGCATAGGCTAGATACCTAACATTAGCCTCTAAACTTGCTTTTGCTACTCCCATAACATTATAGTTTGGCATACCACGAACCGCTCCAAGATAAGAAAGAGATATAACTGATGGATTAGTGCCTTTTAACATTGATTTTGCTTCTTTGCATAACTCTAAAAGGCTATAGCTACTTATGCTATGTGCTGATATGAAGCCTTGTTTAGTAGTTTTATCAACATAGTTACCTTCTAACTCTTCTCTAGGAGCAAATGCTAAAGAATGTATAATAATATCAAACTCAGACCATTTGCCTGCAAGCTGATTTAGCATATTTTTAATACTACCATCTTCAGCTACATCGCAAGGCATAATAATATCTGACTCACAATCATGAGCTAATTTTTCAACACGGTCTTTCAATTTTTCATTTTGATACGTAAAAGCAAGCTCGGCTCCATTTTTTTTTAAAGAATCAGATATTCCCCAAGCAATAGATCTATTGCTTGCTATACCTAAAACCAAGGCTTTTTTTCCTTCAAGAAATTTCATGAATGTATTGTATATCAAATTTTATTTATAATGCAGTAAAATATATAATATTTCTAAAAAAAATAAGAGTAAGGCTTAAATGTTAAAATTTATTATAAGATTATTTATTATACCATCTATATTATTGGCAGGTTGTTCAGACAAACCATTAAATAGTCCGTATTCCCAAGAAAATACGAAAGAAAATATAATTTACTCGTCTTTTCAAGAAAGACCAAAACACTTGGACCCAGTTAGGTCATATAGTTCAAATGAATATGCTTTCATAGCTCAAATATATGAACCTTTATTTCAATACCATTATTTAAAAAAACCATATGAATTAATACCATTAACGGCGAAAGAAATGCCAAATGTATATTATTTAGATAAGAATTTTAAAAAAACAAATAATAAAAAAAATATACATTACTCAAAATATATCTTGAAAATACAAAAAGGTATTCTATATCAAAATCATCCAGCATTTTACAAAGAGAGCGGCACATATAAGTATCATAACTTAGATTCTAATAGTGTAAATAATATCAATAAAATTAAAGATTTTGACAAAGAATCTACAAGAGAATTAATTGTCGACGACTATATTTATCAAATTAAAAGACTAGCAGATAGTAAAAATCACTCACCAATTCTAGGAGTAATGAAAGAATATATCTACGGATTCGAAGAATACAACCACAAGTTAAATAAACTAAATTCATTAAGTAATAAAAATAAAATTCATTACATTAAGAAAAATAATATTATTGGAATAAAAAAAATTGATGATTATACTTTTTCAATAACTTTAAAAAAACAATACCCGCAATTTATATATTGGTTAGCAATGCCTTTTTTTTCACCAATGCCTTGGGAAGCAGATTTGTTTTATAGTCAAAATCTTCTTAAGAAAAAAAATATAACTTTAAACTGGTTTCCGGTTGGAACTGGGGCATTCAAGCTAACAGAAAATAACCCAAACTTAAGAATGGTTTTAGAAAAAAATGAAAATTTTAGAGGAGAAATATATCCTTCTTTGTCAGATAAAATTATTAATAGAAAGCTACACTCAATAAATTCTAAAAAGGTAATACCTTTTATTGACAAAGCTATTTATTCTCTAGAAAAAGAACAAATACCAAGATGGAATAAATTTTTGCAAGGATATTATGATAATTCAGGAATTGCCTCTGATAATTATGATCAGGCAGTATCATTAAATAGTAGTGGGGATATTTCTTTAACAGATGAATTATCGAAAAAAGGTATACATTTAAAAACCGCTACAGCCGCATCAACATATTATATTGGATTTAACATGCTTGATTCAGTTATCGGGGGCAACCAAGAAAAATCTAGGCTTTTAAGACAGGCAATAACATTGGCTATTGACTATGAAGAATATATTTCAATATTTACAAATGGAAGAGGTATAGTTGCACAAAGTCCCATACCACCAGGAATTTTTGGATATCAAGATGGTATAAATAAATATAATGAGACTATTTATGAAATAAAAAATAAAAATGTTGTTAAAAAAAATATTAACAAAGCAAAAAAATTATTAATACAAGCTGGGTATAAAAACGGTGTTAACCAAAATACTGGAAAACCTTTGGTTTTGTATTTTGAGGCAACAGGATCAGGTGCAGATACTTATGCATTCTTAAATTGGTTAAGAAAACAATTTAAAAAAATAGATATTCAATTAGTTACAAGGGTTACCGATTATAATAGATTTCAAGAAAAGATGATTAATGGAACAGGTCAAATATTTCAATGGGGATGGAATGCTGATTATCCTGATCCGGAAAATTTTTTATTTCTTTTATATGGAAAAAATGGAAAAGTAAAATTTGGTGGAGAAAACGCATCGAATTATGAAAATAAAGAATTTGATAGGTTGTTCTTGAAAATGAAAAACATGCAAAATTCCACAGAAAGAAAGAAAATAATAGATAAAATGCTTAAAATTATTCAGAAAGATTGCCCATGGATCTGGGGATTTCATCCTAAATCCTTTTCATTATCACATCAATGGGTAGAAAACGTTGAATCAAATTTAATGGCAAATAATACTCTTAAATATAAGAAAATAAACAATACGTTGAGAGAAAATAATATTAAAATATGGAATAAACCAAACTTTTTGTTAGTTTATATTTTTATTATATTGATAGTTATATTTATAGCGTCTGTATTATTAATGGTTAGAAAAAAAGAAAAGGAAAAAATATTATGATTAATTATATTTTTAAAAGAATTCTTTATGCTATACCAATTTTAATTGGAGTAAACTTATTAACATTCACTCTTTTTTTTGTTGTTAATTCTCCTGAAGAAATTGCAAGATTGCATTTAGGTAATAAAAGAGTTACTCAAGAGCAAATACAAACCTGGAATGAAGAAAGAGGGTATAATAATCCTCTTTTTTATAACTCAAATGAAAATGGATTAGATTCTTTTAAAAAGACTATTTTTTATGAAAAATCTTTTAAATTATTTTTATTTGACTTTGGTGTTTCAGATAACGGAAGAGATATAAAATATGATATATCACAAAGAATGTGGCCAAGTTTGGCTATTGCATTACCATCATTAATAGTTGGTCTTTTCATAAATATTACTTTTGCATTATTTTTTGTTTTTTTTCGGTCTACAAAAGTTGATTATTATGGTGTTATTTTTTGCGTAGCTTTAATGTCTATATCCAGTTTATTTTATATTATTGGAGGCCAATATCTTATCAGTAAACTTATGCAATTAGTTCCAATATCTGGCTATGAGCATGGATATGGAGCAATAAAATTTTTAATTTTACCGGTGATAATTAGCGTTATATATGGTATTGGTTCTGGCTCAAGATGGTATAGAACATTATTCTTGGAAGAAATTGAAAAAGATTATGTAAAAACTGCAAAATCAAAAGGCCTCTCTGAAATAAAAGTTTTATTTATTCATGTATTTAAAAATGCATTAATACCAATCCTTACAGGTGTTGTAGTTATATTACCGTTATTATTCATGGGGAGTTTGATAGTTGAGTCTTTTTTTGGAATACCAGGCTTAGGAAGCTACACAATAGATGCTATTCAAAGTCAGGATTTTGCAATAGTAAGAGCAATGGTTTTTCTTGGAACTGTTTTATATATATTAGGCTTAATTTTAACTGATATATCTTACACATTAGTGGACCCAAGAGTGAGATTAAAATAATGTTTACATTTCTTTTAACTGATATATTTTTTTTCGGGATAATAATATCTCTATTTTTATATATTAAATATGTCAAGAAAACTCCAGATATTTTAGCTACGTGGATGTATGTATTTAAAAATAAAACAGGAATAATATCTGTAGTAGTATTATCATTTTTTTTGCTTACAGCATTTTTGGACTCTATTCATTTAAAAAGTAAAGTTTATAATGAAGATACAAATGAATATATTTATTCCTCTGAAATAAATAGTGTTTTAGATATTATATTGTTACCAATGCACAAAAATTCTGAAAAAAGCTATTCATCGCCTTTTGCTTCTAAGTTATATTCTAAAGAAACAATTAGAATCAATAATAAAGAAGAAAAAAGAATTTATCCAAAGTTACTATTTAAAGGAAATCACAATAAGTTTTTTTCTGAGAATTTTTATAATATATTTTTTACAATATTTATATCTATCTTAAAATCAATTTCATTATTTTTTTTATTTTATATATTATTTTTTAGAAGAAAGATATTAGAAAAAAAATACGGTTTTCTTTATCCTTATAGAATTAATAGAACATTATGTTCCACAATATTGGTTATAATTTCTATAGTTTTAATATTGTACGATTTAAGTGCACAGTATTATGTTTTGGGTACTGACAAAGTTGGCGTTGATGTATTATATAAAAGTATAAAAAGTATTCGTACTGGGATTTTGATAGGTACTTTGACAACTATTGTAATGCTACCCTTTGCCATATTTCTTGGTATTTTTGCAGGTTATATAGGTGGTTTTGTTGATGATGTTATTCAATACATATATACAACTTTAAATTCTATACCTGGTGTTTTATTAATTGCTTCTGCAATTTTAATGCTTCAAGTATATATGGCTAATAACCCCTTAGAATTTGAAAACATTTATGAAAGAGCTGATATGCGATTATTTTTTCTATGTATGATTCTAGGTTTAACAAGTTGGACAGGATTATGTAGATTACTAAGAGGCGAGTCTATGAAATTAAGAGAAGTTGAATACGTTCAGGCATCTAAAACATTTGGTTTGAGTCGTATTTCAATTATTACAAGACATATAATTCCAAATATTATGCATATTGTAATTATTACGGTAGTTTTAGATTTTAGCGCCCTAGTTCTAGCAGAAGCTGTATTATCATATGTAAATATTGGAGTTGATCCAACAACATATAGCTGGGGAAATATGATTAATGCTGCACGACTTGAAATGTCTAGAGAACCAGTTGTTTGGTGGTCGCTATTTTCAGCGTTTTTATTTATGTTTATATTGGTTCTTTTTGCAAATTTATTTTCAGATGTTGTAAGAGATGCTTTTGATCCAAGGGCTAATAAAAATTATGGATAAATTATTAACAATTAAAAACTTGTGTTTGAGTATTAAATCAACTGATAAAGAAATATTAAAAAATATTAACTTTGACATATCAAATTCAGAAATAGTCTCTTTAATTGGAGAATCGGGCAGTGGCAAATCTCTTACTGCTTTATCAATTATAAGATTGTTAGAGAAATCATGCATTATTAAAAGTGGAGAAATTATTTTTAAAGATAAAAATATTCTTTCGCTAGAAGAAAAAGAAATGAGATTTATTAGAAAAAATGAAATGTCTATGATATTTCAAGAACCTATGAGGTCTTTAAATCCAGTAATGACTATTTATGATCAATTGAAAGAGTCATATGTTGAAAAAAAAAATATTAATTTACAAAAAGAAATTTTCAGAAATCTTAACTCGGTAGGTATATTTGACGCTGAAAGAGTAATCCAACTTTATCCTCATCAGCTTTCTGGAGGAATGAAACAAAGAGTTATGATTGCAATGGCAATAGCATGTAAACCAAAATTATTGATTGCAGATGAACCAACAACATCCTTAGATGTTACAATACAAAAGCAAGTGTTAGATCTTCTTTCTAGTCTAAGGAAAGAACTAAATATGGCAATACTTTTCATTACACATGATCTTGCTGTAGCTTCACAAATATCAGATAAAATAATTGTTATGAAAGAGGGTGAAATTTTAGAAAATTCTCTTTCAAAAGATTTTTTTAAAAAACCAAAACACAATTACAGTAAGTCTCTTATACAATCTTCTAACTATATGAAGAAATTAAAAACAAAAGATGTCTCTGATATTAATAATAAAGTATTAGATATAAAAAATCTTAAAGTATATTATCAAGAAAAAGGTAATTCATTTGGATTACAAAATAAACTTCTTAAAGCAGTTGATGATATTTCTTTATCAATCCATGCAGGAACTACACATGCTATTGTTGGTGAATCTGGGTCGGGAAAAACCACGATTGCGAAAGCTATAATGGGTTTAACTAAAATCTCATCTGGTAAAATAAATATCTTAGATAAAAATATATTTTCACTTAGTTATAATGAAAATAGAATTCATAGGAAAAACTATCAAATGATTTTTCAAGACCCATTCTCGTCACTAAATCCTAGAATGAGAATAGGGTCAATTATAAAAGAAGGATTATGCTTTCTTGAGCCAAATATTAATAATGAAGATATTATAAAAAAAATTCATAAGGTTATTGATAAGGTTAGATTGCCAAAAGATTCATTAAATAAATATCCACATGAATTTTCTGGGGGACAAAGACAAAGAATTGCCATTGCAAGAGTTTTAGTTCTAAATCCTAAATTATTAATTTGCGATGAGCCTACAAGTTCATTGGATGTTACTGTTCAGAAACAGGTTTTAGATTTGCTTATGGATATTCAAAATAATACAAATATTTCGTATTTGTTCATATCACATGATATAAAATTGATCTCTAACATATCAGATAATATTTCCGTCATGTATAAAGGTAAGATTATTGAGAGTGGTAAAACTTCTGATATAATAAATAATACAGGTAATGAATATACTAAAAAATTACTAGCATCTGTCCCTAATATAAAATAATCATGAATTTTAAAAACTCAGAATTAAGCAAGTGGTATAATACAAAAGCAGGAATAATTAATTCAAAAGAAATAATAAGCACAATTGATAAAATATTTTCTGTAGATGTTGAAAAAAATATTTTATATTGTGGTGAATATTCTGTAGTTAAAAAAATTATGGAAAAAAATCAAAGTTTTAATAGTTATTATGTTTCGTTATCTGAGAAAGGCGATGTGAAAGCAGAACTTAATAAATTACCATTTCAAGAATCATCAATAGATTACGTCATTCTAATTCATTCTTTAGATACTCAATATGATCCACATTCTGCATTTAGAGAGATAGATCGAATATTAGCAGATGATGGAAAAATGATAATAATTGGATTTAATAGAAAAAGTCTTTTAGGTATTTATAGTTTAATGCCATTTAAATCTATATTTAAAAATAAAAATTATATCAGTATAAGTAGATTATTGGATTGGATGTCTTTGTTTTCTTATGAAGTTAAGCAGGTTTTTAATATAAATAAGATACCTCCATTAAAAAATAATAAAATTTTAAAATATTTGCAATTTTTAAATAATAGTATTTTTTCTAAAATAAATTTATTTGGAAATTGTTATGTAATTTACTCAAATAAAAAAACGTACAAATATATATCTGTTAAAAATTGGCATAAAAAAAATAATATAGTGCTAGGAAAATTTTCTAAGCCAATCATACATAATAATTTCGATGAGTAATATAATTATATACACAGATGGCGCATGCAAAGGTAATCCGGGGGTAGGAGGTTGGGGAGCTGTAATATTTTATAAAAATAAAAGTAAGAAAATTTATGGGTATGAAGAAAACACGACAAATAACAGGATGGAAATAACTGCAGCTATTAAAGCACTCAGTCTTTTCCAGGAGAAATCTAATGTTACTATTTATACTGACTCCAAATATCTCATGGATGGAATTAATTCCTGGTTATTGAAATGGAAGACAAATAATTGGAAGACAGCAAATAAAAAAGATGTTAAAAATGTAGATCTATGGAAAAAAATAGATGAGCTTAATTTATTGCATAATGTTGAATGGAAATGGGTAAAGGGACATAGTGGAGACACTGGAAACGATATTGCTGATGAGCTTGCAAATCTAGCAATATTAACTAAAGGAGAAAATACCTTATGAGTAGACAAATAATCTTAGATACTGAAACTACTGGATTAGATGTAACAAGAAACCATAAAATAATAGAAATAGGATGCATAGAAGTTGTAGATAGAAAATATACAGGTAAAAAGTTTCATGAATATTTAAATCCTGAGAGAGAAATTGAGCAGGGAGCTTTAAGTGTTCATGGTATTACAAATGAATCATTAAAAGATAAGCCATTATTTAAAGATATAAAAGATAGGTTGTTAGATTTTATCGATGGAGCAGAATTAATTATTCATAATGCACCTTTTGACATTGGTTTTTTAGAGTATGAATATAAAAAACTTAAACATGATATTAAGTTTGAAGATGTATACAAAATTTTTGATACTCTTGTATTCGCAAGAAAATTGCATCCTGGACAAAAAAATAGTTTAGATGCACTTTGCAAAAGATATGGTATAGATAATTCTTCTAGGGATTATCACGGTGCTCTTTTAGACGCTAGAATACTTGGAGATGTTTATCTTGCAATGACTGGCGGGCAAATATCTTTTGATCTAGGAAGTGAGCTTATTGAAACAAGGAAAAATCATACTAAGAAAAAAAATAATGGTAAATTTGTTACACAATATGCCGATGAAAACGAGCTTCGTGAGCATTATGAGATAATAAAAGAAATTGATAAGGCATCAGATGGCAGATGTA
This sequence comes from Gammaproteobacteria bacterium, assembly GCA_038114285.1. Lineage (GTDB taxonomy): Bacteria > Pseudomonadota > Gammaproteobacteria > Poriferisulfidales. Next base: position 159,858 of record JAYNQN010000002.1, on the reverse strand, counting down.
TTTGGAATATCTCAAAGTTTTGATATAATAATAGAATATAATAATTACAAAAGGTGGAAATAAAAATGGATAAAGTATTTATGTTAATACTATTACTGATAGTAGGTTTTTGGGGATACTTGAAATATAGTGAAGACTCTGGAAATTGGGTAGCTACAGGAAGTAACGGTGTTATAGGTGAGTATAGTAGTTACGTTGATTGTATTGAGGGTGTAAAAGCAACTGGAATGAATTTAGAACAAGAAGTTTTCTCTTGCAACAGAAATTAATTTAATTATTTTTTAGTTTATTTTTTAAAACTCGGTTTTTTTCAATAGACCAATCTTTGTTCTTTTCTGATTGTCTTTTGTCAAATTTCTTTTTACCTTTTGCTACACCTAATTTTAATTTAACCTTATTGTTTTTCCAATAAAGCGATAAAGGAATTAAGGTTAACCCTTCTTTTTGTACTTTTCCTATAAGAGTATTTATCTCTTTTTGGTTTAATAATAATTTCCTTGTCCTAGATGGGTTTTTTACTGTGTCATTATTGATATAAGATGGCGGAGTAATATTTGATCCTATGAGTAATACATTTCCTTTGATTATTTTTATATATGCTTCTTTTAATTGAACTTTTAACTCTCTAATTCCTTTAACTTCCCAGCCTTCAAGCACAATACCAGCTTCTAGTTTTTCCAGAATAAAATAATCGTGAGTAGCTTTTTTGTTGACAGCAATATTATTTTCTGTATTTTTAGTTCTTTGTCCCATAGTATTGCAATATTAACATAATAAACATAACTAACTAATGGCAATAAATAGAACTTCCTCACATGGAGAATGGTCTTCAAGAACAGCGTTTATTTTAGCGGCTACCGGATCTGCGGTTGGTTTAGGAAATATTTGGAAATTTCCTTATATAACTGGAGAGAATGGAGGCGGCGCATTTGTTTTGATATATATATTTTGTGTTTTATTTATTGGAATACCAATAATGCTGTCTGAAGTATATCTTGGAAAAAGAGGAAGACTAAATCCAATAGCTTCTATTAAGTATATCTCTGAAAGAGAAAATAGATCAAAAAACTGGCAGATTATTGGGCTAATTGGCATATTGGCTGGAATTCTGATTTTATCTTATTATAGTGTTATTGCTGGCTGGACAATGGCTTATGCCACAAGAACTGCTCTTGGCGTTATAAATAATATCGATGCTATTGGCGCTTCATCTATGTTCAATGATTTTGTCTCTGACCCAGAAAGATTATTAGCTTGGCATACATTATTTTCTGTGATTACAGCAATAGTTGTATCTAAGGGAGTGAAATCTGGATTAGAAAGCGCTGTTGTAAGACTAATGCCAGCGTTATTAGTCTTACTAATAGCATTAGTTATATTTTCAGCAATAGAAGGTGATTTTCTGGATGGTGTGAAATTTATGTTGTACCCAGATTTTAGCCAAGTAACCTGGAAAACTATATTAATTGCAATGGGCCAAGCTTTTTTTAGTTTAAGTTTAGGTATGGGCGCGTTAATGGTTTACGGCTCATATTTATCTAATGATATTTCTATACCTCAAACATGTGTAATTGTAGCTTCTCTCGATACATTGGTAGCATTATTAGCAGGACTAGCAATTTTTCCAATTGTTATTTCAAGTGGTTTAGAAATGACGCAAGGCCCAGGTTTAATATTTCAAACATTAACAGTAGCATTTGGTGCTATGCCAGGTGGGCAGTTATTTGGAACACTATTTTTTATTTTGTTAATGTTTGCAGCGTGGACATCTTCAATTTCGTTAATTGAACCAATGATAATTTGGTTGATAGAAAAATTTAACATTACAAGAATACAGGCCGCAATATTTAGCGCAGGTATAGCATGGCTAATTGGAATAGGAACGATAATATCATTTAATATTGGATCGGAAATAAAAATATTTAATCTAAATATTTTTGAATTACTTGACTATTTAACATCCAATATCTTGCTTCCGTTAGGGGGCATAATGATAACAATATATGTAAGCTGGCTCGTATCTAAAGAAAATATCGACTCAGAGCTTAAAATTAAATCAGGAATATTAAGAAAAATTTGGTATTTTTCAGCAAGAATTATAGCACCTATAGCAGTAATTTTTGTTATGTTGAATGCCTTAGGATTTGATATAACTTTATAAAGATAACAATTAAGAATGCAGATAAAAAAAGAAGCTATTGTGCTGAACGATATAGATACAGTTTTTAGAATTGTTAACCAAGTTGATTTATATAAAAATTTTGTTCCTTATTGTATAGAATCTAAAATACTATTTCATGAGAACAATATAATGAATGCAAGATTAGATTTTAATTTAAAAGGCCTAGAAACATCCTTCACAACAAAAAACAAAATTATAGAAAATAAATCCATACAAATGGAGTTAATTGAAGGCCCATTTAAATACTTAGATGGTATTTGGGAATTTAAAAAAATAGATAACAAGACAATAATATTTTTAACAATTAATTACGAAGCAGAAAATAAAATTATCGAATATACAATAGGAAAGTCATTAGAAAAAATAACAAATTACCTTGTTAAAGCTTTTGTAGAAGAATCAACTAAAAAATAATGGAAAAAAATACTATAGAAGTTATTTATATAAGCTCAAATAACAAAATTATAAAAAATTTTGTAAAATTTAAAGAGAATTATACTTTAAAAGATATGCTGCAGGATCTAATTGAAAACTCTATTTTTTCAAGAAGCTTTTTTTCAAATAAATTTTATGGTGTATTCGGAAAAAAAATAGACTTGAATTATATTATTAAGAGTGAAGATAGAATTGAGATACTTGATAATTTACTTATGGCACCTAATGAACGCAGAAAACATAATTTTAAAAAAAATTAATATTTTCCATCCACAAGTTCTTCTGAAATTATAATCCAATTATTTAGCTTTTTAATTAAAGTTATTTTTTTTATCACCTGATCTTTATAATTATCAGATACGTAGTTTTGATTAAATGTTATAATTGCTTTCTCTTCTTTTTCAATATCAAAATTAATAGATATATTAGAAATACTTATATTAATTTTTGATTTATTTAAAATTCTTTTCTTTCTATCTTCCTTCCAAAGATTATGATCATCATAATAACTAGAGGTATAGTCGCTAGCATAATATGAAAAATATTTTTCTACATCTTTTTGTTCCCACGCATTTGCCCAAGCCTCAATAAATTCTGTTACTATTTCAAAGTCGTTTTTCCTAGTAACTTTGGTTTCCTTATATTTTATAACTTCTTGTTTATTCTTTTTATTTTCTATTTCTTCTGCATGTTCTTTTTCTTTAGATTTATCTTTTTGTTTATTTTGCTTGTCTGAATTTTTGTTTTTTTTATCTAATTCGTTATTTTTAACTCCTTCTAGGTCAATCTCATTAAATATTTTTTCATTGATAGCAATTGTTTCTTCATCATTTAAAAATTCTGGGTCAGATATTTTTTTATTTTCATTAATTTCAAATAAGCCTTCATCATTTTTTGCGATCCTTTTCATACTAACTACTTTTTCACCATCGAAAAATATACTTATCATATTTAGCTTTGTTTCTTCAGGATCACGTTTCCTATAATATACGTAATCCCATCTATTTTTATTAAAGATATTATTTACTACCGGCTCACCTAGAAGAAAAGTTACTTGTTCTTTTGTCATATTTATTTTTAGGGCGTCAACTTTACTTTCGTCAATAACATTACCTTGTTGAACAAGCACCCTGTAACTTTTTAATTGTGCATTTTCTGGGAGCAGCTGACATCCAGCTACGTTTATCAATAACATTACTGCCAAGGCTTTTTTTGCGATTCTCATCAATTTTTTATATATTGTTTCTTTAAATAGAGATAATATAGTAATTATGAGTAATATAGAATTAAAAAATGCTGGTCTTAAGATAACTTTACCTAGAGTCAAAATATTAAACAAGCTTGAGAATGCAGAAAACCATCATATGTCTGCAGAAGATATTTATAAGGAATTAATAGCAGATGGCGAAGTTATTAGTTTAGCCACAGTTTATAGGGTTTTAACCCAGTTTGAATCAGCAAAGATTGTAATTCGACATCATTTTGACGCAGAAAATAATAACCAGGCAGTTTTCGAGCTAAATCACGGCGATCATCATGATCATATGGTTTCTTTAAAAACAGGCAAAGTCGTAGAATTCTATGATGAAATTATAGAAAATAGACAAAAAGAATTAGCAAAAAAGTATAATTTTAAAATTTTAGATCATAGCATGATTTTGTATGGTGAGTTTGAGGACGAATAATCAGCACTAAGATAAAAGTTCTTTTGCATATTGTAATGTTTTTTCAGTAAGCTCAATTCCTCCAACCATTCTAGCAAGTTCATTTACTCTTGATTTTTTATCTAAATAAAAGAGATCTGTAGATGAGCTATTAGTATCTTTTGAAACAAGATAATGATGTGTGGACTTAGCGGCTATTTGTGCCAGATGAGTAACGCATAACACTTGAGTTTTTTCAGCTAGCCTCAAAAGATGATTTCCTAATACTTCTGATGTGGCTCCACCAATACCAGTATCAATCTCATCAAAAATCATGGTTTCACAATCATTGTTAGATCTTGTTTCTAATTGAATAACTAAACTTAATCTTGATAATTCACCACCAGAAGCAATTTCGTTTAAGGGTAATAAATTTGATTTTTTATTTGTTTTAATTAAGAAGGAAACCTTATCATATCCATTTTTAC
>JAYNQN010000002.1:152573-155098 GCA_038114285.1 Gammaproteobacteria bacterium | reverse complement strand
GTTATAATGTCAATTTTAAAAAGGCAGTCTTTCATACCTAAATTTTTTAGTTCAGAAGATATTTTTTTTTCTAAAATAGAAGACTTTTTTATTCTAGCTGAAGAAATTTTTTCAGCAATTAAATGGTATTTTTGGGTAAGATTTTTAATCATAGAATTACTATTTTCTATGTTTTTTTTATTATTTTTTAAATTTTCAAGTATTTTAATTTTATTTTCAAGAACACTGTATAATTCTTTTTCAGTAACGTTATATTTTCTAGACAAATTGTTTAGTAATAATATCTTTTGATCGAGAAAAGCTAGTCTTTCAGGGTCGTTACTAATTGATCGGCTATATCTTTCAAAAGATTTTTTTAAATTTGCAGCTTGATCAAGAATTTGTATATTTAAATCATAAATATCTTGAGTATTTTCATCTATATTTTGTATTTCTTCTAAATTCCTATTTATAAGAGATAAAAGAGACTTGATATCAGCATTGTTATCATTCTCAAGCATATTTTCACACTCTTTAACCTTGTTCATTAAAAATTCTGAATTTGATAGCCTTTTATACTCTTCAGATAAACTTTCGTATTCTATTGGCTCCAAGACTTCGTCTGAAAGTTCTTTAATTTCAAATTCTAGAAGCGATACTTTTTCATTAAATTCTTCAGTTGAATAAGTTTCTAATGACAAGGATTGCTTTATCTCATTTATACTAGATAATATTTCTTTAATTTTGTCTTTTTCTGATAACAATCCCGAGAAATTATCTAATCTATTTCTTTGTTCATCATTTGAGAGAATCAATTGATTTTCATGTTGTCCATGTATATCAATAATTAATTCTCCAATTTCTTTTGCGGTGCTAGATGCTACAGGATTATCATTAATGTAAATTTTAGAGATATTTTTTGTATTTATCTTCCTCCTAAATACGCACTCATTACTTTCTGCCAAGTCTTTTTCTTTTAAAAGATCCAAGACATTTTTATTTTTAATATTAAAACTACATATTATTTCTGTATCTTTACTTATGTCTCTTGAAATTTTTTTTATTTTTTTATTTCCAAAAACAATATTTATTGCATCTATAAGTATAGATTTTCCAGCGCCTGTTTCACCTGTGAGTACAGACATATGTTCATGAAAATCAATTTCTATTTCATCAATAATTGCAAAATTTTTGATATAAATATTTGACAGCATAAATTGTTAAGGTTTAATTCCCCAGCCAAGTTTTTCTCGTAATATTGAAAGAAAATTTATTCCAGGAGGTTGTATTAATTTTAAGGTAACTTCTCCTTTTGTGATCTTGATTATATCATTGGCTTTAATAGGAACATTAATTTGGCCATCAAATGTTACACTTGCATTAGTATGAGACTTTTCAGATATTTCGATTTCGATTTCACTATTCATTCCGATTACTATTGGCCTGTTACTTAATAAATGAGGGCAAATTGGTACTATCAATAAAGCCTCCATGTTCGGTTGAATTATTGGTCCTCCACTTGATAAAGAATATGCTGTTGAGCCAGTGGGTGTTGAAATTACCAAACCATCTGCATTTAATGTGTAAAGTCTTTGACCGTTTAGTGTTGTATCCATTTCTATCATTCGTACAGCATCTTTACTGTGAACCACTACATCATTAAATGAAATATTTTTAGATATTTCTTTTCCATCTCGAATAACTGTTCCAATAAGAGATATTCTTTCATCAATTGAATAGTTATTAGAAAGTATGTTTTCTAAGTTTTCTTTAATATGATTTGGCGATATATCAACTAAAAAACCGAGCCTACCTCTGTTAATTCCGCAGATAGGTATATCAGCTTTTGATAAATATTGAGCAGACCTAAGTAATGTGCCATCTCCTCCAATTATGAAGGCAATATCACATTTTTTTGTCATGTCCTCTAAACTGGTGGAAGTTTTATTTTTTAATAGGGCGTTAGAATTATCATCCAAAAAATATTTGATGTTTTTACTGTCTAAATAATTTATTACGGTATTAAGACTGTCTTTTACGCTATTGTCATCAATTTTTGAAATAATTGCGATATTTTTAAACATTAAGTTCAAGCCCCCTTTGTGTACATATATTATTATAAAAGTATTATAATATATTACATAATATTATATTATTAAAAATAAAACTTATAATTTTTTATGGGAAGTTTAAATACTAGACAAGAGTTGCTTTTAAAAGCATTGGTTGAAAGCTTTATTTCAGATGGTCAGCCTGTAGGCTCTTCAAAGCTTTCAAAGACTTCTGACTTAGGTGTTAGCTCGGCAACAATAAGAAATGTTTTTGTAGATCTCGAAGATCTTGGGTACATATATTCTCCGCATAAATCTGCTGGGAGAGTTCCAACAGAGCTAGCTTACAGAATGTTTGTAGATAAAATGATAAAAGTTCAACCAGTTAATAATGATTTAATTAAAAAGCTTAAGCCAAATTTATCTCAGAATATAGAAAGAAAAAATATTGTGAAAAATACAAATGATATTTTATCAAATATAACAGGTTTAACA
>JAYNQN010000002.1:142268-152563 GCA_038114285.1 Gammaproteobacteria bacterium | reverse complement strand
GTTTAATTTCTCTTCCAACTCAAAAAAATATGCAGCTTAAGCAAATAGATTTTTTAAATTTAAGCGACAACAAGATCTTGGCAATATTGATTAACAAAAGTAATGATGTTGAAAATAAAATAATAAATTTGGAAAAAAATTACTCAGCTTCCGAATTACAAGAAGCAGCAAATTATCTTAATAAAATTATATCAGGACAATCTGTGCATCGTATAAGAAAAATTCTCTTAAATGAGCTCGATGATATGAGGAAAGACATGAATAGCATAATGTCATCCGCAATAACTTTTGGAAAAAAACTTTTCTTAGATAGCGATGATACCAATAAGGATGACGATCTTCTTGTAAGTGGGCAAACAAGATTAATGAATTGCAAAGAGTTATCAGATATAGAAAAATTAAAAACTTTATTTGAAGCATTCAATGAAAAGAATAATATTTTACACTTATTGGATAAAAGTATTGCATCAGAAGGTGTTAAAATCTTTATTGGCGCTGAATCAGGATATAATGTCTTAGATGATTGCAGTGTTGTGAGTGCGCCTTACAAATTTGATAATGATGTGGTTGGTGTTTTAGGTGTAATTGGACCAAAAAGAATGGCTTATGATAGAGTTATACCTATAGTAGATATAACAGCTAAATTATTGACAGATGCCTTGAAATATTCTGATTAAACCATATATACTTTTTATCCATAAATATATAAGGGTACCTAATGAAAAAAGAAAAAAATGATACACCTGATAATTCATCTGAAATTAAAGATGAGTGTGAGCTTGAAAAAAATATTACTTCAGAAAATATAAACGAAGATAACAATCAAGATTCAAGCGACCAAACCTTACTTCAAGCTGAAGTTGACAAATTAAATGACGCACTTTTAAGGTCTAGGGCTGAATTAGATAATTTTCAAAAAAGAACTTTAAAGCAAATTCAGCAAGCACAATTATATTCAATAGAGAAATTATCATCTGAATTATTAGTTATAATGGATAGTTTGGAAGCTGCAGAAAAATTGTCAAATGATCCAAATTTAAAAATAGAGAATCTTGTAGAAGGTAACAATTTATTGTTAAAAACTACGAAAGAAGTATTTGATAAGTTAAGTATTGAAGAAATAGATCCTTTAGGAAATATTTTTGATCCGGAATTACATCAAGCAATGGCAACTAAAGACTCAAAAGATGATGAAAATACAGTTGTTGAGGTCATGCAAAAGGGGTATAAACTTCAATCAAAGCTTTTGCGTCCAGCCTTAGTAATTGTATCAAAAAAAAGTTAAAAAAAATCTTGAATTATTAGATTTTGTCCACATATATCAAGTATTAGCAATATAAACATATTTTAAGAGGATAAAAAAATGGGAAAAATTATTGGTATTGATTTAGGAACAACAAACTCATGTGTTTCTGTAATGGAAGGTGATAGACCTAAAATTATTGAGAATAGCGAAGGTGACAGAACAACTCCTTCGGTAGTTGCATTCACAGACGCCGAAACTCTTGTTGGACAGTCTGCCAAAAGACAGTCTGTTACTAACCCAGAGAAAACTGTATACGCAATTAAACGATTTATTGGCAGAAAATATTCTGACCAGGAAGTTCAAAAAGACAAATCAATTCTACCTTATAATATTGTAGAAGCAGACAACGGAGATGTGTGGGTGCAAATTAATGACAAGAAGATGGCATTACCTGAGATTTCTGCAAAAGTTTTAATGAAAATGAAAAAAACTGCTGAAGAATACCTAGGCACCGAAGTAACAGATGCAGTTATTACTGTTCCAGCATATTTTAATGATTCTCAGAGACAAGCAACAAAGGACGCAGGAAAGATTGCCGGACTTAATGTGAAGAGAATAATTAATGAGCCTACCGCAGCAGCAGTTGCTTATGGTCTTGATCAAAAGAAAGGAGATAAAAAAATAGCAGTTTATGATCTAGGCGGAGGAACATTTGATGTTTCTATAATAGATATATCTGATATAGATGGAGAAAATCAAATTGAAGTTTTATCCACCAATGGTGATACTCAATTAGGTGGTGAAGATTTTGATTCAAAATTAATTGATCACATAGTAGAAGAGTTTAAAAAAGAACAAAGTTTTGACTTGAGATCAGATCCGTTAGCTTTACAAAGACTTAAAGATGCATCGGAGAAAGCTAAAATCGAATTATCAAATGGTCAACAAGCTGATATTAATATTCCATATATAACGGCAGACGCAAGTGGCCCAAAACACCTTAATATGAAAATTACTAGAGCATTATTTGAATCTATGGTGGAAGATTTAGTCAAGAGAACTATAACACCGTGTGAGACAGCCCTAAAGGATGCAAAATTATCAAAAAGCGATATTAATGATGTGATATTAGTTGGCGGGCAAACAAGGATGCCTCTAGTTCAAAAGATAGTAAAAGAATATTTTGGCAAGGAGCCAAGAAAAGATGTTAATCCTGATGAAGCAGTTGCAGCGGGTGCTGCGATACAAGGTGGAGTTTTGGCTGGTGACGTCACAGATGTTTTATTATTGGATGTTACGCCTTTATCGTTAGGCATAGAAACTATGGGCGGAATAATGACTAAGCTTATAGAAAAAAATTCAACTATACCTACAAAACAAAACCAAACCTTTTCTACAGCTGAAGATAATCAAACCGCAGTTACAGTTCATGTACTTCAAGGTGAAAGAGATATGGCGTCAGGAAATAAGTCGTTAGGACAATTTAATCTTTCTGATATACCTCCTGCACCAAGAGGAATGCCGCAAATTGAGGTCACATTCGATATTGATGCCAACGGAATTTTAAATGTTTCAGCTAAAGATAAAGCAACAAACAAAGAACAGTCTATAATTATAAAGTCATCAAGTGGATTATCAGATGATGAGATTGAAAAAATGGTTAAAGATGCTGAGCTTCATGCTGAAGAAGATAAAAAATTCCAGGAATTAGTTAGTTTAAAAAACCAAGGTGACGCATTAGTTCATGCGACAAATAAGTCTCTTGAAGAGTTAGGAGATAAAGTTGCTGATGATGATCAAAAAAATATAAAAGAAAAGAATGAAGCTCTTGTTGAGGCGTTAAAAACTGAAGATAAAGATGCAATTGAAAAATGTATAAAAGAACTTTCTGAAGCTTCTGCAAAAATGGCTGAAATGATGTATGCAGAGCAAGCTGCAAAAGCACAAGAGAATACTGAATCTTCAGGAGAGAATGCAAACTCTGAAAATGATGCAGATGTTGTTGATGCAGAATATAAAGAAGTCAATAACGATAAGAAATAATTAACGAGTAACAAGTGATATGGATTACTATGACATTTTAGGGCTTAGTAAAGGCGCATCTGATGATGAAATTAAAAAAGCTTTTAAGAAAAAAGCTATGAAATTTCATCCTGATAGAACTGGTAACGACAAAACATCTGAAAAAAAATTCAAAGAAGCAAAAGAAGCTTATGATGTTCTTTCAGATCCTCAAAAAAAATCTATGTATGATCAGTTTGGCACAACAGATTTTGGCGGAGGTTTTGGTGGTCGTTCTCAGGGCGGTTTTAATAATCATGGAGGTTTTAATGCCTCTGGCTTTGAAGATGTTTTCGAGGATATTTTTGGGGATATTTTTGGCGGTGGACGCGCTAGAAACCCAAATCGTCCCTACAAAGGTGCTGACTTAGAGTATCAACTTGAACTTACACTTGAAGAGGCGGCATTTGGAATAGAGAAAGTTATAAATTTCAGAATAAAAAATGAAGACAAAGAGATATCAATTTCAATACCGGCAGGTGTTGATAATGGAGATCGCATAAGACTTGCTGGCAAAGGAGAGCCTGGTATCAATCAAGGACCACCAGGAGATCTTTTTATTAGAGTAATCTTAGAAAAACACTCAATATTTGAAAGAGACGGTAGTAATTTATATTGTAACGTACCAATCTCTTTTGCAGAGGCTGCATTAGGTTCTGAAATTGAAATCCCAACGTTAAGTAGTAATAAAGTATCTATAAAAATCCCTTCCGGTACTCAAACAGGCAAATATTTTAGATTAAAGGGTATGGGTATTAAATCAGTAAGAGGTGGAGTTGTAGGCGATTTAATGTGTTCAGTTCAAATTGAAACGCCAGTAAACTTATCTGAAGACCAAAAAGATTTGCTATCACAGTTTGATAGCAATTTAAAAAAAAGTAAAAAAAAGCATAGCCCAAAGTCTGAATCTTGGATTGATGGTGTAAAAAATTTCTTTAAATAGAAATTTTCTTTTAGCCCTTTACAAACTCTATGTTAATATAATGTAATTTTAATAATCAAATACAACTATAATGTCTATACGCGTCTGTGTGCCTGGAGTATCAGGAAAAATGGGAATAGAGATAGCGAAGTTAGTATTATCAGATAATACTAATATAAGACTTACTTCCGGAGTTGTAAGAGACTTATCTAAAGTAAATCATAATTTATCATATTTAAGTAAAGATTTAATATTTTCAGATTTGAATCACGCAATTTCAAATTGCGATGTATGTGTAGATTTCACAAGACCTGAATATACTATGGAGATTCTTAATGAGTGCTTAAAATTAAAAAAAAAATTAGTTATAGGTACAACTGGATTTTCTAAAAAAGAAATAGAAAAAATAAGTGTAGCAAGCAAAAAAATAGCTATTCTTAAGGCATCAAATATGAGTATAGGAATTAATATATGCTTAAAACTTGTTGAAAGCTTATCTGATGTAATAGGTAATAATTCTGATATAGATATAATAGAGCATCATCATAAACATAAAGTTGATATGCCCTCAGGGACATCTTTAGCTTTTGAAGATGTTATAAGAAATAAATTATCATCAAAAAAAGATATAAACCACCATTGTCTTCGTGTTGGGAATGTTGTTGGGGATCATATGGTAAAATTTACTCTAGATAACGAATCTATTGAGATAAATCATAAAAGTTTTGATAGAAAAATTTTTGCTGAAGGTGCTATCTTAGCCTTAAAATGGATAGCAGATAGAGATGCAGGTTTATACACAATGAGTGATGCGCTTTCATTATAAAAAGCGTTAATTTTATATAATAATTAAAAGGAAATACTTTTGCAGCAAGCAATCTTAATCTTAGAAGACGGAAAAATTTTTTACGGTACGTCCGTAGGATACAAGGCCGATTCTTTTGGAGAAATAGTTTTTAATACGGCTATGACTGGTTATCAAGAAGTTATTTCTGACCCATCATATAAAAATCAAATCATAACTTTTACATACCCGCATATTGGCAATGTTGGGGTTAATAATGAGGATCAAGAGTCAAATTCATCATATGTTAGCGGCCTCGTGTTGAGTGAGATCCCCACAAAATCATCCAACTGGAGATCAAGCTTAGATTTAACGAGATACTTAAAAGACAAGAAAATAGTCTGTATAGCTGATTTAGATACTAGATATATTGCATCTCTTATTAGAAATAATGGTGCTATGAATGCTTGCATTATTCATAATAAAAATAATATAAATGAGGCAAAAACTAAATTATTAAACCATTCTGGGATGTCAGGATCTGAGTTAGCATCTCAAGTATCTTCAAAAAAAAAGTATGCTTTTAAAGAAAAGATTTTTCAATATAAAGGTAGTGATACAAAAAGTAAAAAAAATTTTAAAGTAGTTGCTTATGATTTTGGTGTAAAAAAAAATATACTTCGTATTTTAAATTCAATGAATTGCAAAGTTCAAATTGTTCCAGCAAAGACTACAGCAGAGGAAATAATGGCTTTAAAACCGAACGGAATATTTTTATCTAATGGCCCTGGAGATCCTGAACCATGTGATTATGCAATCAAAGCAATAAAAAGACTTTTTGATTATAAAATCCCTATATTTGGAATTTGTCTGGGGCATCAATTGATATCATTAGCTAGTGGAGCTAAAACAGAAAAAATGAAATATGGTCACCATGGTGCCAACCATCCTGTGTTAGATATTAATACTGGTAAAGTTATGATTACAAGTCAAAATCATGGTTTTGTTGTCGACGAAAAGACATTACCAAGTACATTTGAAGTAACGCACAGATCATTATTTGATAATACAATTCAGGGAATTAGACATAAAAAGTTACCCATATTTAGTTTTCAAGGGCACCCAGAAGCATGCCCTGGACCACAAGATGTAAATTATTTATTTGATAATTTTGTTAACGCTATGAAAAAAAATTAAAATGCCAAAAAGAAACGATATAAAAAAAATACTGATATTAGGCGCTGGTCCAATTGTTATTGGGCAAGCTTGTGAGTTTGATTATTCTGGCGTTCAAGCATGCAAAGCTTTAAAAGAGGAGGGTTATTCTGTAATTTTGGTAAATTCAAATGTAGCTACAATAATGACGGACCCAGAAATGGCTGACGCTACATATATTGAACCTATAAATCATAGTATTGTTGAAAAGATAATCAAAATTGAAAAACCAGACGCAATTCTTCCAACTATGGGAGGACAAACTGCTTTAAATTGTGCTTTAGATTTAGATAGGCTTGGAATCTTAAAAAAATACAATGTTGAAATGATTGGAGCTTCAAAAGAAGCTATTGATTTAGCAGAAGATAGAGCCCAATTTAAAGAGGCGATGAAAGAGATTAATTTAGACTCTGCAAAATCCTTTATAGTTCACGATATTAATGAGGCATTAGATAAGCAAAAACAAATTGGGTTTCCAGTTATTATTCGTCCTTCATTTACTCTTGGGGGTAGTGGGGGTGGAATAGCCTATAATATGGAAGAATTTATTGAGATATCAACTAGAGGTTTAGATGTTTCTCCTACTACAGAAATTCTTTTGGAAGAATCTTTATTAGGGTGGAAAGAATATGAAATGGAAGTTGTAAGAGATTCAAATGATAACTGCATTATTATTTGTTCCATAGAAAATTTCGACCCAATGGGAGTTCATACTGGAGACTCAATAACAGTTGCGCCTGCTCAAACATTGACAGATAAAGAATATCAGATAATGAGAAATGCCTCGATAGCAATATTAAGAAAAATTGGCGTTGATACAGGCGGATCAAATGTTCAGTTTGCAGTTAATCCTAAAAATGGAAAACTAGTTGTTATTGAAATGAATCCTAGGGTTTCAAGATCATCTGCATTAGCATCAAAAGCAACTGGTTTTCCAATAGCAAAAATAGCAGCTAAGCTTGCCGTAGGATATTCTTTAGATGAGTTAAAAAATGAAATCACGGGAGGAGCTACTCCAGCATCATTTGAACCAACAATTGATTATGTGGTAACTAAAATACCCAGATTTGCTTTTGAAAAATTTCCAAATGCTAATAACAGGCTAACAACTCAAATGAAATCTGTAGGGGAAGTAATGTCAATTGGTAGAAACTTTCAAGAATCATTACAAAAAGCATTATCAAGTTTAGAGTTAGACTTAAGTGGTCTTGATAAAATTGATGAATTCCATAGTTTAGATAACTCAAGTTTAGAGTATGAACTTAAAGAGCCAGGGCCAAGTAGAATTTTGTTTGTAGCTGAAGCAATTAGAAGAAATTATAGTGTTGAAAAAATTCAAAATATTTCAAGTATTGATCCATGGTTTTTAGAGCAAATTTTCGAATTAATACAGTTGGAAAATAAATTATCATTAAAAAAAATTAAAGATATTACCCCTGAGGATCTTTTACTTTTTAAGAAAAAAGGTTTTACAGATATTAAAATAGCTAATCTTACTAAAACAACTCAACATGTTGTTAGAAAAATAAGAGAACAAAATAAAATAAGACCAGTATACAAAAGAGTGGATACTTGTGCTGCAGAGTTTCCAACTTCAACTTCGTATTTATACTCCACATATGAAAAATTTTGTGAATCTTTACCTACAAATAACAAAAAAATTATTGTAATCGGAAGTGGTCCAAACAGAATAGGACAAGGTATTGAATTTGATTATTGTTGTGTACACGCATCTAAGGCAGCACAAGAACTGGGCTATGAGACTATAATGATAAATTGTAATCCGGAGACAGTTTCAACCGATTACGATACATCAGATAGATTATATTTTGAGCCAATTACTTTAGAAAGCGTTTTAAATATCGTAGACATAGAAAAGCCTGACGGAGTAATTGTTCAATATGGTGGTCAAACACCCTTAAAGTTAGTTAATGATTTAGCAAAATATGGAGTACCAGTTATTGGCACTTCTTCAGATTCTATAGATGCAGCAGAAGATAGAGAAAGATTTAAAGATATTTTAAAAAAAATAAATATTCTTCAGCCACCAAACAGTACTGCAAGAAATAAAAAACAGGCATTAGAAGAAGCAGATAAAATTGGTTACCCTATAATAGTAAGGCCATCATATGTTTTAGGTGGTAGAGCAATGGAAGTAATATATGATTCTGCTGAACTTCAAAAATATATAAATGAAGCTGTAAAAGTTTCTAATGACGCACCGGTATTAATAGATAAATTTCTAAATGAAGCTATTGAAATAGATGTTGATGCAGTTAGAGATTTAAATGGCGATGTTTTTATTGCCGGAATAATGCAACATATTGAAGAAGCTGGCGTTCATTCTGGTGACTCTGCATGCGCAATACCTACTTATTCAATAAGTAATTCCCAAATCCAGCTGATTAAAGAAAATACAATCAAAATGGCAAATGAATTAGATGTTAAAGGGTTAATGAATGTACAATTTGCAATTAAAGATGAGCAAATTTTTGTGATAGAAGTAAACCCAAGGGCTTCAAGAACAATACCATTTGTTTCAAAATCTATTGGAATTTCAGTTGCGAAAATTGCTGCCAAATGCATGCTTGGCATCAGTATTAAAGATCAAAAATTACCAAAAAATATAAAACATAAGTATTGTTATGTTAAAGAAGTTGTATTTCCTTTCTTAAAGTTCCCTGGCGTAGATCCAATCTTAAGCCCAGAAATGAAATCAACTGGCGAAGTCATGGGTATTGGAAAAAACTTCGGTGAAGCTTTTGCAAAATCTCAAATAGCTACAAATGTGACAATACCAGAAAAGGGAACTGCTTTTATGAGTGTTAAAGATGAAGATAAGAAATACATTGTTGTTGTCGCGAAAAAGCTTTTAAAGCTTGGATTTGAACTTGTAGCAACTAATGGTACACAAAATTTCTTAAATGAAAATAATATTAAGTGTACTAGGGTTAACAAAGTAAGAGAAGGAAGAACACACATAGTTGATATGATAAAAAATAATCAAATTGATTTGATTGTAAATACAACCCAATCTAAGCAGGCAATCAGAGACTCATATCTTATAAGAAGAGAAGCTTTACAATATAAGGTTTGTTATACAACAACTATTGCTGGTGCAAATGCACTAGTTGGAGCTATTGATTACTCTAAAAATTTAAATGTATATAAGCTACAAGATATATTTAAACTTGCGTAAAAACTCTATCATCTTCATAATAATTATATGGGTAAATTTCCAATAACAATTAATGGGGAAAAAAAGTTACGTGATGAGCTAGATAAGCTCACAAATACTGAACGCCCAAAAATTATAGAAGCAATTGCTACCGCAAGGGAACACGGTGATCTCAAAGAAAACGCTGAGTACCATGCTGCAAGAGAACAACAAAGTTTTGTAGAGGGAAGAATAAAAGATATTAAATTAAAGTTATCAAACGCCGAAATTATTGATCCAAAAAAGATAACAACTAATAAAGTTGTATTTAGCGCAAAAGTAAAACTTTATGATTTTGAAAACGATAATGAAATAATTTATTCTATAGTAGGAGATGATGAAGCGGATATTAAAAATAGTTTAATTTCTATAAATTCACCAATTGCAAGATCTTTAATTGGTAAAGAGAAGGGTGATACAGTGCTAGCTGATACTCCAAGTGGTCAAAAAGAGTTTGAGGTATTAGAAATAATGTATGAGTAAAAAATCATCAAACTGGTATAAATCACATATTAATGACGAATTTGTTAAACTAGCTAACAAAGAAAATTGGCGCTCTAGAGCAGTATTCAAACTAAAAGAAATAGATGAAAAATATAATCTTATAAAAGAGGAATCTAATATCTTAGATCTCGGTTCTGCTCCTGGTGGATGGAGCCAGTACGCTTCAAAAAAATTAAAAAACGCTAGAATTACAGCTGTAGATGTTCTTAATATGGAAAATATTCCAAATGTAGATTTTGTACAATCAGATATTGAAGATTTTGGTTTAAATCTGAAAAAAAGAGACAATTTGGATAAAATTGACCTTGTAATGTCAGATATTGCCCCTAATATAAGTGGTATAGAG
>JAYNQN010000002.1:137583-142258 GCA_038114285.1 Gammaproteobacteria bacterium | reverse complement strand
GTGCTGACTTGCCTGCAATGTTAAATTTAGCAGAAATAGTTTCAGAAATTGCCTTAAATAATTTGAAAGAATCCGGCAATTTGCTAATTAAGCTATTTCAAGGTAAAGGAACTGATGAATTTTTAGATGATATGAGGAGTAGCTTTCAGAAGGTAAAAATAGTGAAGCCAAAAGCTTCAAGGTCAAATAGTAAAGAGATATATATGTTAGCATCAAAATTAAAAACTAAATCAACAATCCAGGATCAATAATTATGAATGATATGTTAAAGAATATGTTAGTTTGGATAGTAATAGCTGTAGTAATTATGTCAGTATTCAATAACTTTGTCCCACAAAAAGAAAGCTCAATAAATCTTTCTTATTCAGAATTTATAAACCAGGTTAAAGATAACCAAATAGAAAGTGTTCTAATTGAGGCTGATGGCAAAACAATTTCAGGGACTTACAAAAATGGTACAACTTTTTTAACATACGGTTTAAATGATCCAAAATTAGTTGATGATCTTTTAACAAATAATATAGAGATTCTTACTGAACCTCCTGCTAAACCATCATTATTTTTACAAATTTTAATTCAGTGGTTCCCAATGTTGCTACTCATAGGAGTATGGTTATTCTTTATGAGACAGATGCAGGGCGGTGGCGGCGGAAAGGGCGCAATGTCATTTGGAAAAAGTAAGGCAAAAATGATGACGGAAGAACAAAATAAAGTAACATTTGCTGACGTTGCTGGTGTTGAAGAGGCAAAAGAAGAAGTTGAAGAGTTAGTTGAGTTTTTAAAAGATCCTTCAAAGTTCCAAAAGTTAGGGGGAAAAATTCCTAAAGGTGTTTTAATGGTGGGTTCACCTGGCACAGGGAAAACATTGTTAGCAAGAGCAATAGCTGGTGAAGCAAAAGTTCCGTTCTTTACTATTTCAGGATCTGATTTTGTTGAAATGTTTGTTGGTGTTGGTGCATCAAGAGTTAGAGATATGTTTGCTCAAGCAACAAAACATGCACCATGTATAATTTTTATAGATGAAATTGATGCTGTAGGCCGACATAGAGGTGCTGGTGTTGGAGGAGGTCATGATGAGAGAGAGCAAACCCTTAACCAGTTGTTAGTTGAGATGGACGGTTTTGAAGGACACGAAGGAACAATTGTTATTGCTGCTACAAATAGACCAGACGTGTTAGATCCAGCGTTACTTCGTCCTGGTAGATTTGACAGACAAGTAGTAGTTCCACTTCCGGATATACGAGGAAGGGAACAAATATTAAAAGTCCATATGCGTAAGGTGCCAATTTCTGATGATGTTGTACCTTCAATAATTGCAAGGGGTACTCCAGGTTTCTCAGGAGCTGACTTAGCAAATCTTGTAAATGAAGCTGCTCTTTTTTCAGCTAGAGCAAATAATAACAAAGTTACAATGGCTGAGTTTGAAAAAGCTAAAGACAAAATTATGATGGGCGCGGAGAGAAAATCAATGGTTATGAGTGAAGATGAAAAAAAACTTACCGCATATCATGAATCTGGCCATGCGATTGTTGGTAGACTTGTTCCTGAACATGACCCTGTTCATAAGGTTACAATTATTCCTAGAGGAAGAGCATTAGGTGTAACAATGTTTCTCCCAGAAGATGATAGATATAGTAATTCTAAGCAAAGATTGGAAAGCCAAATATGTACTTTATATGGTGGAAGAATTGCTGAAGAACTAATATTTGGCAAAGATAAGGTTACAACTGGAGCTTCAAATGATATTGAAAGAGCAACGGAGATAGCTAAAAATATGGTTACTAAATGGGGTTTATCAGAAAAAATGGGCCCAATGTCGTACTCAGAAGAAGATGGTGAAGTTTTCCTCGGGCGTTCAGTTACTCAACACAAAACTATGTCAGATGATACTGCCAATGATATTGACTCTGAAGTAAGATCATTAATAAATAAATCATATCAAACGGCAACAAAAATGATTAAAGAAAATATTGATAAACTCCATTCAATGTCTGAAGCATTGATGACTTATGAAACTATCGATAAAGAACAGATAGATGATATTATGGCTGGTATCAAACCACGACCACCAAAAGGTTGGAACGATAAGGATGACGATGATAAAGATTCATCGGACAAGGAAAATATCAAAAATAAAGAGTTTGTTGATACAGCAAGTTCTCTTTAATAAATAAATGTCTAGAAAATATTTTGGGACTGACGGTATACGCGGTGAATTTGGAGTTTACCCACTTACCGAAACTTTCTTTGTAAATCTTGGTATTGCGATTAGCAAATCTTTATTAAAATCTGATAAAAAAATTAAAAGCATAATTTTTGGATCAGACACGAGAGAATCAAGCAATAAGATAGTTAATTTAATCTCTAGAGGTCTGAGTGTTGAAAATTGTAAACTTCATAATGCAGGTATTGTTCCTACACCAGCAATTTCCTATTACGTAAAAGAAAATAAATATGACCTAGGTATAATGATTAGTGCATCACATAATCCTTATAAAGATAATGGAATTAAAATTTTTAATAATCTAGGTTATAAGATATCAGTTGAAGATGAAAGTTATATAGAAAATTATATTGAGATTATTGAGAAAAAAAATTTTGAAATTAATTCTGATAATTATAAATTACACGATGTCAGCGAAAAAGTATCCTCTGATTATATTTCTTTCTGCTTAAGAAGTATAAATTCTTTAGAATCTAAAAACATGAATATAACTTTAGATTTAGCTAATGGATCAAATTATAAAATAGCAAAAAAAGTTTTTTCTAAGGCTGGTTATAATGTTACTACATGCAATGATAATCCAAATGGTAAAAATATTAACTTAAAATGCGGTTCAACATATTTAAAAAAATTACCTGAAATAATAAGCAGTAACAATTCATTATTTGGTTTATCTATGGATGGAGATGGAGATAGAATCATTGTTGTTGATAGTAGCGGAAAAATTTTTGATGGTGATGATATTCTTTATACAATAATAAAAGGAAAAATAATTAATAATGAAAAAATAAGTGGCGTTGTTGGCACAACAATGACAAATTTTGCCTTAGAAAAATATTTGAAAAAAGAAAAAATACCTTTTATTAGGGCTAATGTTGGAGATAAGTTTATTCTTAAAAAAATGAATGATAATAATTATGATTTAGGAGGAGAAGCATCTGGCCATATTTTGATGCTTGAACACACTAATTCAGGAGATTCTATTATAGCTGCTTTACAATTCTTGCGCTATTCTGATATTCTTGACATAAATAAAACAAATAATTTACTTAAAAAATATCCGCAAAAAATTACTAACCTTTATATAGATAAAGATTTATCAGATAATATTATTAATATTACAATTAAGGAAGCTGTAGAAAATTTTGAAAAACAAGATTTGAGATTAATTATAAGAAAATCAGGAACAGAAAACTGTATTAGAATTATGGTCGAGTCAAAAAATATAAATTTTGTTAATAATGTTTCAGAAGATATCAAAAATTTTATTGTAAATAAATTAAAAATATTATCATGAACAAAATCATTGCTGCAAACTGGAAAATGCATGGAAAAAATAATTTTGTTAGTGACTATTTTGAATTTTTTATAAAGAATTTAAAAAATAATTGTAATAATGAAATAATTATTTTCCCTTCGTACTTGCACTTAGATAAAGCTAATATTTTTAAAAAAAAATATAATTTTTTTAAACTTGGTGCGCAAAGCTGTCATTTTAATAATAAAACTGCACAGACTAGTTCTATCTCTGCTGATATGTTAGCTGATATAGGCTGCGACTACGTATTAGTTGGTCATTCAGAGTGGAGAAATAATAATGATGAAAAAACAATTTCACATATTTTGCAGAATGTTCTTGAGAATAATATGGTGCCAATTTATTGCGTTGGTGAAAACTTATCTGAAAAAGAAAATAGTAAAACAGAATCCGTTATTGAGAAACAACTTAAAAATATAATAGATAATTCAGATCTGTTTAATGATAAAATCATCATCGCCTATGAACCAGTTTGGGCCATTGGATCAGGATTAACTCCAGAAATAAGTGTAATAAGTTTTATTCATTCCTATATTAAATCAAAGCTTTTACAAAAACTTCCTTCTCTCCAAGAAAAGGATATAATGGTTTTATATGGAGGTAGTGTTAATCTAAAGAACACAAAAGAAATACTTAAAACAAACAATGTTGACGGAGTGCTTATTGGTGGCGCCTCGATTAACATAGAAGAATTTACAAATATTTGTAATGAAAAACTATAAGGAATATTTATGATGTATACAATTTTATTAGTTGCTGCAGTAATTTTATCTGTTCTAATCATTTTTTTTATATTAATGCAGCAAGGAAAAGGAGACGCTAGTGGTATGTTCGGTGGTGGCTCATCTGGAGCAGTTTTTGGTGCATCAGGTGCAGGAAATTTTATAACAAAACTAACTACATTTTTGGTTATTTTATTTTTCTTAAATTGCTTAGCCTTGGCTTACTTAGCTAAAAGTAACGTAGCTCAAAACAGTGTTATTATTAAAGATGAAACTTTAAACACAGAAAAATCAACCAATAATTCTTCGGATGGGTCTAAGATAAATGAAGACACTTCAGACGATATTGTAATCCCAGACTAAATTATATTATGCCGATGTGGTGGAATTGGTAGACACGCTGTCTTGAGG
>JAYNQN010000002.1:94187-137573 GCA_038114285.1 Gammaproteobacteria bacterium | reverse complement strand
AATGATATTCCTGCGGTTAATTAAAGCCAATCCTCAAATTAACCTCAAAACCTCTTA
The DNA here is from genome assembly GCA_038114285.1 of Gammaproteobacteria bacterium. Lineage (GTDB taxonomy): Bacteria > Pseudomonadota > Gammaproteobacteria > Poriferisulfidales. The sequence goes on along the minus strand of JAYNQN010000002.1, from coordinate 137,516 downwards.
CTGTTGGCTGACATCTCATAGTTAACAGAACTTGCCGATGTGGTGGAATTGGTAGACACGCTGTCTTGAGGGGGCAGTGGCGAAAGCTGTGCCGGTTCGACTCCGGCCATCGGCACCATTATTACTAAACTATTGATTAATATATTTATTTTATGACTAGATATAGGTTGTGTATATGACCATATAAAATTTATTTTATAATTAGTTATTGTATTATTTTATTTATATGTTGTAATTTATTTTTAGTTTTTGTTGGTTTCGCATTATGTTAAATAACTTATTTTTTGCTTTCGAGAGCTTGATTGTCAATCTAAATGAAGCATTCGTCAACATCTTATATTAAATATTATGTTAAATAATTATTTCCCAATTCTTTTATTTATTATTGTCAGCGTATTAATCGGAGCTCTACCGATCATAGCCTCAAGAATTTTAAATAAAGGTGAAAATAATAAAGCAAAAAATTCAGCATATGAATGTGGGTTTGAAAATTTTAGTGACGCAAGAATGAAGTTTGATGTTAGATTTTACTTAGTTGCAATATTATTCATAATTTTTGATTTAGAAATTGCCTTTTTATTTCCTTGGGCAGTTTCATTAAGTGACTTAGGTTTAACCGGTTTAATTTCTATGAGCATCTTCTTATTCATATTAATAATAGGTTTTATATATGAATGGAAGAAAGGCGCACTAGATTGGGATTAGAATATGGATATTATTGAATCTTTAAATAATAACAGTAATGGATATGTGACTGCATCTTCAAAAGACTTAATTAATTGGGCAAATACTGGATCAATGTGGCCAATGACTTTTGGATTAGCTTGTTGTGCTGTAGAGATGATGCATGCTGGTGCATCTAGATATGATTTGGATAGATTTGGCATGATGTTTAGACCAAGCCCAAGACAATCTGATGTAATTATAGTAGCAGGCACATTAGTAAATAAAATGGCTCCAGCTTTAAGAAAAGTCTATGACCAGATGGCAGATCCAAAATGGGTAATTTCGATGGGGTCATGTGCAAATGGTGGAGGTTATTACCATTATTCATACTCTGTAGTTAGAGGCTGCGACAGAATTATTCCTGTAGATATTTATGTCCCAGGTTGCCCACCAACAGCCGAAGCTCTTCTGTATGGCATAATGCAGTTAAAAAATAAAATTCGTAATAAAAAAATACTCAAACGATAGTTAATAAATTATACAAGGTTTAACTTATGAATAAAGAAAATAAATGTATTAACGAATCTTTTTTTAATGAAAATTTCCCTAACTTTGATTTTGTCTTTGAGGATCAAAACACAGTTGTATGTCACACAAAAAATTTTTTCGATATAATGCCTGTTCTTCAAGCAAATGATAAATTAAAATTTGAAATTTTAGTTGATATCGTTGCTATTGATTATTCAGATTATGGTATATCCGAATGGAATTCCAAAAATGCAAATAATAAAGGTTATAGCAGAGGAATAAAAAAAGATAGTAGTGGAAGATACACATACTCTACTGTTAAAAAGCATCACAACCAACCAAAAAAAAGATTTGCCGTAATATATAATTTACTTTCCATAAGCTCTAATGAAAGACTTAAAGTAAAATTTTATTGCGAAAGCGATTCTAATCCATCTATTCCTTCAGCAGTAACAATTTGGTCGTCAGCTAATTGGTATGAAAGAGAAGCCTACGATCTTTTGGGAATTACTTTTGAGGGTCACCCTGATTTAAGAAGATTGTTAACAGATTATGGTTTTATAGGACACCCATTAAGAAAAGATTTTCCTTTAATAGGAAATGTTGAGGTTAATTTTGACTTAAATAAAGAAAGAGTTGTATACCAACCAGTTACTATTAAACCTAGAGTTACAATACCCAAAGTAATTAGACCTTCTAAAGAGGATAGTGAAAATGCCTGATATTAAAAGTTTTACAATGAATTTTGGCCCGCAACATCCTTCGGCTCATGGAGTTTTAAGACTAATTTTAGAGTTAGAAGGTGAGGTTATAGTTAGGGCAGACCCACATATTGGATTACTTCATAGAGGTACTGAAAAGTTAGCAGAGAGTAAACCATATAATCAAAGTATTGGTTACATGGATAGATTAGATTACGTTTCAATGATGAGCAATGAACATGCATATGTTTTATCTATAGAAAAATTATTAGGAATTGAAATACCAGAAAGAGCTAAATACATAAGAGTTATGTTTGATGAAATAACAAGGATTCTTAATCATCTTCTTTGGTTGGGAGCTCATGCGTTAGACATAGGTGCTATGAGTGTTTTTTTATATGCTTTTAGAGAGAGAGAAGATTTGATGGATTGTTATGAAGCAGTATCAGGAACTAGAATGCATGCAACCTATTATAGACCTGGAGGGGTTGCCAAAGATTTACCAACAACAATGCCTAAATATGAAGAGTCTAAATGGAAATCAAAAAAAGAAACCGAAAAATTAAATGAGGCTAGAGAAGGATCTTTATTAGATTTTATTGATGATTTTGTAGAAAGGTTTCCAAAATGCATCGATGAATATGAAACTTTACTAACGGACAATAGAATCTGGAAACAAAGAACAGTTGATATTGGTATAGTTTCAAAAGAAAGAGCATTTCAGTTAGGTTTCACGGGTCCAATGTTAAGAGGATCAGGTGTTGCATGGGATCTTAGAAAAAAACAACCTTATGAAGTTTATGGTCAATTAGATTTTGATATTCCAATTGGAACAAATGGTGATTGTTATGATAGATATTTAGTTCGCATAGAAGAGATGAGGCAATCAAACAAAATTATAAAACAGTGCGTAGATTGGTTGAAGAATAATGATGGAGATGTAATTTCTGATAACAATAAAATAACACCTCCTAGTAGAGATGAAGTTAAAGAAGATATGGAATCATTAATTTATCATTTTAAATTATTTACAGAAGGTTATTGTTTATCAAAAGGAGAAGTTTATTGTGCGGTAGAACATCCAAAAGGAGAATTTGGTGTAACTCTAATATCTGATGGGTCAAATAAACCCTATAGGTTAAAAATGCGTGCACCAGGATTTTCTCATCTGGCAGCATTAGATGAAATGGTAAAAGGTCATATGATATCTGATGTAGTAGCAATTATAGGTACTCAAGATATTGTATTTGGTGAAATTGACAGGTAAATCTTATGCAAGATAACAAATACAATATATCAAGTGATAACATTTTAAAAATAAACAAATGGTTATTAAAATTTCCAGATGGTAATTCAAAACCAGCAATAATATATGCGTTGCATTTAATTCAAAAAGAAAATAAATATATTGAGTCTAAACATATAAATGCTGTTGCTGATTTATTAAATTTAAAAGAAATAGATGTGTATGAAGTCGCCTCATTTTACTCTATGTTCGAGCTTGATAAAGTTGGAAAGCATACAATTTCTGTCTGCACAAATGTTTCTTGTATGTTAAATGGTTCTGATGAAATTCTTGATTATCTTGAAAAAAAATTAAAGATAAAAGTAGGAGAATCTTCTGAGCAATTTTTTTTAAAAGATGAAAGAGAGTGCTTAGCTGCTTGCAGTGGAGCACCAATGATGCAAGTAGACCACAAATACTATGAAAATTTAAATAAAGAAAAAATAGATAAAATCATAAGAGATATAGAAAATGAGTGAAAATATTAAAATTAATGAGCTTTGTTACTCAACACTTTCAAGTAGTGAGCCTAACTCGTTTGAAACTTATATAAAGAATGGTGGTTATGATGCGTGGAAAAAAGTTATATCAAGCCCTATGAATAGAAAAGAGATAATAGATATTGTTATTGAGTCTGGATTAAGAGGGAGAGGTGGCGCAGGGTTTTCTACTGGAAGAAAATGGAGTTTTATAAATCAAGATTCAAGTGATACTAAATATTTAGTATGTAATGCTGACGAGTCTGAGCCTGGTACATGTAAAGATAGAGATATAATAAGATATAATCCGCATGCTTTAATAGAAGGAATCTTAATATCAAGCTACGCAATAGGTGCAGAGGTAGCATATTGTTATTTAAGAGGCGAATTTATTGATGACGTTTATTCTAGTTTTAAGAATGCTTTAAATGAGGCATATAAACACAAGCTTATCGGAAAGAATATTTTAAATTCTAATATTAACATTGAAGTACATGATTTAATTGGCGCAGGAGCATATATAGTTGGAGAAGAAACTGCCATGCTTGAATCTATAGAAGGAAAGAAAGGTTTTCCAAGATATAAACCACCTTTTCCAGCCATTAAAGGTTTATTTGATTGTCCTACAATAATTAATAATGTTGAGACATTAGCGTCCATACCAAAAATTTTAGATAAAGGTCCAAAGTGGTTTAATGCTGTGGGAACTGATCAAAGCCCAGGTTACAAGTGTTTTTCCGTGTCTGGGCATGTTAATAAGCCAGGAAATTACGAAATTCCATTAGGTACTCCTTTTGAAAAACTATTAGAAATTGCAGGTGGAGTTAAAGATGGAAAAAAATTAAAAGCAGTAATTCCAGGAGGGTCATCTGTGCCTGTTCTCCCAGGTGAGATTATGATGAAAGTGAATATGGATTATGAATCTATAGCTCAAGCTGGATCACTTCTAGGCTCTGGTGCAGTTATTGTAATGGATGAAACTACAAATATGGTTGAAGTCATCCATAGAATTGCAAGATTTTATTATTCTGAATCTTGTGGTCAGTGCACTCCTTGTAGAGAGGGAACAGGATGGATGTTTAAAATTATTGATAAAATTATAAATGGGAAAGGCAGTATGAATGATATTAATACTCTTGAGTCTATTCCTAGTATGATATCTGGAAGTACAATTTGTGCTTTAGGAGATGCTGCAGCAATGCCTGTTGAAAGTTTTATTAAGTATTTTAAAAATGAATTTTTAAACTATATTAAAGAAGATAATTTATCAAATCTTACAAATTTCAAAATAAACTCAAAAACAAATAAAAAAGAATTTGTATTACATAAAAAATGAAAATAAAAATAAACAATAAAGAATATAGTTTTAATAAGGGTGACACTGTTATTCAGGTAGCCGATAGAAATGGAATTCATATACCAAGATTTTGTTATCATGATAAGTTATCTATTGCTGCGAATTGTAGAATGTGTTTAATAGAGCAAGTAGGTATTAATAAACCGCAACCAGCATGTTCAACTCCTGCGCAAGAAAATCAAGAGTATCTTACAAAATCTGATTTGGCTATTAGCTCCCAAAAAAATACAATGGAATTTTTACTAATAAATCATCCTTTAGATTGCCCAGTTTGCGACCAAGGAGGTATGTGCGAATTACAAGATCAAGCATTAATGCATGGAAGAGTTAAATCTAGATATGCACAAGAAAAAAGAGTAGTCATTGACTATAATATTGGGCCTCTAATTAAAACAAATATGACAAGATGCATACATTGCACAAGATGCGTTAGATTTGGAGAAGAAATAGCAGGCATCAAAGAGTTTGGGGCAATAGGCAGGGGAGAAGGTTTGGAAATTAGAACTTATTTAAGTGCAGCAATAAACTCTCCAATGTCAGGAAACATGATTGATATATGCCCTGTTGGGGCTTTAAATGCTTCTCCATCTCATATGAAAGGAAGAACATGGGAGTTAGAAGAAATAAAATCTGTGTCTGCTCATGATTGCATTGGTTCAAATATTAATATGCATGTTTTTGATAATAATGTATTCCGTGTAGTACCTCGTGAGAACGAAAAAATTAATGAAATATGGATATCAGATAGAGATAGGTTTTCATATGAAGCCATTGATCATAATGATAGAATCAAAAAACCTATTGCAAAAATAAATGGGCGACATATTGAGGTTGAATGGGACCAGGCTTTTGAAATAATAAAAGAAAAACTCCAAAATATTGATAAAAAAAAATCTGCTGGCTTTATTAGCGCAAATTCTACAGTTGAAGAACAGTATCTTTTTCAAAAATGGTTGAGAGAAATAGATATTAATAATATTGATTACAGGGTATCTCAATGTAATTTTGAGAATCAAGATTTGGAATTTTATCCTCAATTAGATATTCCCATAAGAGAGATTGAAAATATTAAATCATTATTATTAATTGATAGTAATATAACTTATGAACAGCCTATATTGGCTTATAAAATAAGAAAAGCATTCTTAAAAGATGCAAAGATTAATTCTATAAGCTCTTATAATTATGAATATAATTTTAATACCAATAATAAGTTACTGGTAAATCCAAATTCTTTATCAGATACATTAATTGACATAATTGAATACTTATCCCATATAACATCTAGCGATAAAAAATTAAAAAGTTTTAATATACCCGAGCACGTATCTAAACATTTTAAAGGGCTTACAAATAAAAATATTAGAGATATAAGTAATGACTTATTGGGGCATAACTCACTTATACTTCTTGGGTCAAATTTAAAAAATCATCCGGAGTTTGAACTTTTAAAAGTTTTAGTAAATATAATATCAATCTTAACAAAATCAAATAAAGGTTATTTGGCAGAAAATTGCAATGAACTTGGTGCATGGGTAACAGGCTGCTTGCCTTATAAAAATGAGGTTATATCTGATTCAAAAAATTTTGGATTTAATGTAGACGATTCTATAAAAGCAATGCTTGATTGTTATATTATTTATAATCTTGAATTTATAGATTTTTATTACAATAATGAATTAAAAAACTCATTAGAGAATGCTGAATTTGTTTTAGGTATACAAAGTTTTGTAACGGAAGATGATAGAAGTCTCTACGACGTAATTCTCCCATTAGCAACAGTATTCGAAAGTCCAGGAACATTTATTAACATTGAAAATGAATGGCAAAATTTTGAACAAGGTTGCACTCCACATTACATGTCAAAAGAAGGATGGAAAATATTAACAAAATTGAGATTAATGCATGGCAAAGAAACTTCGATTTCTCATGATTATGTAGATCTTTTAAATGAGATAGATTCAATTGCAAGAAAAAAGAAATTTTCAAATAGTGTTCAACCACATAATATTGATATTAAAAAAAATTTAGAAAGTTTTAATTTGATAAGGCTAGGAGGAGTTAATACTTATTATGTTGACAATATTGTTAGGAGAGCTCCTTCATTAAATAAAGTTGATTCAAATAAAAATATAGTCAGGGTAAATAAGAATACATTAGAAAAAAATAATATAGATTTGACAAAAAATAAAGTTATTGTCAAACAAGGTGATAATAAATTATTAGTAGAATTAGTTATTGACGAAAATGTGTCTGATAACTCAATTTATATAATGAATTCAAATAAGGAACATTTTGATTTAGGAAAACAATACCAACAAATTACAATAGAAAATGTTTGATTATATTAACAAAATTATAAATAGTTCTTTAACCTTTTTTAGTGAATTAAATGTATTTGCTTATACACTAATAATGATAGGGGCGATTATGGTTCCACTATTAATATTAGTGGCATATTATACTTACGCAGAGAGAAAAATAATTGCTTCAATGCAGGGCAGACTTGGTCCAAATGTTGTTGGGCCAAAAGGCCTAATGCAACCATTCGCTGATGGCGTAAAATTATTTTTTAAAGAAATAGTTATTCCTGCAGATTCAAATAAATTTTTATTTTTACTTGCTCCAATTATAACTTTTACAGTTGCTTTTGCTGCATGGGCAGTAATACCTTTTGACAGTATTATGGTTTTATCAGATATTAATGCTGGTCTTTTATATATTTTAGCTATGACATCATTGGGAATCTATGGAATTATAATAGCGGGATGGGCATCTAACTCAAAATATGCTTTATTAGGTGCGATGAGATCAGCTTCTTTAATTATTGCATATGAAATCGCGATGGGTTTTGCATTAGTTGGTGTAATAATGGTTTCTGGAAGCTTAAACTTAGGTGATATTATAGACTCTCAAAAAGGGTCAGTAATAAATTGGTTCTGGTTACCTTTATTTCCACTTTTTATAATATATTTTATTGCAGGTGTTGCAGAAACAAATAGAGCTCCTTTTGACGTTGCAGAAGGTGAATCTGAGCTTGTAGCTGGATTCCATGTAGAATATTCAGGTATGGGGTTTGCTGTATTTTTTATTGCTGAATATGCAAATATGATATTAATTTCTGCTTTAACTGCTATATTATTTTTTGGTGGCTGGTTGTCCCCATTTAATACAGTTAATTTAGAGTTATATGAAATCAATGACTTCATTCATAGTATTTTATTATTTTTTGTTAATGATGGTTTGCACTGGTTTATTCTGAAAACTCTATTTTTTATGTTTTGTTTTATCTGGTTTAGAGCTACATTCCCAAGATATCGTTATGATCAAATCATGAGATTAGGATGGAAAATATTAATTCCATTAACTTTGGTATGGATTTTTGTAGAAATGATATTTATTTATTATAAAGTGGGACCTTGGTTTTCATAGGATTATTATGCTAAAAAAATATATAAAAAGTTTTTTTCTATATGAGTTATTACTCGGCATGAAAGTAACATTTCTCAATATGTTTAAAAGAAAAACAACATTAAATTATCCATTTGAGAAAGCGCCACAATCATCAAGATTTAGAGGATTGCATGCACTAAGAAGATATCCAAGTGGTGAAGAAAGGTGTATTGGATGTAAATTATGTGAGGCTGTATGTCCTGCGCTTGCAATTACAATAGATACAGAAGAAAGAAATGATGGAACAAGAAGAACTACAAAGTATGATATTGATTTATTTAAATGTATATTTTGTGGGTTCTGTGAAGAGGCTTGCCCTGTAGATGCAATAGTTGAGACAAGAATATTTGAGTATCATTTTGAAGAACGCGGTGAAAATATTTTAAAAAAAGGAGATCTGTTGAAGATTGGAGATAAGTACGAGAGTCAAATAGCTTTAGATCAAGCCGAAAAAATGCAGAGAAAAAATTGATTATGGATATTTTAACTATTCTTTTTTATTTGGTATCTTCAGTAATTATATTTTCATCAATTAGTATGGTGATCGTTAATAACACTGTACATGCAGCACTACTTTTAGTTTTAATATTCTTTAATAGCGCAATATTATGGTTAATGTTACAAGCAGAATTTCTAGCAATAGTTTTGGTTTTGGTTTATGTAGGAGCAGTGTTAGTTCTATTCTTATTTGTAATAATGTTACTAGACATTGATTATAAAAAAAATGTAAGTCGAAAATTATATCTACTTTTTTCAGTAGTTATATCCATAATAATGTTTGCAGAATTATATATGGTAATCTTTTACCATGATTTTTCAGGCAAAATTGAGACAAATTTAATTAGTAATAGCGGCAATACGTACGAAATTGGATTGTCTCTTTTTACAAATTATATTTTTTCTTTTGAAGTTACAGCTTTTATATTACTTGTAGCAATAATTGCTGCTATTGCAATAAACATGCAAGAGAAAAAAAGATCTTTGAGGCAGAATCCTAGCAAACAAGTCTTAGAAAATAAAAAGTCTAGACTTAAAATAATTAAGGATAAGAATTAATGATTACAATGACACATTATTTGATTTTTAGTGCGTTATTATTCTGCATAAGTATTGCTGGGATATTCATAAATAGAAAAAATATACTTCTTCTTCTAATGTCGATAGAGCTAATGCTTTTATCAGTAAATACAAATTTTATTATTTTTTCTCATTTTAACAATGATATAAATGGACAAGTATTTGTATTTTTTATATTAGCAGTTGCAGCAGCAGAGTCAGCTATAGGATTAGCAATTATAGTTTCATTACACAGACTAAGTAACTCGTTAGAAATTAATTTAATTAATAAACTTAGAGGCTAGATATTAATGAACGAAATTTTACTTATGATACCAATATTATTATTAGCAAGCTCTTTAATTTCTGGGTTTAGCTCTAGTTCTGCCAGTAATTTATATATTGGGATTCTAAGTTCTTTTTTTGTATTTATTGCATTTATTTTTTCATCGCTAGTATTATTTAATATTTATACTAATGATAATTTGATTTTATATGAAAACTTTTATAGCTGGATATCTATTGATGATTTGAATATCGGAATTGGTTATTTAGTAGATGAGTTCTCAGCAATAATGTTATCCATAGTTCTATTAATTTCTTTTTTAGTGCATATTTATAGTATTGCTTATATGAAAGATGAAAGTGATTTCAAGAGATTTTTTTCTTATATTGCTTTATTTACTTTTTCAATGATTTTACTAGTTATGTCTAATAATCTTATTCAGTTATTTATAGGTTGGGAGGGTGTAGGGCTTGTTTCTTATTTGCTAATTGGTTTTTTCTATAAAAAGAAATCAGCTATAAAAGCTAATCTAAAAGCTTTTTTAATCAACAGAATAGGCGATATGTTTTTTATTTTAGGCATAGCTATGATATATGCATTATTAGATTCTTTTGATTATAAAACAATATTTTTAAATATTGATTCCACTAATTTGGACAATTTAAAAACATACTTCGGGCTTGGCTATATAGATCTCGCATGTTTATTTTTATTTATTGGTGCTATGGCAAAATCTGCACAAATACCTTTGCACGTTTGGCTTCCTGATTCTATGGAAGGTCCGACTCCGATATCTGCATTAATACATGCAGCTACAATGGTGACTGCGGGGATTTTTATGGTCGGTAGATTGTCTCCATTGTTTGAATTAACTGATTTTACTACAGATTTTATTTTAGTTGTTGGAGCATCTACAGCTTTTTTTATGGGTCTTATAGCAATATTTGAAAATGACATTAAAAGGGTAATTGCTTACTCAACAATATCTCAGCTAGGTTATATGGTTGCTGCATTAGGAATAAATGCTTACACAGCATCTTTTTTTCATTTGTATACACATGCTTTTTTTAAAGCACTTCTTTTTTTATGTGCCGGCTCAATTATAATGTCACTTCATCATAATCAAGACATTACAAAAATGGGTGGATTAAAATCAAAATTGCCAATAACGTTTTATTGTTTTGTGATTGGAACTTTGTGTATTATTGGTTTTCCATTAACCTCAGGATTTTTTTCAAAAGATTTGATTCTTGAAATTATGCTGTATAACAGCAGCAATATATCATTTGTAGCCTACATAATGTTACTTCTAGGTGCATTTGTAACTACAATATATTCTTTAAGGCTTTTATTTATAGTGTTTTATGGAAACTATAGAGGAGATAGCAGCGATGTTATTCATGAGCAATCCAATTTTATTTTAATTCCACTTATAATATTGGCTGTTTTATCTATATTTTCTGGTTATTTAATTGAAGTATTTATCAATATGTCAATTTATTTTTACGGAATAAAGAATATTAATTATGGCGGTTTATTAAGTTTTATTAATCACGGTGTTTTCTCACCAGCATCAATAGCATTACTAGCTGGTTTTTATCTTGCAAAAATTATTTATATCGATAAGAAAAAACTTTTATTTTTAAAAAATCCAGTGTTTAAAAATATTAAAAAAATAATTGAAGCTAAATATAAATTTGATGAATTTTTTATTTATTTATCAAATTTTACAAAAAAAATATCTATTATATTCTTAGAGAAAATTGATATAAGTTTATTAGACAGATCAATTGTAAATGGTCTGCCAAAAACAATAAATAAAGTCTCGCAAATATTTAAAAATGCAAGTTCAGGATACTTATATCATTATGCATTTTTAATTGTATTTTCTATTGTAGTAATTTTTGGAATAATATTAGCGAGGATTCTATGATTAGCAATATTTTATCTTTACTAATATGGGTACCTATTTTTTCTGGACTTGCAATTTTATTTTATAATAAAAAAGAGAATTATTTAAATGCATACAATATTTTTATAAATTTTCTTATTCTTATTCTTTCTATCCTTTTGTTAATTAATTTTGATCAAAAAGATAGTAGTTTTCAGTTTATAGAAAAAAAGGAATGGATTACTTCTTTAAATATTGAATATTTTTTAGGTATTGATGGTATTTCTGCTTTATTAATCGTACTTAATACTATAATTTTTTTTATAGTATCTATTTATAATTCTACTTTATACATTAAAAAAAGTAATCAGTACTACGCAAGCTTCTTGATTGCTAATGGCTTGACCATAGGAGTTTTTTCTTCCTTAGATGCAATTTTATTTTATATATTTTTTGAAGCCTTGTTGATACCAATGTTTCTTATAATCGGAATTTGGGGAGGTGTTGATAGAGTATATGCTTCTATCAAATTCTTTATATATACTTTTTTTGGGTCTGTTTTATTATTAATTGCTCTTATATATATAAATTCGCAAATATCTTCTTTTAGTGTTTTATCTTTATATGATTCTAATTTTTCTATAAAAGAACAAGAGTGGCTTTTTATAGCTATGGCTATTGCATTTGCAATAAAAATACCAATGTTTCCATTTCATACTTGGCTTCCAGATGCCCACGTTCAAGCCCCTACATCAGGATCGGTAGTTTTGGCTGCTATACTTCTAAAAGTTGGAGCATATGGTTTTATTAGATATGTTTTACCAGTTGTTCCTATTGGAGCCATGTCATTTAATGTATACTTTATAATACTGTCACTCATTGCTATTGCTTACGTTGGAATAGTTGCGATATCACAAAATGATATGAAAAAATTAATAGCATACTCCTCAATATCGCATATGGGATTTGTAACTCTTGGATTTTTTATAATTTTCAATTTATTTAATAATTCCTTAAATAATGGAGATATAATTATTAGTCTCTCAGGTAGTATGTATCAAATTATTTCGCATGGTTTTATTTCTGCCGCACTTTTTATATGTGTTGGATCTATTTATGATAGATATAAAACAAAGCAAATATCAGATTTAAGTGGATTATTAAATCAGATGCCTGTATATAGTTGGTTCTTTTTATTTTTTGCTTTAGCAAATTGTGGTTTACCAGGCACATCTAGTTTTGTTGGAGAATTATTAATAATAGTTTCGTCATTCAAGGTAAATTTTGCATATGCTTTTATTGCTTCAAGCACACTAATTATTTCCGCAATATATTCATTATGGCTTGTAAAAAGAGTAATATATGGTGAAATAAAAATTAAAGTAGATAATTGTAATAATATAGATGCAAACATTACTGAAAAATTTATTCTATACATACTTGCACTAATAATAATAATTCTTGGAGTTTATCCTGACTATATTATGTCATTTATGAATATGTCATTACAAAATATCTCCTCAAATATAATAATTAAACTATGATTATGCAAAATACAATTTATAGCATGATTAATTATGCACCTGAAATATCATTGTCAATAATGGCTATGATTATATTATTATCAGGTACTTTTAAGCTTTTAAAAAAATATCTATTTTTAATAACATTTTTTTCTGTTTTCTTAGCATTATTTTTTTCTTTTATTTATTATCCTAATGAACAAATTTATTTATTTAACTCATCTCTTGTAAAAAATAGTGTCACAGAATTCTTTAAATATGTATGCTATTTCTTATTTTTAATTCAATTGAGTATTTCAAAAGAATATATAGAAACAAGGAATTTAAATTCTGGAGAATATTATTCATTGCTTGTTTTTGCATTAATTGGATGCTTTATTATAATTTCGTCTAATAATTTAATTGCTTTATTTCTTGGCATAGAGCTATCTTCACTAAGCTTGTATTCTTTGATAGCTTTAAATAGAGTTAGCTTGATTTCTACAGAAGCTGCTATTAAGTATTTCGTTCTCAGCATTATTGCATCAGCAATTATTTTGTTTGGATTTTCGTACTTGTATGGAATAGCTGGCTCACTTTTAATTTATGATATTGTGTTGTATTCAAATATAAATGAAATTACAAATCTTTATTTATTTTCGTATATTTTAATATTTATTGGTGTTGCATTTAAATTTGCTGTAGCTCCTTTTCATATGTGGCTTCCTGATGTTTACGAAGGTGCTCCGCTTCCAGTAGCAAACTTTATAGCATCCATACCAAAGGTTGCATTTTTTGTTTTTGCATTTAGGTTTCTTAATGAAAGCTCTATTATAAATAATGAAAATTTTTATAAATTAATTCTCATATTAGGAGTTTTTTCAGTATTTATTGGAAATATATTTGCCTTGGCTCAAAAAAAAATCATGAGAATGTTAGCTTACTCTGGAGTAGCTAATTCTGGCTTTATTTTTTTAGCTTTATTAGCAGCAACTGAATATAATTTTTCAGTGGCAGCTTTTTATGTGGTCTCATATTCAATAGCAACTGTTTCAGCAATATCTCTTATTACATATATTTCATCTAATAAATTTGATTTAGTTTACATTAAAGATCTCAAAGGCATGTCTTCTAGATCTGGTTATATATCTTTATTGTTTATGGTTACATTGCTTTCTACGGCTGGAATACCTTTAACAGTTGGTTTTTATGCAAAATATCTTGTCTTGGATATGCTAATTGAAAAAGAATTAGTTTTTACAGCAATAATTGTAATTTTGATGACTGTAGTAGGGTTATATTATTATTTGCGTGTAATATGGTTTATGTTCTTTGAGCAAGGCATGAACTCTATAATAAATACTAAGGGTAGCTTGTTTAAATTCATGTTATCAGTCATTCCTGCTCTTATAGTGCTTATTTTTTTATTCCCTGATTTAATTTTACAATATATTTTCTCGATACTTACTTGATAAATTATAATTCTTAAGTACACTCCTTACATACGGTGCGGGGTGGAGCAGTCTGGCAGCTCGTCGGGCTCATAACCCGAAGGTCGTAGGTTCGAATCCTACCTCCGCTACCAATTTTATATCCTCTGTATTTATAAAAGGTGCTTATGTCCATAGATATGAGAAATATCGCAATTATCGCCCATGTTGACCATGGGAAAACTACTTTAATAGATTCTATTTTAAAACAAAGTGGTACTTTTAGGGATAATCAGCAAGTAGAAGAAAGATTAATGGACTCTGGTGATTTAGAGAAAGAGAGAGGTATAACTATTCTTGCAAAACCAACATCTGTTCATTGGAAAAATTTTAGAATTAACATTATTGATACACCCGGTCATGCCGATTTCGGAGGAGAAGTTGAAAGAGTTTTAGGAATGGCGGATGGGGTTATACTTTTGACAGATGCAGCAGAAGGACCAATGCCGCAAACAAAATTTGTTCTTGGTAAAGCTCTTGCACAGGGTTTAAAGCCAATAGTAATAGTTAATAAAGTTGATCGACCAGATGGGCGTCCAAATGAAGTTATTGATGAAGTATTTGATCTCTTTGTTTCTTTAGAGGCAAATGATGAACAATTAGATTTTCCAATAATGTATGCATCAGGAAGAGATGGGTGGTGTATAAATGAATTAAATCATGATAGAAAAAATTTACATGCTTTACTTGATTTAATAATTGAACATGTGCCACCACCAAGTGTTGAAATCGAAAAACCTTTTGCGATGCTAGCAACTCTTTTGGATTCTGACCCTTATTTAGGTAGATGTTTAATTGGTAAAGTTGAACAAGGTTCAGCAAAAGTAAATGATTCGGTAAAGGCAATAAATCTAAATGGAGAAATAGTTGAAAGTGGAAGGCTGACAAAACTTCTTAGATTTAATGGGGCTGAAAGAGAGCCTGTTAATCAGGTAACCGCAGGGGACATAATATGTATAGCTGGTTTAACAAAAACATCTGTGGCTGATACGATTTGCGAATCTTCTGTTTCCGTGCCAATTAAAAGTACACCTATTGATCCCCCAACTATGTCTGTAACAATTTTAGTTAACGATTCTCCATTAGCAGGTTTAGAGGGAAAAAAAGTTACATCAACTATAATTAGAGAAAGACTACTTGCAGAAGCAGAAACTAATGTTGCAATAACATTTTCTGAAAATGAAAATAAGGATGCATTTGAAATTGGTGGTAGAGGAGAGCTTCAGTTAGGGGTATTGGTAGAACAAATGAGAAGAGAGGGTTTTGAGTTAACGGTCTCTAGGCCCAATGTTCTTTTTAAAATTGATAAAAACGGAAAAAAACTTGAGCCAATTGAAGAGGTAACAATAGATGTTGATAAAGAATTTTCAAGTGCTGTAATAGATGGCATGAATCAGAGAAAAGCGGAAATGATTGATATGAAATCTGCAGAGGGGGATAAAGTACGTTTATTATTCCGTGCCCCTTCAAGAGGTTTAATAGGATATCAAAGTAAATTTTTAACAGATACACGTGGTACTGGAGTTATAAATAGAGTATTTCATTCATATGGAAATTTTAAAGGGGAAATGTCATCTAGAAGGAATGGAGCACTGATCTCAACTGAAACAGGATCTGCTGTAGCATATGCGATTTTTAATCTACAATCTAGCGGGATTATGTTTATTGAGCCTCAAACAAAAGTTTATGTTGGTATGATAGTTGGCGAACATAGCAAAGAAAATGATTTGGCAATAAATGTTTTAAAAGGAAAACAGTTAACAAATGTTAGGGCTTCAGGTTCTGATAAAGCTGTAACACTTGTGCCACCAAGAATTATGTCTCTTGAACAAATGATGTCATATATTAATGAAGATGAGTTATTAGAAGTGACGCCTGCCAGCTTAAGACTAAGGAAGAAATATCTAGATCCTAACGAAAGAAAAAGAAATCTTAGAGATCAAAAGCATTAGTCTAAAAATATTGCTTATGAAATAAGAAGTAAACTTAATTAATAGGTATTTATTGGAAATTACTGAATATTATAAAGTTTTTAAATATCTTGAAGTTTTTCGTCAACCAAAATATACTAATACATATATATATTCTAGATGTAAACCCTTGATAAGGGTTTTTTTAAGCCCCTTTATGGGGTTTTTTTCGTCTGGGATCAAAGTTATAGAGTTAAAGTAGAGGGTAATTTTATTTGAGAAACGAGATAACAAACTTGATAAAACCAGTTATTTTATCAATGGGATATGAATTTTGGGGATTAATTATTGGGCAGCAAAATAATCATTTAAAATTTACTTTATACATAGATAGTGGTAGCGGTATAAATATTGATGATTGTGAAAAAGTGAGTAATCAAGTTACCCATCTATTGGATTCTGAAGAGGTTTGTAACGTAGATTACGTTTTAGAAGTATCTTCTCCGGGATTTGATAGAATTTTAATTACACAAGATCATTTTAAAAGATATTTAAATGAGAAAGTAAAAGTTAAATTAAAATGGCTAGTTAATAACAGAAAAAATATTAATGGGGTAATAAAGAGCGTAAATGCTGAGTATGTACTTATAAATGAAAATAACGAGAATTACAAAATTAAATATGATTCTATAGATAGTGCAAGATTAAAGATATGATCTGGAGAGATTAAAATGAGTAAAGAAATATTAAATGTAGTTGATGCGGTGTCAAATGAGAAAGGTGTTGATAAAGAAATTATTTTTGATGCAATTGAAACTGCCTTAGCAACAGCGACAAGAAGAAAATATACAAAAGATGTTGATGTAAGGGTTTCAATTGATAGGGCTACTGGAAATTATAAAACTTATAGACGATGGACTGTGTTATCAGATGATGATCCAGAGTTTACTTCGCCTGACGCACAAATTCTTCATGCTTACGCAACAAAACAACACAATGAAATAGAAATTGGTGACTCTATAGAAGAAGAAATTGAATCAGTTCCTTTTGGAAGAATAGCTGCGCATACTGCAAAACAAGTAATTGTGCAAAAAGTAAGGGAAGCCGAAAGATTAAGAATAGTAGAATCTTATGAAAATAAGATTGGTGAATTAATAATGGGCATAGTTAAACGTGTAGAGCATAATGGGGTATTAATTGATCTTGGTAATAATACTGAAGGTTTTATAGAAAAAGATGATTTGATTCCTAGAGAAGCAATAAGAAATGGTGATAGGATTAGAGCTTATTTAAAAGAAGTAAGGACCGAATCTAAAGGACCACAATTATTTTTGTCAAGAACCCACCCAGACTTTTTAATAAAATTATTTAGTCTTGAGGTTCCTGAGGTTGGTCAAGATTTAATTGAGATACTAAGCGCGGCTAGAGATCCTGGTGTAAGAGCGAAAATATCTGTAAAGTCAAATGATCCAAGATTAGATCCAGTTGGAGCATGTGTGGGAATGAGGGGTTCAAGAGTTCAATCAGTATCAAATGAGATTGCAGGAGAGAGAATTGACATCATACTGTGGGACGAAAATCCAGCGCAGTTTGTTATAAATGCAATGTCTCCAGCAGCTGTTTTATCTATTGTTATGGATGAAGAATCAAAAAGTATGGATATAGCAGTAGAAGAAGAGAAGCTTTCTCAAGCAATAGGAAGAGGCGGACAAAATGTAAAACTTGCAAGTCAACTAACTGGCTGGGATTTAAATGTTATGACAGAAGGGCAAGTTGATGAAAAAAGTGAAGTTGAAACACAGTCAATAAGCGATAGCTTTGTGAAGCATCTAGAAATTTCTCCAGAAATAGCTTTAACATTAGCACAAGAAGGATTCTCAAGTGTTGATGAAATAGCATATGCCCCACCAAAAGATATGTCAGAAATTGATGCTCTTGACGAAAAAATAGTAGAGGAAATAAGAAATAAAGCGAGAGATTATTTGTTAAAACAGGCTATAAATCCTGAATCGCTAAATATGGATGCAGAGCCTTCAAAAGCATTACTAGAAATGGATGGTATGACAAATGATTTAGCATTTGAGCTTGCTTGCAGAGGAATAATTACAATAGATGATTTAGCTGACCAATCAATTGATGAGTTGATGCCAATAAATACTATGACTGAAGAGTTAGCAGGAAAATTAATAATGACAGCAAGAGCACCAATGTTTGAGGATAAAAAATAAAAGATGGCAGATATGACGGTTAAAGAATTTTCAAAAATAGTTGGTCTGCCTGTAGCAAGGTTGATAGATCAGTTAGAACTTGCTGGTATAAAAAAGAAGAAAGAAGGTGATTTAATAACTGATGAAGAAAAAATGCAGCTTTTGGATTATGTAAGAAATAATAATACTAAGAAAAATAATACAGAAAAAGATATCAAAAAATCTAATGAAGAAAAAATTTCAAACGAAGATGAGGAAGCAAAACCAAAAGTAGTTGTTAGGAAAAAAAGAGTCTTCTCTAAAGTTAATAATCAAGTTACAAAAAAAACAGAACCAATAAAAAATAAAGATGATTCATTGTTAACCAAAGAAGAGGAAGCAAATGAAAATTTAAATACAGAGAGTCAGGATGATAATAATCTCGTCATGGAATCTAAGAATGAAAAAGAGAATAACTTATCAATTCAACAAGAATCCTTATCTTCAGACAGTGAAGATAAAACTAATAGGGGTATTAATTCTGAGGACAATAATAAAAAGAGAAGAAAGAAATCAAAAACAAAATTTGTGAATGAGGAAAAGGGAAATATTTCTCAAAAATCAAAAAATAGAAGACAAAAAATTCATATTTCTGATGATAATAGAGTAATAAGAAGAAAGCCAGTCAAAAAAAATAAAGAAGACAATGTAGATGAAAAGCATCAGTTTGAAAAACCAACTGAACCAGTTATTCATACTGTTGAGTTGGGTGAGTTTATTAGCGTAGCAGAGCTTTCTTCTGCAATTTCTGTTAAGTCTGCAGAAGTCATAAAAAAATTAATGAAAATGGGGTTTATGTCTACCATTAACGAAACATTATACCAAGATACCGCTACTTTAGTCGTTGAAGAAATGGGTCATAAAGCTACTCCAATAGACTACGAAAATTTAGAAAAAAATTTACTTACAATTGAGCCTGAAGATAAATATGATCCTGAGCCAAGACCACCTGCAATAACTATAATGGGGCATGTTGATCATGGAAAAACTTCTTTACTAGATTTTATAAGGGCGAGTAGAGTTGCCTCAGGTGAGGCAGGTGGAATAACTCAGCATATCGGAGCATATCAGGTCAAAACAGATCAAGGGTTGTTAACATTTTTAGATACTCCAGGTCATGCAGCATTTACTTCAATGAGAGCACGAGGAGCAAATTGCACTGATATTGTTATTTTGGTAGTGGCAGCAGATGATGGAGTCAAACCTCAGACAATTGAAGCTATAGAACATTCAAAAGCTGCAGGTGTTCCAATAATTGTTGCTGTCAATAAGATTGATAAAGAGGGAGCAAACGTAGAAAACGTTAAAACAGAATTAACAAAATATGAAGTAATACCTGAAGAATGGGGTGGAGAAAATATATTTGTTGAGGTCTCCGCAAAAGAAGGAACAGGTATTAGTAATCTTTTAGATTCTATTTCTTTATTATCGGAAGTTTTAGAATTAAAAGCCGTAGCAAAAGGTTCGGCTACAGGAATAGTTTTAGAATCTGCATTAGATAAGGGTAAAGGCGCAACAGCTACTGTTCTTGTTCAAAAAGGCTGTATGAATACCGGGGATAATATTTTATGTGGTAAAGAGTTTGGAAGAATTAGAGCGATGATCGATCAGGATGGCAAAAGAGTAAACAAAGCTACTCCATCAACCCCAGTTGTTGTCCTTGGTTTGTCTGGAGCTCCAGAAGTTGGAGATGAAGTTTTATCAGCAGTTAATGATAAAAAAATAAGAGAAATTGCAGAATTTAGAAAAACTAAAATTAGAGATACAAAGTTCGAATCACAATATCAGGCGCCTACATTAGATAATATATTTAATAATTTAAAGAAAGGTGAAATACCAACATTTAACATTTTATTAAAAACTGATGTTCAAGGAAGTTCGCAAGCAATTTGCGAATCTTTATTAAAATTAAATAATGATGAAGTAATGGTTAAAATTATTAGTTCATCAGCAGGCGCAATTAATGAATCAGATATTGCTCTAGCTGAAGCTTCAAATGCAATGATTCTTGGTTTTAATGTTAGAGCTGATAGCCAAGCAAGAAAGATTGTGGCTGAGAAAAAAATAGATTTAAGGTATTACAGTATAATTTATAATTTGATTGACGATGTAAAGGCCGGAATGAGTGGTTTATTAGCACCTGAAACCAAAGAAGAAATTGTTGGTCTCGCAGAAGTTAAAGATGTTTTTAAATCTTCAGCAATGGGAGCTGTCGCAGGTTGTCAAGTTATCGAGGGAAGTGTTAAAAAAGGAAATCCTATAAGAGTTCTAAGAGATAATGTGGTTATTTATGAGGGAGAGCTGGAATCTTTAAGAAGGCATAAAGATGATGTTAAAGAGGTAAAGCTAGGCACCGAATGTGGAATAGCTGTTAAAAATTATAATGATGTTAAACCTGGTGATAATATTGAAGTATATACAAGAATAGAGGTTGCAAGACAAATAGAATAATGAAATATGATTCTGATAATCAGAGAATATTTAGAATTGGCTCAGTTATAAAAAAAGAGCTTGCAAAGATTATTACTAATGATATCAATGATCCAAGAATTAAAGATGTTGTTATAACTGAGGTAGATGTATCTAAGGATCTTAAGCATGCAAAAATTTTTTTTATAGTTTTCAATCATAAAAATAAGAAGTCCGAAGAAGTTAAATTAATAACAAAAACTATAAATTCTTCGAAATTATTTTTTAAGAAAAAATTATCTAAAAATTCAAACCTTAGAACAGTGCCTAGCTTAAGATTTATATTTGATGATACCGAGTCAAAAGCTTTTGAGCTTGAAGAACTAATTAATAAAAGTCTTAATTAAATGTCAAGTCTTTCGCAAAGTTGTATTATTTTAAATAAACCCTCTGGCATATCTTCAAACGATGCGCTAAGCAAAGTTAAAAAAAAATTAAATCAAAAGAAGGCAGGATATTCAGGAACTTTAGATCCTTTAGCAAGCGGTGTTTTGATTATTTTTTTTAATAAAGCCACAAAACTTTGCTCTTATTTTTTAAATGCAGATAAAACGTATAATGCTGTAGCGAGATTTGGACAAATTTCAGACACAGGAGATTTGGATGGAGAAATAGTTAAACACAACGCTCAAGTTAGTTTAAATAATATTGATTTGAATATTTTAGAAAATAAATTCACGGGAATCGTCAAGCAAACCCCACCTATGTATTCTGCGCTAAAGTACAAAGGAGTGCCTCTGTATAAATATGCAAGAAAGGGAATAACTATTGAAAGAGATAAAAGAGATATAAATATTTACAGTATTAAATTAAAAATATTAGATTCAACTCATATGTCTCTAGAAGTAGTATGCTCAAAAGGAACATATATAAGAACTTTAGTGGAACAAATTGGTGATGAAATTGGCTCTGGCGCATTAGTAAGCAAACTGGAAAGGACAAAAATAAATAATATTTCAATAGATAAATCTATAAGTCTAGACGATCTTCTTACGTCATCTTTTGATGACATATTAAATAATCATATTATAAATGTTGACCAACTCCTTGAAAATGTAGATTCTTTTTATATATCAAATAATGATAGTATTAAAATTCTAAATGGTGATAAATTAGACGTAAATCATAAGCCTTGTGAAACTATTAAGATTTATGACGAAAATAAGAAATTTCTTGGTATTGGCAATATAAATAGAAATTCAGAGCTTTTTCCTAAAAAGATTTTAGTGTAACTTAATGTTTGTAACATTAATATAACGTGATAGAATGCGGCCTTAAATTAAAGAATAAGTGAATATTATGGCATTATCAACAGAAGAAAAAAGTAAAGTTATAGAGCAATATCAAAAAGGGGCCTCAGATACTGGCTCCCCAGAAATACAAATAGCGTTATTATCAAAAAGGATTGAGTTTCTTAGCGAGCATTTTAGCGTTCATAAAAAAGATCATCATTCTCGCCACGGATTACTAAAAATGGTGAATACAAGAAGAAAGCTACTTGATTATTTAAAGAAAAAGAATATTGATAGATATCAAACAATAGTCTCATCTTTAGGATTAAGAAGATAACCTAAGAGAAAAAAAATGAAACCTTTTCAAAAAAAGTTCCAATATGGAAGTCACGAAGTAATATTAGAGACTGGTCAAATCGCAAGACAGGCAGATGGTGCAGTTTTGGTTAATATAGAAGGCACTGTAGTTCTTACTACAGTAGTTGCAAAAGATGATGGTCAGCCTAGAGATTTTTTTCCGTTGACGGTGAATTATCAAGAAAAAACATATGCAGCAGGCAAAATACCTGGAGGTTTTTTTAAAAGAGAGGGAAGGCCTGCAGAAAAAGAAACATTAATATCAAGGCTAATAGATAGACCAATAAGACCTTTGTTTCCTAAAGAATTTACACATGAAGTACAAGTTATATGTACAGTTATGAGTTTAAATAGTGAAATTGATGCTGATGTAGCCTCTTTAATAGGAGCTTCAGCAGCATTAAAAATCTCGGGAGTGCCTTTTCAGGGACCGTTAGGCGCAGCAAGAATTGGTTATAAAAATGGATCTTACATATTAAATCCAAGCAAGACAGAACTTGAATCATCTGAACTCGACTTAATGGTAGCAGGAACTAAAGATGGTGTATTAATGGTTGAATCAGAAGCAAAAATGCTAAGTGAAGATATTATGTTAGGAGCTGTTTCGTTTGGCCATAATGAAATGCAAAGTTTGATAGAGGAAATCAATACTTTTGCAGAAGGTTTTGGGATAAAAGATTATGATTGGGTTAAGCCAGAGAATGAGAATGAAAAGTTAGAGAAAGAAGTTTACGAATATTATAAAGATAGTATTACAGAAGCATATTTAATATCTAATAAAGCAGAGAGAAATTCAAAGATATCGGATATAAGAGCAAATGCAATTGAGAAATTTAATACAGCCGAGGATTGCAAAATGAACTGTATAGAAGATTCGATTCATAATTTGCAAAAAGATGTTGTTAGAAAAAATATATTAGATGGAAAACCAAGAATAGATGGAAGAGATACCAAGACAATCAGAGATATAAATATAGAAGTTGGTATTTTACCAAAAACTCATGGTAGCGCGTTATTTACAAGAGGAGAAACGCAAGCAATAGTTGTTTCTACTCTAGGAACAGATAGAGATGGTCAAATAATCGATGCAATTGACGGAAAATATGAAGACAAATTTATGCTTCATTATAATTTTCCTCCATTCTCAGTAGGCGAAACCGGTTTTGTTGGTTCTCCTAAGAGAAGAGAAATAGGTCACGGAAAATTAGCCAAAAGAGCAATAGTTCCAGTTTTACCAAGTCCAGAGGATTTTCCTTACGTGGTTCGTGTTGTGTCAGAAATTACTGAATCTAACGGTTCAAGTTCTATGGCCAGCGTTTGCGGGTCAAGTCTATCTTTAATGGATGCAGGTGTTCCAATATCTTCACCTGTTGCGGGAATAGCAATGGGTTTAATAAAGGAAGGAGAAAATTTTGTAGTTTTATCTGATATTTTAGGTGACGAGGACCATTTGGGTGACATGGATTTTAAAGTTGCAGGAACAAGTGACGGTGTTACAGCATTACAAATGGATATAAAAATAAATGGTATTACTGAAGAAATAATGAGAATTGCCTTAGAACAAGCTAAGGACGGTAGGGTCCATATACTTGGTGAGATGGCTAAAGTTATACAAAGTTCCAGGAAAGAAGTTTCTGAAAATGCACCAAGGTTTGTTACTATACAAGTCAAAGCTG
This sequence comes from Gammaproteobacteria bacterium, assembly GCA_038114285.1. Taxonomy (GTDB): domain Bacteria; phylum Pseudomonadota; class Gammaproteobacteria; order Poriferisulfidales. The sequence goes on along the minus strand of JAYNQN010000002.1, from coordinate 112,932 downwards.
ACAAAGTAAGAGATGTTATTGGGAAGGGAGGAGCAACTATAAGATCTTTAACTGAGGAAACTGGTGCAGTAATAGATATAGATGATACAGGCCTAGTTAAAGTCTCGGCTGTAGACAAAGATGCAGTTGAATTAGCAAAATCAAAAATTGAGCAGTTAACAGCAGATGTTGAAGTTGATAAAATTTATGAAGGAAAAGTTGCAAAAATTATGGATTTTGGAGCATTTGTTACAGTTCTTCCAGGTAAAGATGGTTTGGTTCACATTTCTCAAATTTGTGAAGAACGAGTTGAAAATGTTGCTGATAAAGTTAAGGAAGGTGAAGTAGTAAAAGTTAAGGTTTTAGAGATTGATAAACAAGGAAGAATTAAACTAACAATGAAAGGTTTAGATTAGATTGTTTTAAATCAAGATGCAAAAAGATTGGAAAAGCATATTAACCAAAGAAGAATTTTACGTATGCAGAAATAAGGGAACTGAGCCTGCTTTTTCTGGTACTTTCAATAAATTTTATAAAGATGGAACTTATATCTGCAAATGTTGCGGGGCTAAGCTTTTTTCATCAATTCAAAAATATGATTCTGGTTCTGGCTGGCCAAGTTTTAAATCTCCAATAACTGAAGATAATATACTGTATATTAAAGATAATAGTCATGGAATGATCAGAGTTGAGGTTCAATGCGCAAAATGTAATTCTCACCTAGGTCATGTCTTTGACGATGGTCCAAGTCCTAGCTTCAAAAGATACTGTATAAATTCATTAAGCTTAGATTTTAAGAAGTCCTGAGATTTACAATACAAACTTATATATATAAGACTTTGCAGCAGTAAGTTTTTTGGGTAAAATAGGCCTGAAGTTTAAAATATAAAGGAGAACTGATATGAAAGTATCATGGGATGAGAGTGTGTGTATTCATGCTGGTAAGTGTGTACAAGGAGCACCCGAGGTTTTTAAGATAGAAGATGGAAAATTTGTTATAGATACATCAGCTGCTTCAGAGGATAAAATTGCGGATGTTGTCTCTGAATGTCCATCAGGCGCTTTAAAAATAGAATAATAATTTAAAAAATATTCTCTTAGGAGGGAAATATGATCGGTGATAAGTTGGCATCGGCGATGCAATTATACGGTAACCCTAGCTGTATAAATACAGCAAAGGCATTACAAACAGCTGCTGAAAAGGGAGTTGATATTGAAGCACATAAAATAGATAGTGGAGAAGAAGCATCGGATATTTCGCCACTGCATAGTGCACCCGTGTTAAAGGACTTAGATAATGTGGTTTATGGTCCAAGCGCCATAATATCTTACCTTGATGACAAAGGTTTTGGCCCATCATTAGTGCCAAGAAATGGTGTTATCAGAGCAATAATGTATCAATATGCACATATCGCAACTGATTATGTTCAAATGGAAGCTTATGGAATGTTAACAGGATCAGGTGGCAACATGGATATTGTTAACAAAGCTTTTGATATTCTAGAAAATATTTTATCAAACCCACCAGATCCAAAATTAAAAAAAGGTGTATTTATATGTGGAGAATTTTCTCTAGCAGATATCCACTGGATGGCTTGTGTTAACGCTCTAGAGATATCAGGCAACGATGTCATATCTTCAAGAGCAAAAGTAAGTGAATGGTGTAAAGCTGTAAAAGAACATCCTTCAACAAGTAAAGAAAATATTATTCCATACACTTGTTTGCCTACTAAAGAAGATGTAGATTCTAATACCTTAAGAAACGTAGGGATTAATGTAGTATAGGTTTTGCGTACTGGATAAATTTATATTGATTAACTAAGTTAGTGTTGTAGCACAAGGAATTACTGAATTTATATGTTTGGATTTGGCAAAAAAAAACCACAAGAAGTAAAATTAAATACAGACCAATACTCGTTTGAGGTTGACCCTGAGCAAAATATTTTAGATGCTGCTTTAAAAGCTGGCGTTCCTTTCCCTCATGATTGCAGAGTAGGTAGTTGCGGATCGTGTGCGTGTAAATTAACTTCTGGAAAAATTAAGCCAACAGCAGATTTTAGTTATGTGCTTGATGGAGACCAATTAAAAGATGGAATGATTTTAGCTTGCCAATCACGTGCCAAAACACCTGTGAGTATAGATGTTGATATAGACAGTGATGCAAAAGCGAGCGCAACTAAATCATATGTAGGAACCGTTAAAAAAGTTACGCCTTTAACTCATGATATTATGGAGCTTACAATAGGCATAGATGGATTAGAGCACAACGGAATGGCTGGACAATATTCTGAGTTATTAGTAAAACAGGTCGGCAATTCAAGATCTTATTCTTTCGCAAAAGCACCTGCAAATGAAAATCCAGGAGAACTTTCGTTTTTTATAAGAAATGTCCCAAAAGGAAGGTTTAGTAAATGGTTATTCGAAAAAGATCCTACAGGACAAAAACTTGAAGTTAATACACCATTTGGTTCGTTCTATTATCGAGATGGAAAAGGAACAATGGTTTGCATTGCAGGCGGAAGCGGTATGAGTGCTGTAAAGGCAGTTTTAGAACAAGCAGCAATAGACCAAGTTGAAAGAGATGCGGTTTTTCTATTTGGAGCAAGAACACAAGATGATATATATAGTGAAGCAGATTTAATTGAAATACAGAAGAAATGGAATCCAAATTATAAATTTGAGTTCGTATATGTATTAAATATGGAGCCTGAAGATTCTAGTTGGAAAGGCGCAAGAGGAATGGTTACAGATTTTCTGAAGTCAGACTACATTGAGAAAGGGAAGCTTGATATGAAAGAGTGCCAAGGTTTTCTATGTGGACCACCACCTATGATTGATGCTGCTATTAAAGAATTTACGTCAGAGGGTATGCCAAATGAAGAAATATTCTTTGATAAATTTTTGGATTCTGGATCAAAATAGAAATAAATGTTAGACTTCGGGCAAATAAAAACAATTATACCAAAATGAGGGAAAAAAATGAGAGAGTATATTGCAGCAGTAGTAATGATAGCATTTACAGCATTATGTTTTTGGGGAATGAATCAATTTGGTTTTCAAAATAACCCGCATGATATCTTATGGTCATTAGGAGCAGGGCTTGCGCTATTAATAATATTGTTAATAAATGTATATATATATTTTGTTATATGCAAAGAAACCCCTTGGACATGGAAAAACGAAGATTAATTTTTTTCTACTTTTCTAACTTCTGAAAAAATATTTCCATCAATAACTCTGATTTTAATATTATCATTAATTTTAAAGTCATCAGTTTTTTTAGAAATTTTACCTTTGTGATAAATTACGGAATATCCTTTTTTAAGAATAGATAATGGATTAATATCATTTATTGTATTAGTTTTAAGTGCTAAAATATTTTTTTTATTATTCAATATAATTCCTAAAATATTATTTATATTTTCTTTTCGATTCTTTATATTTGATTCTAGCTCAATAATTTTAACTTCAGGATCAAGGTGCTTAAGTTTTATTTTTAAAATATTTTTTTTATCTTTTAAGTTTGCAATTTTAGAATGCAATGAAGATTTTAAATTTTCTCGATATATATCTGCGGTTTGAGAATGTGAATTAATTACATTATTCGGATTATTTTTTTCTACAATATTTTTTATTTCCATTAAGTTATATTTTAAATTTTTAATATAAACATTAAAGTTATTTTGAAGAGATTTTAATAATTCACTTGTATTGTTAAAAATATCTTTTACTGAAGTTCTTGAAATTATCTCTGCAGCTTCTGATGGTGTTGCTGCTCTTATATCAGCTACTAAATCGGCTATTGTTGTATCTGTCTCATGTCCTATTGCCGTAATTATTGGAATTTTTGAATTGTATATCTGTCTTGCTAAATACTCGTCGTTATATCCTATCAAATCTTCTAAAGACCCTCCTCCTCTTGCTATTATAATTGCTTCAGATGTATTTTTTTTATTTATTGTTATTAAGCGGTCAATAATACTTGATGCGCAATTATTTCCTTGTACATTGCAATTATAAATATCTATATCTATATTTGGTAATCGTCTTTTAATTATGGTTAGAATATCTTGAAGAACTGATCCCGTAAGGGATGTAATTATTGCTATAGTCTTAGGATATTCTGGTAAACTTTTTTTGGAGCTCTTATCAAATAAACCTTCATCTTTTAATTTTATTTTTAATTTTTCAAAAATTCTGTGAAACTCACCAGTGCTTGCTGATTTAATGCCAATAATATCTAATTGATATGAACCATTTTTTTCATAAAATGAAACTTTGCAATTTATAATAGCTTTTAATCCAACTTCAGGATAAATTTCCATTTTTTGAACTCTTGCACTCCATAAAGTGCACCTTACTGTAGAGTTTTTGTCTTTTAAGGTTATATAAATATGGCCACTTTGCGCAACATTCATTTGTGATATTTCACCTTCTACTATTATATATTCCTCAAATGAGCTCTCAATTATATTTTTTACATAATTATTTATTTCACTTACGCTATATATTTTTTGGTTAAGATTTTCCATATAAATTAAATATACAATATAATCATACTTTTGTTTACTTTTTCTAAATAAAACCTATAATACCGTTTTGTAGAGAGGTTATTATGCTAAAAGTTATTCAGGAAGCTCTAACATTTGATGACGTCCTACTTGTGCCAAATCAATCAAATATTTTACCCTCTGAAGCTTCTTTAAAAACTCAACTTACATCAAAGATTCAATTAAATATACCATTGCTGTCAGCGGCCATGGATACTGTTACAGAGGCAGAGCTAGCGATTTCAATTGCACAAGAGGGTGGTATCGGAATAATACATAAAAATTTATCACCGGAAGCTCAAGCACTAGAAGTAATTAAAGTTAAGAAGTATGAAAGTGGAATCATATCTGATCCAGTTGTTACTTCTCCCAATTGTTCAATAAAAGAAGTAATTGATTTGACAGCTAAACATAAAATATCTGGTGTTCCAGTAGTTGAAGGAAAAAATCTTGTTGGAATAGTTACTTCTAGAGATTTAAGATTTGTAAATAAAGTTAGCCCAAAAGTTTCAACAATAATGACGCCCAAGGAAAGATTAGTTACTGTAAAAGAAGGCGCGTCAAAAGAAAGTGTTAAAACATTACTTCATAAAAATAGAATAGAAAAAGTTCTAGTAGTTAATTCTAAATTTCATCTAAAGGGAATGATTACAGTTAAAGATATGCAAAAATCAAAAGACTTTCCAAATGCGTGTAAAGATGGTTTGCAAAGGCTTCGAGTCGGTGCTGCAATTGGAGTAGGTGATGATATGAAAGATAGAATAAAAAAGTTAGTAGAATCAGATGTAGATGTGATCGTAATAGATACAGCACATGGGCATTCAAAAATGATTATTGATTCAGTAAAAACAATCAGAAAAAAATATCCTAAATTACAATTAATAGCAGGAAATATAGCAACAAATGAAGCAGCAAAAGCTTTGATTAAAGCCGGTGTTGATGCAGTAAAAGTTGGTATTGGGCCAGGATCAATTTGCACAACAAGGATTGTAGCGGGTGTAGGTGTTCCACAAATAACTGCAATATCAGAAGTTGCAAAAGCTACAAAAGGTACAACCGTAAAAGTTATTGCAGATGGAGGAATAAGGTTTTCTGGTGATATCGCAAAAGCCTTGTCGGCAGGAGCAGACTCAGTAATGTTAGGAAGTTTATTTGCGGGCACAACAGAAGCACCCGGTGAGATTGAGCTATACCAAGGAAGAACTTATAAAAATTATAGAGGTATGGGTTCTATTGGGGCAATGAAAAGTGGATCAAGTGAGAGATATTTTCAAAAACAAGAGAGTTCATCAGATAAATTTGTGCCAGAGGGGATAGAAGGTAGGGTGCCTTTTAAAGGCCCGATGACAAGCATCCTTCATCAATTACTCGGTGGAATAAGATCTAGCATGGGATACTTAGGTTGCGCAAATATAAAAGAACTGCATAGTAAAGCAAAATTTGTAAAAATTACTAATGCTGGGATGAAAGAAAGCCATGTTCATGACGTAATGATTACAAAAGAAGCGCCAAATTACCAAATAGACAAATAATGCTAGAAGAAAAAATATTAGTAATTGATTACGGGTCTCAATATACACAATTAATTGCTAGGCGAGTAAGAGAAAATAACGCTTTTTGTGAAGTGCACCATTCAGAATATTTAAATGACCAGTCTAACTTTAATAATGTTATTGGAATAATATTATCTGGAGGACCAAATTCTGTATCAAAAAATAATGATTATGATTTGCCAGATATTTTATTTAAAAAGAATATACCAATACTAGGCATATGTTTTGGAATGCAATTAATTTGTAAAAAATTTAATGGTAAAGTTAAAAAAACTTCATCAGGCGAATATGGCAAAGCAAGCTTAGAAATAATAAAAAATGTTAAGATATTAGAAGGGCTAGAAAAATATCTTGAAGTTTGGATGTCGCATGGTGATAGCGTAGTAGAATTGCCAAAAGATTTTTCCGCCATTGCAACAACAAATACAGAAGGTTTTTCTGCTATAAAAGCAGATAACCAAGAAATCTATGGAATTCAATTTCATCCAGAGGTCACTCATACTTTAGATAGTGGAAAGATAATATCAAATTTTGTAAAAAATATTTGTTGTTCACGAGGTGGTTGGACAACAAAAAATATTATTGAGCAACAAGTTTCTCGTATTAAAGAAAAAGTAAAAGATGATCACGTAATATTAGGTTTGTCTGGTGGTGTAGATTCATCTGTTGCAGCCGCAATTATTCATCAAGCAATAAAAAAAAAGCTGACGTGTATATTTATAGATAACGGTCTTTTGAGATTAAACGAAAAAGAGCAGGTAAAAGAGGGTTTTAAAGATTTCAAGAATATAAATATTATATATGTTGATGCTTCTAATATTTTTTTAGAGCGTTTAAAAAATGTTTTTGACCCTGAAGAAAAAAGAAAAATAATAGGTAAAACTTTTATAGATGTATTTCAAGAAGAAGCCAAAAAAATTAAAAATGCTAAATGGTTAGCCCAAGGAACAATTTATCCTGACGTAATAGAATCTGCAGCATCTTCAGACCAGGCTCATTTAATTAAATCACATCACAATGTTGGTGGTTTACCAAAAGATATGGAGTTAAGATTATTAGAACCTCTGAGGGAATTATTTAAAGATGAAGTAAGAAAGCTTGGAATTGAACTTGGGTTAGATAAAAAATTAATCAATAGACACCCTTTTCCTGGACCCGGTTTAGCTGTAAGAATATTAGGTGAAGTAAAAAAAGATTATGCTGATATTCTTCGTCAAGCAGATAATATTTTTATAGAGATGTTACATGAAAGAAATTTATATAATAAAATTTCACAAGCTTTTACAGTTTTTATGCCTGTGAAGTCTGTTGGTGTCACTGGTGACGGAAGAACATATGGAAACGTTGTTTCATTGAGAGCAGTCAAGACAATTGATTTTATGACAGCAAAACCATTTGAATTTCCATTCAGTTTTTTAGAAGAAGTTTCTACAAAAATAATTAACAATGTTCCAGGTATTTCTCGTGTTTGTTTAGATATTTCTTCTAAACCTCCAGCAACGATAGAGTGGGAATAACGAATAAACTTTTCTTATGAACTCCAATAAAAAAGGCAAAATAAAAAGTGTTTAGCAGAGATAAAGTTTCTTTATTTGGTTTAATATTCGGTCTATTTACACTGTCATTATTTTTGTTTTCTGATCATCCCGAAGGTCTTAGCAGAATCGGGTGGCTAACAGCAGGGATTGCGTTATTAATGACGATCTGGTGGGTAACAGAAGCAATACCAATTTATGTAACAGGTTTAATACCATTAATTTTATTTCCAGTATTTAATATTTTTAACTTGAAAATAATTGCAAGCTCATACTCTCATCCTTTAGTTCTTTTATTTATTGGTGGTTTTATTATTGCTTCAGCAATGGAGTCAAGCGGTCTTCATAAACGTATTGCTTTAAATTTATTACGTTTATCTGGCACAAGCCCAAGTAAAATTATTGCAGGCTTCATGTTTACTACCGCTTTAATAAGTATGTGGGTTAGTAACACTGCGTCTACAATAATGATGCTGCCTATAGCGTTATCTGTCATTGCAATTTTTTCTAACCAAGCAAATATAAGTAACAAAAACTTTGCTGTACCTTTATTGCTTTCAATAGCATATTCAGCATCAATTGGGGGCGCAACAACATTAATAGGCACTCCAACAAATATAATGTTATCCGGTATACTTAGTGATAGCTATAATTTTGAGATTAGTTTTGCAGATTGGTTTTTAATTGGCTTTCCAATTGCAATTATTTTATTACCATTAGTTTGGTTTTTTCTAACTAAATTCAGCTTTAGAGTATCAAATAAAAAATCAGATGCCTTAGAAAACACAATTAAAAAAATGCAAAATGATCTTGGAAAATCTTCGTTTACAGAAAAATCTGTTGGATTAATATTTATGCTAACAGCTTTATTATGGATCTTTAGAAGAACTTTAAATGATTTATTTAATTTAAATTTAAATGACACATCTATCGGTTTATTTGGTGCATTACTATTGTTTTTAATACCAACTGGAAAAGGAACAAGAGCGTGTGATTGGAATACAGCAAACAAAATTCCTTGGGGAATATTGTTATTAGTTGGTGGTGGAATTGCTTTATCAAAAGCTTTTAATTCTTCTGGCTTGGCAATGTGGTTAGGTAGCTTTTCAAATTATTTATATGGTTATGAGTTATATTTTTTAATTTTAATTTCTGTTTTTTTAATAATTTTTTTAACAGAATTAAATTCAAATACGGCTACTATTGCAACATTTGCACCTATTTTAATTATTTTTGCCATAGGAATTGAAGAGAATCCATTATTTTTCGTTATACCAGCAACCATTGCAGCTAGTTGTGCATTCATGTTGCCTGTCGCAACACCCCCAAATGCCGTTGTATATGGTAGTGGCAAAATAGAAATTAAAGATATGATAAAAGCAGGTCTAGTATTAAATCTAATTTCTTTAATAGTAATATCTTTTGTTGGTGTTTTGCTTGTTAATCAAGTATTTGATAGTGAAACAATGCAGAATTTTATGAGCTCTATATTTTAATTTTTTGAAGTAATAACAAAAAACTAACGTGAAAAATAATTTTATAATTATCTTTCACGCTGATTTATTACTATATTTTTCCGTCTAACCCCATTTGATAATACTTATGCACAATACTATCTTGGTTGTCTAGCAACCAATCTATACTAGGTTCATTTTTCATAGCTTTGTGTATAGCTTGCGCTGTTGCTTTTCTATGAATATCAAAAAGTATTTTGTGATCTAAATTATCATCTTTTATAACTGACGGATTTAACCATACCGATACAATAATTCCTAAATCGTTCGCTTTTTCTTTTGGTATATCTCCATTTCTTACGGCATCAAGAACACCGTTTGCTATAGCGCCTTGAACAGTTCCCATCAATATATTTGTGTACTTTGTGTCTTTTACAGTTACTTTACTAACCATCAATGTTGCTGGTTTAACCATAATATCGGTATTCATTATAGCTAGAACTCTTGAATGACCTTTTACCTGATCACCTAACAAAGTTGCAAAAGCAGTTCCAACGGGACCGTCTAATTCACCAATGATTACTTCTGGTTCAGCAGCTGTTCCTGGAGGTCCACCTGCAACCAAAGATTCAGCAACCCTCATGACTATTCTATCGCTCATAATACTTACTCCTTGAAAGTTTATAAATTTAAATTAATACTAAATTTTGATGCATAATAACAATATAAAATGATTTCTTCTACGGATTTATATGGATAACGAATATTATATGAAAAAATGTATTGAGCTTGCAAATCAAGCGGAGCTTCGTCGCGAGATTCCAGTGGGTGCAATTCTTGTTAACGAAAATAAAATTATTTCACAATCTCACAATTTATCAATTAACAATAATGATCCCACAGCACATGCTGAAATAAATGTTATACAGGATGCTTGTAAAAAATATAAAAATTATAGACTCAATGGATTTACTTTATATGTAACTTTAGAGCCATGCATTATGTGTTTAGGTGCAATTTGTGAAGCTAGAATTGGTTCTGTAATTTTTGGAGCATATTCAAATGGAACTAAAAATTTCAATGAAAAATTTAGTAATTTAAAAAAAGAATTTAATTTAGATCATTCTCCTAAATTTATTGGTGGCGTGTTAGGCGATGAATGTGCTTTAATTATTAAAAACTTCTTTCAAAGAAAGAGAAGCTAAAAAAGGTTTTTTACTGTTATATATAATATTGAGGTATGCTTGAATTCTTTCAACATATTTTACAGGTTCGTTACCTCTGGCATAACCATATTTTGTATTTCTATAAAATTTTTTTAATCTTAAGTATGGTAAATATTTTTTTACATCTGACCAATAATTTGGATTCCCGCCAAATTTTTGAGTGATAATTCTAGCGTCTTCTAAATGCCCTAATCCAACATTGTATGCAGCTAGTGTCATCCATATTCTATCTGACCCAACAACAGATTTTGGCAATCTTTTGTAAATATTCTCTAAATATTTTACTCCTCCGTATACACTTTCATTTGGATCGAGTCTATTTTTAACGCCAATATAATTTGCGGTATCCTTTGTTAACATCATTAAGCCTTTGACTTGCGTTCTTGAAATAGCTTTATGATCCCAGTGAGACTCCTGGTATGATAATGCCGCTATTAGTTCCCATGAAAATATTGAGTTTGTTGTATGTGTTTTAAAGTAGTTTATATATTTTGGAAGTCTTGTATTAATTTTTTTTTCAAAGATATTTTTCTCAACTTTATTTAAAAGCTTTTCTTCTTCAAGAGTTAAATACATGTCTTTTTTAACAGAGCATCTATTTTCAGCTTGATATAAGGGTAGCTCTATAGATTTGAAAGAATTACTTCCTGAAAAACCAAAAGTGCACACGATAGGAAGAATATATAGCATTATATATTTATCGGAAATATTTTGGTTTTTATGCTTCCAAGTAATGATAAATTTCTCTCTATTTATATACTTGGATAGACATTTTAACACTACATATTGTGTTTTTCAAATAAATAAATACATCATAATATACTTATATACATTTATTCATTCCTATTTAATCATATTAATACCTTGTCAGAATGCGATGATTGGTGTACTTTACACATCTTGATTGTTTTTAAATTTCAAAAAATTTAAAATAATAATAATAAGCGAAAAAATCGCTAATAATCAATATTTTACATAAATTGGAGAGAATAAATATAAATGTCAAACATTCCAGGTCTAATTTTATCGCATGCACAGAAAGAACCAGAGGCAATTGCTCTTAGATATAAGCAATTAGGCATATGGAATTCATATAGCTGGACTGATTATTTATCAGAAGTAACTATTCTTTCTAATGCTCTTAAAGCATTATCAATTGGAAAAGGAACAGTAGTAGGTGTTTATGGCAACAATGTGCCAAAACTTATTTTCTCAATCGCAGCTGTTCAAGCATTAGGCGGTATAGTTGTCCCAATACATCCAGAATCTACAGATAATGAGTTAAAAAAAATTCTTAATGATTCTAAAACTGAAATCCTGATAGCAGAAGATCAACAGCAGGTTGACACATTCTTAACGGTTGAAGCTGATTGTAGTATTAAAAAAATCATTTATCTTGATGGTCGCGGAATGTCTACATATCAAAATGAAAATCTAGGCTCATATGATGATCTGGTTTTAAATTCAAATAATAACAGTATTGAAAATGATATTAATTCTGTAAATGAAAATGATACAGCATTTTATTTATTTGATGAGCATGAAGATGCACTTTATAAAGTAAGTCATGGAGCGATTATTAAGAATAGTTCAAAAATTGTTTCACTTAATACGTTAACTCAAAAAGATTCTATAGTTTCGTATTTGCCATTATCAATTCCAACTAATTTATTGTTTACATATGTGACATCTTTATCTAGCGGAATGTCTTTAAATTTGCCAGAAAGCAATCAAACAATTGAAAAAGATTTACAAGAAATTGGACCTACAATTTTGTACGCCCCATCATTTGTATTTAAACATATAATAACTTCTATAAGTTACAGAATTGAGTCGGCTACGCAATCAAATTATGATAGGTATATGAAACATTATAAAATTCTTATGGATACTTATGAAAAAGAAATTAGTGGAAATGCATCTTTAATAGATAAAATAAAAAAGGCATGGGTAATGCTTACTACTTTTGCTCCTGCAAAAAATGTTTTTGGTTTAACTAAAATAAAACATTCTTTTGTTAGTGATGGCGTTCTTTCAAAAGTAAATTTTGATTTTTTTCATGCTATTGGTGTTGAAATCCAACATTCATTTGGTCAGGCATCTTCATGCGGTTGTATATCTGTTCAACCTGATCATTCTGTATCCTCTGAAAATGTTGGTTCCGCGATGATAGGTACCGAAATAAAAATAAGTGAGAATTCCGAAGTATGTTTTAAAACAGATTGTTTAGGAGAAAATCTTAATGAAAAATCTAATGCAAATGGAGATTGGATAGATTCTGGCTATGTAGGAAAATTAGATGACTCAGGAAATATTGTAATTAGGGGAAGAAAAGAAGATATTGTTACCTTGAAATCTGGGAAACAATTTTCACCTGAAAGTATAGAAAACCTTATTTCTTGTTCTCCTTTTGTAAAATCGACAGTCATCATTGGGGATAAACAGGATTCAGTTTCGGCAATTGTCATAATTGATCCAAATTCTGTAAACTCATGGGCAGACAGAAAAAATATTAGGTACACAGGTTATACTGAATTGGCAGCAAAAGATGAAGTGAGAGACTTGATCAAGGAGCATATTTGCTGTGTAAACGATACATTAGATTCTGAACTAAAAGTAAAAAGATTTGTAGTTCTTCATAGAACTCTTATTATGGGTCAGGGTGAAGTTTCAAAAACTATGGAAGTAATGAGAAAAAATATTGCAGTAAATCTTAAAGATGTTTTTGCTGCAGTTGAAAATAATAAAGAAAGTTTTGAGGTTAATGATATTGATCAACTCTCATACAATCTTAATATAAATAAAATTTAAAAAATTAGCATAAGAGAAAATAATGTCAGATATATTAAAAGTAGAAAATGTAACCCTTCAATTTGGTGGTGTAAAAGCTATAACAGATATTAGCTTTAATGTTAAAGAAGGGGAAATTTGCGCTGTTATTGGACCTAATGGTGCAGGCAAAAGCTCAATGTTAAACGTAATAAATGGTGTTTACTTACCACAAATTGGAACAGTAACATATGATGGTGTAGCTAGAAGATCAATTAATCCTAGAGATGCTGCAATTGCAGGTATGGCAAGAACTTTCCAAAATATAGCATTATTTCAAGGTATGACTGTTCTAGAAAATATTATGACAGGAAGAAATTTATTTATGAAATCTACTTGGCTTGAACAAGGTTTAAATATTGGAAGAGCTAGAGAAGAAGAAAGGCAAAATAGACTTGCTGTTGAAAAAGTAATTAAATTTTTGCAAATTGAATCAATCAGAAAAACACCTGTTGCTAAATTGCCATATGGTCTTCAAAAAAGAGTTGAGCTTGGTAGAGCATTAGTAGCTGAACCTAAAATATTGCTTCTTGACGAGCCAATGGCTGGAATGAATTTAGAAGAAAAAGCAGATATGTCGTGTTTTATTTTAGAAATAAATAAAGAACAAGGAATTACAACTGTTATTATTGAACATGATATGGGAGTTGTTATGGATATATCAGATCATGTAGTTGTATTAGATTATGGGAAAAAAATAGGTGATGGTTCACCAAAAGAAGTTATGGCAAATCAAGATGTTATTGATGCATATCTTGGGGTAAGTCACTAAAAGGGGTATTAGTATGGATTGGGTTTATTTAATAGAAGTTTTAGTAGGTGGATTGTTGTCAGGAGTGATGTACTCTCTTGTCGCAATTGGTTTTGTATTAATTTATAAATCTTCAGGTATATTTAATTTTGCCCAAGGAACAATGCTTTTATTTGCATCGTTAACTTTTGTTAAGATGACTGAGAACGGAATAGATTTTTGGACAGCATTATTTATAGCTGCAGGTATTATGGTTATTTTTGGTGTTGCGACTGAACGTTATGTAATTAGACCATTGGCCAACCAAGACCTTCTAGCTTTATTTATGGCAACAGTAGGTTTAGCTACTTTCCAAGAAGGGTTTTCGCAGTTTATTTGGGATTCAGATGTTCATGGTTTACAAATGAGTAAATTCTTAGATATAGGTTTATTGGATCCAGCACCAATATTTATGTCGGATCACATACCATGGTTAGATATATTAATTCCAAAATTTGATATTTTTGCATCGTTAGTAGCTGGATCACTTATTGTAGTTTTAGCATTTTTCTTTCAAAAGACAAAGACTGGTTTGTCTTTAAGAGCAGTATCTGACGATCACATGGCAGCAATGGCAGTAGGAATACCATTGCAAACTGTTTGGGCAGTAGTATGGGCTGTAACAGGAGTTATAGCGTTAGTAGCAGGATTGTTATGGGCAGAAAGAGTAAGTGTGTCATTTACATTGATTGAAGCTGTGATGAAAGCTTTACCCGTAATTCTTATTGGTGGTTTAACCTCAATACCAGGAGCTATTGTTGGCGGGTTGGTAATTGGTGTTGGTGAAAAATTAGGTGAAATATATTTAGCTGATGTATTTGGTGGGCAAGGAATCGAGTTATGGTTTGCTTATTTTATGGCACTAATTTTCTTAGTATTTAGGCCGCAAGGTATGTTTGGTGAAAAATTAATTGAAAGGGTATAAATAAATGATATATAGAGAAACAGGACACTTTGTAACAAATTACCTAAAAGATAGAGAAATCTTTCCCTTAAAATTTGACAAAATAATTGTCATTCTCGGTTTGTTAATTCTATATTTATATGTACCTACAATGTCTGAATATGCTTTAAGTGCACATATAGTTCCTATTTTAGCGGTTGGTTTAGCAACTGTCGGTTTAAATATATTAACTGGTTTAACAGGTCAATTATCTTTAGGAACTGCTGGATTTATGTGTGTAGGTGCATTTGGTACTTATAACTTAATGTTAAGGATGCCAGAAAACCTTATGTCTTTGCCGGTGGCTCTATTAATTTCTGGAATTTTTGCTGGCTTAGTAGGTGTTATTTTTGGATTGCCAGCAATAAGAATCAAAGGTTTCTATTTGTTAGTGTCTACACTTGCTGCACAATATTTCGTTTGGTGGTTTTTTAATTCATACGCATGGTTTTTAAATTATGAATCATCTGGTGTTGTAGCTATTGCTCCAAAAATGTATGACTATTGGGGTCTTGGTAATTTATTAGGTGTAGATATGCAAGGTTACCCAGCAAGATACTTGTTGGCTTTAACTATTTGCCTAGGGTTAACTTATTTTGCAAAGAATCTATTAAGAAGTAACACAGGAAGGAATTTTATGTCCGTTCGTGATAGAGATATAGCAGCAAGTGTTATGGGTATTAGTGTTCCAAGAACAAAACTTTTAGCATTTTTTGTCAGCTGTTTTTACTGTGGAGTTGCTGGGGGAATTTACTCTTTCTTGTATATTGGTAACGTAGATTTAATGATCTACGAAATTGATAGATCTTTTACAATCTTATTTATGTTAATAATTGGTGGTTTAGGATCTATATCGGGATCATGGCTTGGAGCAATATTTGTGTATGAGTTCCCTATAGTATTTACATGGATTGGAGACACAATATTTCAAGGAGCATTTAACACAGCAGTTGTAGAAAATGTATCAAATATGGTTTATGGCGTATTCATAATTGCATTGTTAATTAGAGAACCTGGGGGATTTGCAGCTCTATGGGCTACAACAAAACAAAAATTAAGAATGTGGCCATACCCGCATTAAATAAAGAGGAAAATAAATGTCTAAATCTTTACTAAAAGTTAACAATATTGAAGTTGTATATAATCATGTGATTTTAGCATTACGTGGTGTGACGTTAGATGTCGAAGAAGGTAAAGTAGTGTCCTTGCTAGGAGCAAATGGGTCTGGCAAAACAACAACACTAAAAGCATGTTCCAACTTATTGCATGCAGAACGAGGTGCAATCACTAAAGGCTCAATAGAATATCAGGATAAAGATATAGCATCATCTGATGCTTATAATTTAGTAAAAGATGGTGTTGTGCAAGTTCTTGAAGGTAGACATTGTTTTTCACATTTGACTGTAGAAGAAAATATCATGACAGGTTCTTTTATTAGAGAAAACCCAAAGGAAGCAAAGCAAGATCTTGAAAGGGTATATGATCATTTCGAAAGAATAAGAATAAGACGTAAAAGTTTAGCCGGTTTTACATCTGGTGGAGAACAGCAAATGATTGCTATGGGAAGAGCTCTAATGTCTAGACCAAAACTTATTCTTCTTGATGAACCTTCAATGGGATTAGCTCCTCAATTAGTTGAAGAAATTTTTGCAATAGTAAAAAATCTCAATAATGAAGGTGTTAGTTTTTTAATAGCAGAACAAAACGCAATGGTTGCTCTAAAATATGCTGACGAGGGTTATATTATTGAAAATGGCAGAGTTATTTTAAAAGGTAAAGCGCAAGAATTGTTAGACAGACCGGATGTAAAAGAGATGTACCTTGGTGTAGGTGCTGAAGGTCAAACAAGTTTCCGTAATATTAAGTACTATCACAGAAGAAAGCCATCATTTAGCTAAGTTCAAGTTCATTTTTACTGATTATTATCCCATCTTGATCGGCATATAGAAATTCTCCTGGTCTAAATGTTGTATTCATAAAACTAATATCAATATTTGTATCACCAATTCCTTTTTTTACACTTTTTACTGGTTTTGTTGATAATGCGAACACTCCGATATCAATGCCTGATATAACATCAGAATCTCTAATACAGCCGTTTACTATTATTCCTGACCAATTATTCTTATATGCGGCCTCTGCAAGCATATCACCAAGTAACGCGCAATCCATAGATGCATTTCCATCTACTACAAGAACTTTATTGCAGCCATCTGAATTTACTGCTTCCCTAACTTTTGAATTATCGTTAAAACACTTTATAGTGCTTATTTCTCCATAAAATGATTGTTGTTTGCCATAGCTTTTGAATTGTTGATGCATAATAACTAGATCATCACTATGAAGATCACAAAGGTCGGCTGTTTTAAAATTTTTATTATTTTTCATATAAATTAATAGTTTATGTTGATTTCTTAGAATATTATTCAATAAATTTAACGCATAATATCAGTATATAATATTATTATCAAAGATATTAAAATTTTTAAGGACTAAATGCTAATAAATTGGTAAGATACGCACGCGAAAAGAGTCAATATTTTTTCAAATAATATACAGAACAATATTAAAGAATAATTTAAATTATTATTTCTACATACATCAGGAGACGAAGATGGATAGAAAAGATCAAGTAAAGCAATTAGAAAACGAATGGAATACTAATCCTAGATGGGCAAATGTTAAAAGAGGTTATACTGCAGAAGATGTAGTTAGACTAAGAGGTTCATTTGTCCCAGAGTCAAGCTTAGCAAAAAAAGGTGCCGATAAATTATGGTCATTAGTTAATGGAAGCGCTAAAAAGGGTTATGTAAATTGCTTGGGTGCTCTAACTGGTGGTCAAGCAATGCAGCAAGTAAAAGCAGGTATTGAGGCAATTTATTTATCAGGATGGCAAGTTGCAGCTGATGCAAATACTTCAGAAACAATGTATCCCGATCAGTCTTTATATGCTTATGATTCTGTCCCTACAGTAGTTAGAAGAATTAATAATAATTTTAAAAGAGCAGATGAAATTCAATGGGCAAAAGGTATAAATCCTGGAGATAAAGATTATGTTGATTATTTTGCGCCTATCGTTGCTGATGCGGAAGCTGGGTTTGGTGGCGTACTAAATGCTTATGAATTAATGAAGAACATGATAACAAATGGAGCTGCAGGAGTTCACTTTGAAGATCAATTGGCTGCAGCAAAAAAATGCGGTCATATGGGCGGTAAGGTTTTAGTTCCTACACAAGAAGCAGTTCAAAAACTTATTGCTGCTAGGCTTGCGGCAGATGTTATGGGTGTTCCAACACTCTTATTAGCAAGAACAGATGCAGAAGCAGCAAATCTTATTACTTCTGACGCAGATGAATATGACAAACCTTTTTTAACTGGCGAAAGAACTGACGAAGGTTTTTTTAGAACAAAAAATGGTATCGATCAGGCAATATCAAGAGGACTCGCTTATGCCCCATATGCAGATTTAATATGGTGTGAAACAGGAACTCCAGATTTAGAGTTTGCAAGGAATTTTGCAGAAGCTATAAGGGCAGAACACCCTAACCAATTATTAGCTTATAATTGCTCACCATCGTTTAATTGGAAAAAGAATCTTGATGATGCAACTATTGCTAAATTCCAAGATGAATTAAGTGCAATGGGATACAAATATCAATTTATAACTTTAGCTGGAATTCATAATATGTGGTACAACATGTTTGACTTAGCTCATTCGTATGCTGCAGGCGAAGGAATGAAACACTACGTAGAGAAAGTTCAAGAGCCTGAATTTGCTGCTGCTGATAGAGGTTACTCATTCGTTAGTCATCAACAAGAAGTTGGCGCTGGTTATTTTGATGATGTTACAACTGTAATCCAAGGTGGTAAGTCATCTGTTACAGCA
>JAYNQN010000002.1:44930-94177 GCA_038114285.1 Gammaproteobacteria bacterium | reverse complement strand
CAGGATCTACTGAAGAAGAGCAATTTTAAGAGCTACATAAATAACCTAAAAGTTTTAATATTATGTTTGAACATATAAAAGTGCCTAGTGGTGGAGACAAGATATATTTTGATAGTGAAAATAATCTTGTCGTTCCCAACAACCCAATTATTCCTTTCATTCAAGGTGATGGTATAGGGTTAGATATAACCCCAGTAATGCAAAATGTAGTTGATAATGCTGTAAAAAAAGCTTACCAAGGTGAAAAGAAAATTCATTGGATGGAAATTTTTGCTGGTGACAAAGCGGTAGAGAAATATGGAAAGCATAATTATCTTCCGCAAGAAACTTTTGATGCTATAGAAAGATTTGTTGTTGCAATTAAGGGCCCACTTACAACTCCAGTCGGCGAAGGTCTTAGATCATTAAATGTAGCAATAAGACAAGAAATGGATTTATATGCATGCGTAAGACCAATTAAATACTTCCCAGGAACGAGAACACCTTTAAAAAGCTCAAGTACAACTGACATGGTTATCTTTCGTGAAAATACAGAAGATATTTATGCGGGAATTGAGTGGGCTGCTCAAACAGAAGATGTTAAAAAAGTTTTAAGTTTTTTGATTGAAGATATGGGAGTAAGTGGAATAAGATTTCCTGAGAGCTCAGGCATCGGTATAAAACCTGTTTCTAAAGAAGGGTCAGAAAGATTAATAAGAAAAGCTATTCGGTACGCAATAGATAATAATAGAAGATCAGTTTCATTGGTTCACAAAGGTAATATTATGAAATTTACGGAGGGGGCTTTTAGAAATTGGGGTTATGAATTGGCTGCAAGCGAATTTAGTGGTCAAGAAATAGATAATGGCCCATGGTGTAAAATAATCAACCCAAATAATGGTAATGAAATTATTATTAAAGATGTGATAGCTGATAATTTTTTACAACAGATTTTATTAAGACCAGAGGAATATGATGTTATAGCTACTCTAAATTTAAATGGAGATTACATCTCTGATGCTCTTGCCGCGCAAGTAGGCGGTATTGGAATTGCTCCTGGTGCGAATATATCAGATAAAGTTGCGGTCTTTGAAGCTACTCATGGTTCCGCTCCAAAATATGCTGGAAAAAATAGAGTTAACCCAGGGTCTATAATATTATCAGCCGAAATGATGTTAAGGTATATGGGTTGGACTGAGGCAGCAGATAAAGTGATGAATGGGGTGGCACAAGCTATCGCAAATAAAACAGTTACGTACGATTTAGCAAGAGTAAGAGCCGGAATGCAAACACTTGTAAAAAAACATGAGCATGGACAAGAAATTGTAAAAGACCTTGAAGAATTAATGCCAGGAGCTACACTAGTTACTTGTAGTGGGTTTGGTGATGCAATTATAGAATGTATGTAGAAGATATATTATGAGTCAAACATTTAAAATAACTTATTTTAATCATAATTCGGTATATGAAATTTATTCTAAAGAAGTATACCAGTCTGATATGTATGGATTTATTGTAATAGAAAATCTAGTATTTGGTGAAAATACAAGTTTAGTAGTTGACCCAAGCGAAGAGAAATTAAAAACAGAATTCGCAAATGTAAAAAGATTTTTTGTGCCAGCACATAATATAATACGTATTGACGAGGTAGATAAAGAAGGTGTAGCAAAAATAACATCAACAGAAGGAAACGTTAAGAGTTTTCCATCGGGTAATTTTACAATTCCACCAAATTCAAATAATACTGAGAAATAGAAATTAAATTTTTCAAAACAACCGCCTAAATTAATCTATGTTAGAATTGAACATTCAAGCGGAGAGGTGTCAGAGTGGTCTATCGTGCTTCCTTGGAAAGGAAGTGTTGAGTCAAATCAACCGTGGGTTCGAATCCCTCCCTCTCCGCCAGTAATTAAAATTATGGACGAAAATAAAAATAAATTACAAGAATCAATACGAAGTAGCTTAGCCAAACAAGCTACAGATTTTCTTGTTCCATTTATAAGCTCTGTAATAAATATTCTAACATCTCATGATTTAAGAAATATTGAAGTTAAAAAAAGACTAAAACAGCTAAAAATTAAAGATATAGAAACTAAAGATAATCAAATCGAGTCTCAGATGAGAATCTTAGATTTTAATATATATATTTTATATGTAGGAGTAAAAAATTATATTTTTAAAGTTGAAGGTTTAGATCATTATGCTGGATTTTCTTTTATGGAAACAAACAAAGGAATAATAGTACATGATAATGCAGTAGATGAACCAAAACTATTAGCACAAGATTTAAAAACCTTATTTTTAAAAAAATATAAAAGCCCTTATCCTGTTACTGATATATTTTTAGACTTTATAAATTCTGATTCTGATAAAATATAGTAATTTATATATGGATATTTTTCTTTCAATATTATTTAAAATTTTACCACTCTATATTTTTGTAGTTATTGGATTTATTGCCGGAAAATACTTAAATATAGATGCAAAAGGAATAGGTAAATTAATAATTTATATAATTGCGCCGTTTGTAATATTTGAAGCAATTACGCACTCAAATTTATCATTAAGTACTTTTGTTCTTCCGATGGTAGCTTTTATAATGTGCTCTTTTGTAGCTTTTATATTTTATTCATACGGTAAATATATTTACTCTGACTCAAGAGCTAATGTGCTGGCAATTGTATCTGCAGAAGGAAATACTGGTTATTTTGGAATTCCTATTGCACTTCTTCTTTTCGATCAAAGTGTATTTGGAATATACATATTAGGAACACTTGGTGTAACTATTTTTGAAAATACAGTTGTTTATTATTTAACAGCACGTGGTAGATATTCTGTCAAAGAATCACTTTATCGCTTGAAGAGGCTACCAGCAATCTATGCTTTTGTATACGCAATTATTTTTCTCTATCTTGAAATCAATCTTCCTAGGGCAATGGATAATTTTGTTATTAGTATGCAGGGCGCTTACGTAGTTCTTGGAATGATGCTTATAGGTTTTGGAATATCAAGTGTTAAAGGCCTTTCTTTTGATTATGGTTTTATTGCTTTGTCATTCATAGGAAAATTTCTAGTATGGCCTTTATTAATGTTAGCTTTAGTGTTTTTGGATTATCATATATTTAATATATATAATTTTGAAATTTACAGGGCATTTATACTGCTATCAATTGTTCCAATAGCTGCTAACACGGTGATATTTGCAACATTTCTTAATGTGCATCCAGAAAAAGTTTCATCAGCAGTGCTATTCTCTACGATTTTTGGATTAGCATATGTTCCAATAATAATTGTTTTTTTTTTCAAATAATATAATAATTAAAATCATATTTTTGATAGGATATTTTTGATATGAGTAATACTGTACTTGCAACAAAGTGGCGTCCTAAGTTATTTTCAGACTTGATTGGACAGGAGCCTGTAGTAACTGCGCTTATAAATAGTTTAGATAATATGCGCCTTCATCATTCCTATTTGTTTACAGGAACAAGGGGTGTAGGCAAAACAACGCTTGCAAGAATTTTAGCAAAGTGCTTAAACTGCGAAACAAATGGCATAAGTTCAAAACCATGTGGAATTTGTGATAGTTGCAAAGCGATTGATAATGGTCAATTTGTAGATTTATATGAAATTGATGCTGCATCAAGAACCAAAGTTGAAGATACCAGGGAATTACTTGAGAATGTTCAATATATGCCAACTCAAGGAAGATATAAGATTTATTTAATTGATGAAGTTCACATGTTATCAACACATAGTTTTAATGCTTTATTAAAAACTCTCGAAGAGCCTCCAGAACACGTAAAATTTATTTTAGCTACAACGGATCCGCAAAAAATTCCAAGCACAATACTGTCAAGATGTTTGCATTTTAGTTTAAGTAGAATTTCATCGGAAATTATTGAAGAGCAACTAGAAAAAATTCTAAATAGTGAAAAAATTAATTATGAAAAAAGTGCTATAAAAAATATATCTAAAATTGCAGATGGAAGTATGAGAGATGGTTTAAGCATAATGGAACAATGTATATCACACGGCGATAACAAAATTACATATGAAAATATATGCAAAATATTATGTTTAATGCCTGTCGAGAATATAAATAAAATTATTGATATGCTAGCAAACGAAGACTCAGACTCGTTATTAAAATTCATAGATGAAATTTATTTTCAATCAGCTGATTATAAGTATCTCTTAGAGGAAATAATTTCCATCTTGCATCAAACTGCAATATACAAAGTAACTTCAAATATACAAGATAATATATATGAAGACAGTATAAAAAAACTATCAAATAAATATAATGAAGATGAAATACAAATTTTGTATCAAATTGGAGTATCTAATTTAAGGGATTTAGAATATGCGCCAAATTATAAAAGTGGTTTTGAAATGACAGTCGTCAGGATGCTTTTATTTACACCTTTTAGCTTTGATAAGAATAAATCTACAACAAATATTAATAAAAAAGAAAATATTCAGTTAAAAAAAAAGATTAAACATGAAAATAAAGAAAGTATAGAAAACAAAAATTCAAATCAAGATAAAGAGGTTAGTAAAAATACTATAGAAAAAAATTGGGATCTAGTAGTTAAAAATCTTAAGATAGATGCTGTAGCTAAAAATTTAGCAAATAATATTTTTTTTGAATCAGAAAAAAATGACCAAATTAATTTTTTAATATCAATTGATTTAATTAGTCTTGTAACAGAAAAATCAAGGTTAAAATTACAAGAAGCCTTGTCAAATTATTATAATAAAGATATTACTGTTAGCATAAAAGATACAAATAAAAATTTATCGACACTTCATAAATTAAATGAAGATGATTATAATGAAAAAATTTCTGAAGCAAACAAAGAAATTGATAAAGATGATTTTATTAAAAATATAAAAAAAAAGTTTGATGCAAAAGACATCAATAATTCTGTTAAAATAAATGAATAATTATAAAGGAGATAATTTATGTTGAAAGGACTTGGTGGTATGGGCGATATGATGGGTCTTATGAAACAAGCCCAAAAGATGAAAAAAGATATGAAGAAGCTGAAAAAAGAAATATCCAAAACCAATATAACAGTTTCTGATGATAGTAATTTTTTAACTGTTATTATGAATGGCGATCATATCATTCAAAAAATATCTTTTAATAATGATATTAGCAACATGGACAATAAAAAACTTCAAAATCTAATTAAAGATACTTTAAATAAAGCTACAAAAGAGGTTGACGCAATGTCTGCTGATAAAATGTCTGTTTTAACAAAGCAAGGTATGCCTGCTGACTTACCATTTTAAAATAAATGACTGATAAGAAAGTATTAATTGATGATTTAGTTGAGGCTTTTACTTGCCTTCCTGGTGTTGGCAAAAAAACGGCTCAACGAATGACATATTTTCTTTTACAAAGAGCTAAAAAGGATGCTTTAAAATTATCTGACACATTAAAAAATGTTGTTACTAATATAAAAAATTGTGAATCGTGCAGAAATCTTACACACGAAGAAATATGTGAACTTTGTAATGATATGAGTAGAAGTGATGAAATGATATGTGTTGTCGAAAGTCCTGCGGATGTTTTTAATATAGAGAATAGCACAAATTATAATGGCAAATATTTTGTGTTATTAGGAAGACTATCACCTTTAGATGGTATTGGCCCGAAAGAAATTGGCATTGATCATTTAGAGCAAAAAATTTCTTCTGGCTCTGTTAAAGAATTGATACTAGCTGTAAATTATACGGTAGAGAGTGATGTAACAGCTCACGTTATTAGTGAAATTGCTATAAAAAATTCTATAAAAGTTACAAGACTTGCTCAAGGTGTTCCTGTTGGAGGTGAGCTTGAATATTTAGATCAGCATACATTATCTAAAGCATTTGATAAAAGAACTATTTATTAATATCTAAGGAAATAAAAACATCTATATGATATGTTAAAGCACTATGAATAAAAATTCACAAAATCTAATTTGGATAGATCTTGAAATGACAGGTTTAGATACATTTAAAGACCGCATAATAGAGATTGCTACAATAATTACAGATAAAGACTTAAATATTTTAGAAGAAGGCCCAGTAATAGCATTAAAAACTCCTAGTGATGCTATAGAAGCAATGGACGAGTGGAATACAAATCAACATAATAAATCCGGTCTTGTTAAAAGAATAGAAAAAAGCTCATATACATATAAAGATGCTCAAGAGATAACAATAGAGTTTTTAAGTAAATATATTGATAAGAACAAATCCCCAATGTGTGGAAGTGGTATATGCCAAGACAGGAGATTTCTAGCAAGGTGCATGCCAGAATTAGAGAGTTTTTTTCATTATAGAAATTTTGATGTAAGCACAATTAAAGAGATTGTAAAAAGATGGTACCCAGACGTAAAATTTAAAAAAGAACCACAACATTTGGCTTTGCAAGACATAAAAGATTCTATTGAAGAATTAAAATATTATAGAGATACTATTTTTCTTGATATTTCTTAATATTGTTTTCTAGATTAACATTGATAATTGTATCGTGCGCAATTTTTTTAGTTTTAGGATAATCAGTATTAAAATGCAAGCCTCTGCTCTCTTTTCTGGCTAATGCAGAAATAATAATAATTTCAGCTACGCATATAAGATTTCTTAGTTCTATTAGATCACTAGATATAATATTTTTATTAAAAAATTCTTCAATCTCTTTTTTGTAAATAGATATTCTTATTTTTGCTTTAAGCAATCTTTCATTTGTTCTAACAATGCCAACATAATCCCACATCAGAGTTCTAATGTCTTTCCAAGAATGTTTAATTATAATTTCTTCACTAACTTTTTTACTTGTATTATTTTTTAGATCGTTGT
The DNA here is from genome assembly GCA_038114285.1 of Gammaproteobacteria bacterium. Lineage (GTDB taxonomy): Bacteria > Pseudomonadota > Gammaproteobacteria > Poriferisulfidales. Next base: position 87,343 of record JAYNQN010000002.1, on the reverse strand, counting down.
TAATTTCTTCATGCTTTTCATTTCCATGTCTTTTAATATCTTCTAAAACTTTTCTGGAAAAAAATATACACTCTAGTAATGAGTTACTTGCCATTCTGTTTGCGCCATGTAATCCAGAATGAGCTACTTCACCAATAGCATATAAATTTTTTATATTCGTTCTAGCGTTCTTATCTATATTTATTCCGCCACACGTGTAGTGGGTTGCAGGTACTACCGGTATTCCAATTTTTGTTATATCAATATCAAATTTTAAACATTCATTATAAATTTTTGGAAATCTTTTTTTAATATCAGATGATTTTTTGTGGGAGATATCAAGTAATACATAGTCCAAACCGTTGATTTTCATTTCATTATCTATGGCTCTAGCTACGATATCTCTTGGTGCTAAAACTCCTCTAGGATCGTATTTGTGCATAAATGACTCTCCGCTTGGCAATGTAAGTTTACCCCCTTCACCTCTAAGTGATTCGCTTATTAAAAATGATTTGGCTTTATGATGATAAAGACATGTTGGGTGAAATTGCATAAATTCCATATTTGCTATATCGCATCCAGCCCTATAAGCCATTGCAATCCCATCACCAGATGATGTATCTGGATTGCTAGTATATAAATATACTTTATTAGCACCACCAGTCGCCAAAACAACAAATTTTGCTTTAAATACATTAATGAGATTATTTTTTTTATTTAAAACGTAAGACCCAATACATTGACTATTTGATGAATATTTTTTTTTCTTCGTTATTAAGTCGATAGCAACATGATGAGTAAATAATTCAATATTTGTTCTTTTTTTTACTTTATCAATTAAACTTTCTTGTATAGCTTCGCCAGTTTTGTCAGCTGCATGAACAATTCTAGGGTATGTATGCCCACCTTCTTTTGTTAAATGAAGCTTATTCTTTTGCCCAGATGAATTTTTAGTAAATTTGACACCTTGTTTTAAAAGCCAATTAATAATTTCTTTTGAATCCTTGGCGACTTCTTTAACGATATCTTCTTTGCATAAACCAGCGCCAGCCTCCATAGTATCTTCAACATGTTGGTCTATAGAATCTATCTTGCTGAGAACAGCAGATATACCACCTTGTGCGTAATATGTACTACCTTCATGCAATTCTGTTTTTGAGATTAAGCCAATTGACATGGTTGTTGGCAATTGTAGAGCTAAGCTGTTACCAGCAGCGCCACTTCCAATTATTAGTACATCAAAAACTCTCGAATTTTCAACTTGTTTTAAAATTTTATGTAACCTTTGTGATAGAATAAGTATAATTTATTACAAAAAATGAACCAAGGCAAATATGAAAATTATGTTAAAAAAAATCATCCAAGTATCTATTTTGTTTATTTTCACTCTCAATTTATCGAGTGCTAACAATTCTAATCTTCCAGACTTTACCAAATTGGTAGATAATAATAGCGCAAGTATTGTAAATATAAGTACGGTTAGAAAAAGTCAAACCAAATCAGCAAATTCAAACCCTCAGCTACCAAATGATGAGCTTAATGAATTTTTAAAAAAATTTTTTGGAGATAAAGGTTTTGATGATCCAGACAAAAGAATACCAAGAAAGTCTCAATCTATGGGTTCAGGTTTTATTTATTCTTCAGATGGATATATCATAACAAATCATCATGTAATAGCAGATGCCGATCAAATTATTGTTAAATTAAATGATAAAAGAGAGCTGGATGCTAAGTTAATAGGTTCTGACCCTTCAAGCGATATTGCTTTATTGAAAATAAAAGCAAAAAATTTAAAACCAGTTAAAGTAGGAAATTCTGAAAACCTTAAGGTCGGACAGTGGGTTTTAGCTATCGGCTCTCCATTTGGTTTTGAAAGTACTGTTACAGCAGGAATAGTAAGCGCAATAGGAAGAAGCTTGCCTAATGATAACTATGTTCCATTTATACAAACAGACGTTGCAATAAATCCTGGTAATTCAGGCGGCCCATTATTTAATTTAAATGGTGAGGTAGTAGGAATCAACGCACAAATATTTAGTAGATCAGGTGGTTTTATGGGCCTATCTTTTGCTATACCAATGAATGTTGCTAATAATGTAATAAAGCAGTTAAAAGTTTCAGGAAAAGTATCAAGAGGGTGGTTAGGAGTTTATATTCAGGAAGTAACAAACAATCTTGCAAAATCATTTGGCATGAAAAATCCATCGGGCGCACTTATATCAAAAATCATACCAGATGGTCCTGCATCTAAATCAGATTTAAAGGTAGGAGACATAATTTTAAAATTTGATGGTAAGAAAATTGTAACTTCATCTTCTTTACCACCTATAGTAGGCAACACAAAGGTTGGAAAAAATGTAAAAATAGAAATTTTAAGGAAAGGCTCAAAAAAAACTATAAAATTCACAGTCCAAGAACTACCAGTTCAGAAAGTTGCAAAAAATAAAGTAACACCAAAAGAATCTGTTACAAGAAAAATTCTTGGAATGACAGTATCAAATATTAGCGATCTTGAAAGAAAAAATTTACGTCTAGAAAATAATTTAGGTATAAAGGTTCAGCAAATAAACTCAAATCCTGCTTATGAAAGTGGATTACTTAAAAATGATATTATTTATCAAATCTCTGGTGAAAATATTCAAGATATAAATCAGTTTGTCAAAATTGTAAAAAATTTGAAGAAGGGTGATTTTGCATCGCTATTAGTTAGAAGACAAGGCAATTCACTTTATTTAGCTATTAAAATAGAGTAATTCTAAGATGCCAGAATCTAAAAATGATTTAATTAGAAATTTTTCTATTATTGCGCACATAGATCACGGCAAGTCTACTTTGGCAGACAGATTTATACAAATATGCGGTGGACTGTCGGAAAGAGAAATGAGTACCCAAATTCTAGATTCTATGGATTTAGAAAAAGAACGAGGTATAACAATTAAAGCTCAAAGCGTAAGACTTAATTACAAATCTAAAGACGGTAGAACTTATCAGTTCAATATTATAGATACTCCTGGTCATGTTGATTTTTCTTACGAGGTCTCAAGATCATTAGCGGCTTGCGAAGGTGCTTTGCTAGTTGTAGATGCATCACAAGGTGTTGAGGCGCAAAGTGTTGCTAATTGTTATAAAGCGGTAGAATTAGATTTAGAAATTCTTCCGGTGTTAAATAAAATTGATTTACAATCAGCAGATGAAGAATCAGTTAAAAACCAAATTACTGAAATTATAGGAATTGACACAACTGATGCTATAGGCGTAAGCGCAAAAACTGGGCTTGGTGTCTCTGATCTTTTGGAAAGTATTATAGAAAAAATACCGCCACCAAAGGTTTCAAATGAAAAAAAGTTGAAGGCACTAATTATTGATTCATGGTTTGATAATTATTTAGGAATTGTGTCGTTGGTAAGAGTTTTCAATGGATCATTGCACCTTAAACAAAAAATAAAACTTGCTTCTACAAATGTTAGCTATCAAGTTGAAGAGCTAGGATGCTATTCACCAAAAGTAAATAAATTAGATGCTATTAATGAAGGAGAAGTAGGGTACTTAGTTGCTGGTATTAAAGACATTGCTTCAGCTAAAGTTGGAGATACAATATTATTGTGCGATGATGATGTAAGTAAACCATTAGAAGGTTTTAAGGAAATTCAGCCCAAAGTATTTGCTGGACTTTTTCCAATAAATAGCGATGACTACAAAGATTTTAGGGATGCTTTAGAAAAACTGGAATTAAATGATTCGTCTTTTGACTATGAACCTGAAACTTCTAAGGCTTTAGGCCATGGCTTTAGATGTGGTTTTTTAGGAATGCTTCATATGGAAATCATCCAAGAAAGATTAGAAAGAGAATATAAATTAGACTTAATATCAACTTCACCAACAGTTGTGTATAAAGTTGTTCAAAAGAATGGCAGTATAATCGAAGTTGACAACCCAAGCTCACTTCCAGATATGTCGAGTATTGAAGAGATACATGAGCCAATTATTTCTGCATCTATGCTTGTACCTAATGAATTTATTGGCAACGTAATTACATTATGTGAGCAAAAAAGAGGTAAGCAAAATAAGATATCTTATGTTGGCGGACAAGCATTAATTGAATACAATCTTCCGTTGAATGAGGTGGTGCTAGATTTTTTTGATAAATTAAAATCTTGTACTAAGGGATATGCTTCTTTTGACTACTATATTCATTCTTTTAAACAATCTGATTTGCAAAAGTTAGATGTTCTTATTAACGGAGAAAAGGTAGATGCTTTATCCTTAATAGTACATAAATCAAGATCGCTTAGTATTGGGAGAAAACTAGTTAACGGCATGAAAGAAGTTATTCCTAGGCAAAATTTTGATATTGCAATACAAGCAGCAATAGGTTCTCAAATAATATCAAGAGCCACAACAAAAGCATATCGTAAAGATGTAACAGCAAAACTATATGGTGGCGATGTAACCAGAAAAATGAAATTATTAAAAAAACAAAAACTAGGTAAAAAAAGAATGAAGCAGGTTGGAAAAGTTGAATTACCGCAAGAAGCATTTATGGCTGTTTTAAAAATTGATACTAATGATTAAATATTTATTGTTAACTTTTTTATTTATAACAAATACATATGCTAGTGATATAGTTAATATTACTTTTCTTGGTACTGGCACACCAAGGCCTGATATCAATAAGCTTGGCCCATCTATTCTTATAAAAACTCAACTAGAAGAAGTGTTACTTGACGTAGGAAGAGGAACTACTTTGAGATTAAGTCAAGCTGGTAATAATTATGCAAAAATTAATGATATTTATATATCGCATTTACACTATGATCATATTGTAGGTCTTGCAGATTTTTGGTTAACAAGTAACGTCTGGCAAAAGAAAACCGATACAATAATATATGGACCAATAGGTATAAAGAATTATTGCAAGGGTCTAGTAGAATCTTATAGTGAAGATATCAAGTATAGATATAATAATAAAAAATTTTCAAAATTAAAATGTTTGAATTTCCCAGAAAAAAAAATATATAAATCAAATCTTACAATTAGTTCATTCAAAAATTCTCATGGACATATAGAAAATTCGCATGGTTTTAAAATAGAATATGCAGGTAGGGTAATTGTATATTCTGGAGATACAACATATTCTAATAATGTGATTAACAATTCTAAAAATATTGATATATTAATACATGAAGTAATTTCCACTACTAAAAAAATATATAATAGTAATAAAAAATTAAGAGATGTTGTAAGAACACACACAAATATAGATCAATTAATAAAGATATTAAATATATGCAAGCCTAAATTGACTATAATAAACCATGCGTTATTATTTGGTGTAAATGAAAATTATGTTTTAACTAAGATAAAAGAGAAGTATTCGGGAAAAGTTATCTTCTCAAAGGATTTAATGTCGGTTGATTTAGGAAATGAAATAAATATTTTCAATATTGGAATAAAATAAATGAAAAATAAATTAGATTTTAGTAAGCCAATAATAATGGGTATTTTAAATGTTACTCCAGATAGTTTTTCAGATGGTGGAATATATCCGTCAACTCAATCCGCTGTAGATAAAGCTATGATAATGATAGAACAAGGAGCAACTATAATAGATGTAGGCGGCGAATCAACAAGACCTGGGTCAGAACGAGTTTCTCCTGTAGAGCAAAAAAGAAGAATTGTAGATGTTATTTCACAATTAAAAATTACTATGCCTCAAAACACTATCATTAGTGTTGATACTACATCATCTGAAGTGGCAGAAGCTGCAATTAACCTGGGTGTTGGAATGATAAACGATATTAGTGGTGGTAAAGATGACGAACAAATGATGGCATTAGTTGCTAAACACAACATGTATTATTGTATTATGCATATGCAGGGATCCCCAAAAAATATGCAAGACAACCCTTCGTATAAGGATGTAGTTTCTGAAATTTCAACATTTTTAAATTCACAGGCTAATAAAGCAATAAAACTAGGAATTAACAAAGAAAAAATTATATTAGATCCAGGTATTGGTTTTGGAAAAAAAACAGTACATAATTTAGATATTCTTAAAAATCTAAACAAATTTTCCAATCTTGGTTATTACACACTTCTTGGAACAAGTAGAAAAAAAATATTTAGCGAGGTAGCAAAAAAAAATAACCCTGAGGATAGGGTTGCAGGAACTTGTGCTACATCAGCTCTTGGAGTTATGTCTAATATCAATATTTTTAGGGTTCACGATGTTTGGCAAAATAAACAAGCAATTGATGTCGCCTTTGCCATAAAAAATAACAAAACCTTATAATTGCAATATTTGTTTAGTATGGTATGTTTTTAAAATAAAAATGAAATTACAATAAAATGACTGAAGATTTATCAAATAAAAAATGTGTTCCATGCGAAGGTGGGATCCCACCTTTTACAATTGATCAAATAAATACTTATCAAAAAAAAGTAGATAATTGGGATGTAAAAGAAGATATTAAAGATCAATATTATTTGATTAAAGAATTTAGCTTTAAAAACTTTGTATCAAGTCAAGATTTTGTTAATAAAGTTGGTGAGATTGCTGAAAACGAAGGACATCATCCTGATATAAGCTTTGGCTGGGGATATGCTAAAGTTAAAATATATACTCATGCAATTCAAGGCTTAGCTGAAAGTGATTTTATATTAGCTTCAAAAATAGATAAGATTGTATAACAAGAAATCTAAACCCTCTTAAAATAATTTTTAATTTAATGCTTTTATGGAAGAAATAGTTTATAGCACTGCTTTAATTTCAATATTACAAATAATAGCTATAGATATTGTTTTGGGAGGTGATAATGCCATTGTTATAGCACTTGCATGTAAAAATTTACCATCAAAATACAGAAAATTAGGAATATTTTATGGTGCTTTAGGAGCAATACTTCTAAGAATAATAATGGTCTTTTTTGCAGCTACTTTATTATCTATATATGGTTTAAAGTTAGTTGGTGGAATTTTGTTACTCTGGATAGCAATAAAGCTTGTACTCGATCACGATAAAACAACTGATATAAATGTTAATCAAGAAAAAAACCTATTAGGTGCTATCAAAACAATTATAGTTGCAGATTTCGTTATGAGTTTAGATAATTCTATTGCAATTGCAGCAGCAGCCGATGGAAATATTTATTTGGTAATATTTGGCGTTTTATTGAGCATTCCAATAATAATTTGGGGAAGTAGTTTAATTTTAAAATTAATTGATAATTACCCCATTATTATTTATTTAGGTTCAGCCCTTCTAGGGTGGATTGGTGGTGAAATGATTCAAACAGATATTCTTTTTCAAGATAGTAATTATTTTGCACAGCTCCATAGCGCATTAGTACCTTTAGTTGGTAGTTCTTTTGTGGTTATATTTTCAATTATATTTAAAACTTATAAAAAATAATTTATTGTAATGGAAGGTTTTTAATATCTTTCATTAAATATCGATTTATATATTTAAAAAATTCTGTAAATGGAGTACCAGGAATAAATATTTTTTCAACCTTATTATTTTTATTTACAAGGTACATGTTTGCAGTATGGTTAACTGTGTAATTTTTAACTTCACCTTTATTTTGATAACTATAATAAACATGATATTGGTTTGAAACTTTTTCAATTTGTTCTTGAGTACCAGTTAAGCCAACTATTCTTTCGTCAAAAAAAGTTAAATAATTTTTAAGTAATTTAGGCGTGTCTCTAGTTGGGTCTACAGTTATAAATATAGGCTCAATGTTATCTGATAATTTTTCTAGTTTTTTTAACAAGCTAGATACTTCAGAAAGTGCGGTTGGGCATATATCAGGGCAATTTAGAAAGCCAAAGAAAATGATCTTAATCTTTTCAGAATCTGATAATTTATATTCATTATTATTATAATCTTTTAAAGTAAAATCTCCTCCAATTTCAGCATTTACTGATCCATTAGCAACTAACATAACTGTTAATAATATAAATTTAATATAATGTCTTAAGTTATTGATTTTCATAATTTATTTCCCTTGATTTATAATTTTGTGCAAAATATTAATTATTTTGAAAAAGCTATTCAAAATTAATTTAATAAATGAATATTATCTTATAGTCTTGACCTCAAAGCTTAATCGTTCATAATATGATATTCAAGAACTATAAACGAAAGAGGGAAAACTATGGATTTAAGAAAATTTGGGATTTCTATACTAGGAGCTATTATGTTTGCTGCAAGTTCAGTAACTGTAGCAGATGAGACATGTATGTCTCCTTACATGGCTAAAATCGTTGGTCAAGAGGATTATGTTTATGTTTGGACGCTTGGTGTTGAAGGCCTAGGTGATGAGCAAGATAAGCTTGTAACAATTGATGTTAATCCAAAATCAAAGACTTACGCTAAAGTAGTTAGCGTTCTTTCAGTAGGTGGTAGAAATGAAGCACACCACTCTGGATTAAGTGATGACAGACATTATTTGTGGGCTGGAGGCTTAGATAGTAACAAAATATTTATTTTTGATGTTCATACAAATCCAAGAAAACCTACTTTGCACAAAGTAATTACTGACTTTGTAGAAAAAACTGGTGGAGTAGTAGGCCCTCATACGTTCTACGCGTTACCAGGAAGAATTATGGTATCTGGTTTATCTAACAATACAGATAACGGCGGAAGAACAGCTTTAGCTGAATATAACAGTAAAGGCGAATTTATCGCTACACATTGGCTACCTACAGACAGCGACTTAAGAGGGGCTGTAAAAGAAGGTAAATATGCTGATGGTTATGGATATGATGTACGTGTACAACCAAGAAGAAACATTATGTTAACTTCATCATTTACAGGGTGGTCTAATTATATGATGGATTTTGGTCAAATGTTGCAAGATGGTGAGGCAATGAAAAGATTCGGTAACACAATGGTTGTATGGGATCTTCACACAAGAAAACCAAAAAAAGTTATTGATGTTCCAGGAGCTCCATTAGAAATTAGATGTGCTTGGGGAGCAAATAATAATTATTGTTTCACAACAACAGCCTTAACATCAAAAATTTGGTTAATATATGAAGATGATAATGGTGAATGGCAAGGAAAAGCAGTTGCTGATATCGGTGACGCATCAAAAGTTCCATTACCAGTTGATATTTCAATTACATCTGACGACAAGGGCTTATGGGTTGATACATTTATGGATGGGAAAGCTAGATACTTTGATATCTCAGATCCATTCAATCCAGTTCAAAAATATGAAGAACAAATTGGATCTCAGGTTAATATGATTTCGCAAAGCTGGGACGGAAAAAGAGCTTACTTTTCTACATCTTTACTAGGTAACTGGGATAAAACTGGTGAAGCTGATGAGCAATGGGTAAAACTTTACGATTGGGATGAAGAAAAACTCGAGCTTACTCATAAATGGACTATAGACTTTTATAAAGAAAAATTAGGAAGAGCGCATCAAATGAGATTTGGAGCATATTCTTTATATTCAAGTAAAAGTAAAAATAAAGAAGTAACAATGCTTGATAAGTAATTTATTAATTACTAACAAAGTGTTAAAATTAAAGGCTAACAAATGTTAGCCTTTTTTTATTTTATTGGATTATTTATTATGTATAAAATTATTGCACTACTTATAACAATTTTTTTTTCATCACATCTATTCGCTGATAATAATTTAGCAGAAGAAAGAAGCATGATTCAAAATGAAAGAAACAATCTTGCAATAGGATGGAGAGATAATCTTGGATATGATTTACCAAAGCCTGGAACATATACTCTCTATAATATTAGGAAGTCTGGCGACGGGAAAGTTATAGATGAAAAAGGAAATGAGAATAGTTTGCATAACATAATGAATAATAAGATAACTTTATTAAGCTTCATTTACAGCAATTGCACAGACACTAATGGATGTCCTCTTGCAACTTCTGTTTTTTATAAAATTCAAGAAAAAATAAAAAATAGTAAAGAAATAGCTAAAAATCTTAAAATGATTAGTCTAAGTTTTGATCCAGAATATGATACTCCAGAAATCATGCGTTTATACGGTAAAAATTTAAGTTTTATAGACGCAGACTGGGATTTTTTAACAACAAATTCATTAGAAGAGCTAGAACCAATTTTGAGTAGCTATGACCAACCAGTAATTAGAAAATATAATGAAGATGGGTCATATAATGGTGTTGAATCTCATTTATTAAGAGTTTTCTTAATAGATGATAAAAAACTTATAAGAAATGTGTACAATGTAGATTTTCTCCATGCAGAACTATTGATAAACGATATAAAAACTTTATTATTAGATAATGAGTGAGACATATGCTAAGAAAAATATTTTAAATTTATTTTTAATAATTTTATTCCTATTTTTATGTCAAATTTCTTTTGCAAATGAAACTATTGAATACACTGGAGCAGGTGATAATAAAGATGGTTATGATTCAAAAGATTATGAGACAAATTCTCTTAGCTTAGATGACAGACAAGGGAAAAAAGCTGATTTAATTAAATACGCTACAACAAAACAACTTGGGTTATCTTTAATTGAGATTCCCGATAATAATCCAATCACACGAAAAAAAATAGAACTTGGAAAAAAATTATTTTTTGACAGAAGAATTTCTCTAAATAATACTATGTCATGTGGGATGTGCCACGTGCCAGAACAGGGTTTTACAAGCAATGAAATTAAAACTGCTGTTGGTATAGAAGGTAGATCAAATTTGAGAAATACACCAACATTGCTTAATGTAGCTTATAAAAAATTTTTATTTCACGACGCAAGAGAATATTCACTAGAGAATCAAGTTTGGCAACCAGTACTTGCTCATTCAGAAATGGCTATGCCATCATTTGGTTTCACTATAAAAAAATTAAAATTAATACCAGGTTACGAAAAGTTATTTAATGAAGCTTTTAATGGCGAGGGTATTAATATGGAAACTTTTGGCAAAGCAATTGCAAGCTACGAAAGATCTTTAATATCTGCTAACTCAAATTTTGATAAATGGTATTACGGGAAAGACGATGAAGCTGTATCTGAAAATGTAAAAAAAGGTTTTGAAGTTTTTGTAGGCAAAGGTAATTGTGTAAGTTGTCATTTGATAGGAAATAAAGAGGCACTTTTCTTTGATAATAAACTTCATAATACTGGTGTGGGCTATGCTGAATCAATGGGCTTACTTAAAAAGAAAAAAACAAGGGTTCAATTAGCACCAGGTGAGTATGTGGATGTTGATACTAATATTATTAATAGCGTAAATCAGCAAAAGAAAACTAATGACTTGGGTCTTTATAGTATTACCGAAAACCCTTCTCATAGGTGGTTATTTAGTACACCAACACTTAGAAATATTTCACTAACTGCACCGTACATGCACAATGGAGTTTTTAGTACTCTTGAAGATGTTATTGAGTTTTATAATGAAGGCGGTATAAAAAACAACCTTTTAAGCCCTTTAATTAAAAAGCTCAATTTATCAAAAGAGGAAAAGAATAATTTAAAACTTTTCCTAGACTCGCTAGTTGGAGAAAATATTAATATTTTAATTGCGGATGCACTTTCAGAACCAGTTGGAGATTTAACTGAAAATGATCCAAATTGGGCAAATAAGACAGATATGGGATACAATAAATAGTTTATGAAAATTATCAATTTATTTTTTATATTATTATTCCTAGTGTCTTGCTCACAAAAAGTAGATGCACCCATGTCAAAAGTTAGTCAAAATATTAATTCAGAATTTAATTTACCAAACTTAGATAATGCATATGTTAGTTCTGATGAATATAAAGGTAAATATATTTTAATAAATTTCTGGGCAACATGGTGCGCTCCATGCGTAAGAGAATTACCATCATTAAACAATTTAAATAAAATTTTTTTAAAAAATAATAGTTTTGAAATGATTGCAATAAATATTGGGCAAGATAAATCTGTTGTAAAGAAATTTCTTAATGAAAAAGCTTCTGTTGATTTTACTGTATTACTAGACGAGAAAATGGAACTCTCTAACTGGAATGTTCAGGCAATACCCACAACATTTTTAGTTGATAAAAATGGAAAGGTTTTATATAAATCTGAGGGAGAAAAATCTTGGGATGACCAAAAATTTATTACATTTTTCAATTCTTTTCTTAAAGAGTAGTTTACTATTTATTCAGAAGTTGTAGGATCTATTGTCTTAGTTACAGCACTGATTTTATTAGCAGGAAAACCACCTTCTTTAGCATGTTCTTTTATCAATTCCTCATTAGGGGCAATATAAACACAATAAACCTTATCTTTAGTTACATAGCTTTCTACCCACTGAATCTCTGTTCCGAGTTGCTTTAAAACAGAGCATGACTTCTGTGAAATTCCTTGTAACTCGTCAGTTGTCAGTTCTCCAGCATCAGGAATTTCTCTCTCTATTATATATTTTGGCATTTATCCTCCTTATTTATATTTAGTCATTATTACCCATGAATGACATTAAAATATGTAATAAACTTGTAAATAAATTATATATTGATATATATAAAGTTACTGTAGCCATCACGTAGTTTTGTTCTCCACCATTAATTATTGCGCTCGTTTGGAAAAGAATTAGTCCGCACATCAACAGGGCAAACAAACTAGATATTCCTAGCATCATTATTGGGAAGTAATAACCCATCATGGATGATATTAATAGTATTATGCTTGCTGTAAATGCTAAAATTATTCCAGATGTAATAAAACCACCCATAAAACTAAAATCTTTTTTTGTGTAATTGACGTATGCTGACAAAGATAGGAAAATTATCCCGGTGAGCATAAGTGCAGTTGTCACTATCTCTGAACCATTACTTAAATTGTTTATATATAAATTTAAAATTGGTCCCAATGTGAAGCCAAGTATTCCTGTTAAGCAAAAAACCCAGAATATACCCGATATATTATTTTTATTTTTTGTAGTTAGATATAGTGTTACAAAATATAAACCGAGAGTTATAAAAGGATTTATAACAGAAATATTCATCATATAACTGATTAATGCTGTAAAAGCACTAAAAAGCAATGTCATAGACAAAAGAATATATGTATTTTTAAGAACTTTGTTTGTAACCGAGTTTCTGGCTTGTCCTCTTACTGTTGTATTGCTATTATTCATATATATAGGCTCCATGATTAATTTTGTATACATTAACGTTTTATTTCATACTTGTAAATATATACGAATGTATAATTGACCTAAAATATGTGGAGAGTTGGCAGAGTGGTCGAATGCGGCGGTCTTGAAAACCGTTGAGCCGAAAGGTTCCGGGGGTTCGAATCCCTCACTCTCCGCCAGTTTATTTAAAAATTAGGAGGTGAAAATGATGATAGTAATTTTGACGATAATTTGCATAGTTATTATGTTAATTTTATTTTCTATAAGCAAAAGCCTAGATTCATTAAATGAACAGCTTGATCAAATTGTAGAAATATCAAAGAAAGTTCAAAGCGATATTGATTCAAATAAGAGTTAAGATTTATTAATTTAATCAAATAAATTAAGTTTTAACGAAATCAACAATAATTCCTATTTCTTTCATCCAGGCTTTAAAGCCATCTCTCATATGTGAAACATTATTATATCCCATTTTCTTAAGAGTTTTAGCTGCTAAAGCTGATCTTGCGCCAGAGTGACAATATAAAATAATATTTTTTTCTTTATTGAAAAAATCTTTGTAATATTCGCATTTAGGGTCTGCAAAAAATTCTAAATGCCCACGAGATGCGTGATATGAACCTGGTATTATACCATTCTCAATTAGCTCAGAAGTATCTCTTAAGTCAATAATATGAAATTCTTCTGAATTAAGCTTATCTTTAACTTCATGAACACTAAATTCATTAAGTCCTTTTTTTGCATTTTTAATCATTTCTTTAACAGTTGAATCTTTCATTAGATATCCTTTAATAATTAGTAATATTTTTTATAATAACATTTATATATTTTTTTTTATATAAGATGAGTATTTATTGTATTATGATGATGAATATTATATAGATTTATTGGGTATAATTGTGAAATTAGGAAGATTAATAATAGATATAGATGGTATTGAACTCTCAAACGATGATATTGAATTATTAAAACATCCATATGTTGGTGGCGTGATTTTATTTTCTAGAAATTTTCATTCTATCGAGCAAGTAACATTATTAATTGATGACATAAAAAAAATAAGATCTCCCTCATTAATCGTTTATGTTGATCAAGAAGGTGATAGGGTGCAAAGATTTAAAAAAGGTTTTACTGCACTACCATCTATAGAGTTACTGGAAAAAAAATATATTGATGATGATTATTCATCATTAGAATTATCAAAAAATTTGGGTTGGTTAATAAGCTATGAGTTAAGAGGAGTAGGTGTAGATGTAAACACAATGCCAGTTTTAGATATAAATTATGAAAGAAGTAATGTGATGTCTAGGCGATGTTTTGCTAAAAGTCACAAAATTGTTTCAGAGTTAGCTGAATACTTTATTAAAGGTGCTAAAGAAATTGGTATTGCAAGCATATGCAAACATTATCCAGGGCATGGTTATGCAAAGACAGACTCACATGTTGAGCTTCCAGAAGATAATAGAGATTTTAAAACAATTTATGATAACGATATAGCTCCATATAAAATGGCTATAGATAAAAGTATAGAAGGGATAATGACATCGCATGTATTATACAAATATATAGATAGTTATCCTCCAACAATTTCTTTAAAGTGGTTACAGATATTAAAAAATGATTTAAGATATAAAGGACTAATATTTTCTGATGATTTATCAATGAAAGCACTAGAAAAATTTGGAAGTATAGATCAAAATCTTACTAAAGCAATAAAAGCAGGATGTGATTGTATTTTTATATGTAACAATAGAGAAAAGGTTGTAGATATTATTGATAATGTGTATCTAGAACAAAGTGAGGAGATAAGTAATAAAATTGTAAAGCTTAGTAAAAAAAGAATTCAAAATAATATTGATTATGATAAAAATCGATCAAAAATTTTAGGCCAATTACAAAAAATAGAAGAAAAAAAACAAATAGAAATAAATATATAAATTAACTATGGATATAAATCAACTTTTAAATATTGATAATTGGATTATTAAATTTTTTATAATAATTATAATTATTATTTTGATTAATTTATTTACTAGACTTGTACTAAATACCTTAAGAAAACAATTTAGTAAAACTAATAATATATGGGATGATTGTGTTATAAATTCTATATATAGACCGCTAACTATGCTTGTTTGGATTTTAGGTGTTGTTTTTACACTTGAGGCTTTTAATAATGATATTAAGTATTTTAGTATATCTAATGATGCTTTAATTAGCATTAAGAAAGCTGGAATTATTTTAGTAATAGCATTATTTATTTTAAATATTTCAAAAAACTTTCAACAAGCTATTATTATTAATAATAAAAGAAACAATATCGATGTTGACGAGTCTACTTATGAAGCAATAACTAAAATTATAAGGCTTTCCGTAATAATTACTTCTGGTTTAATTATCCTTCAAACATTTGGTTTTAGTATATCTGGGGTTTTAGCTTTTGGTGGCATAGGTGGTGTAGCTGTTGGGTTTGCCGCAAAAGACATGCTAGCAAATTTTTTTGGTGGTTTGATGATATACCTAGATAGACCATTCAGAAAAGGTGACTGGATAAGATCACCAGATAGAGATATTGAAGGTACTGTAGAAAATATTGGTTGGAGACAGACATCTATAAGAAATTTTAGAAAAAATGTAATATATATACCAAACTCTATTTTTATGAATATTGTTGTTGAGAACCCTTCGAGGATGACTCATAGGAGAATTAGAGAGGTAATAGGATTAAGATATAAAGATTTACCAAAAATGTTAACTATAGTTAAGGAAGTTAAAGAAATGATAGTATCTCATGGAGATATTGATCATAAGCAAACTACAATAGTTAATTTTGATAGTTATAATGATAGCTCGATAGATTTTTTTATAATTACATACGCTGACACAACAGAATGGGCGAAATATCATGAAATTAAGCAAGATGTTTTGATGAAGATTGGCGATATAATTGATAAAAATGGAGCAGAAATTGCTTTCCCAACTAGAGTTGAAATTAGAGAAGAATAATTAATTACTAGGAATTTCGCTTAAACTTATTAGTATTCCAAAATTATCTCTATCAATATAATAAATCTTATTTAATTTAATCTTTTGGAAAAGATGATATTTTTTTGAAGTTAAAAATTCCTCAGAAAAGAAACCTGGCGGCTTCATTTTCTTTCTTTCATACAATGTTATATTAATTTCATAGAATTTTTTCTTGATTACAGAAACATATCCTTCATATTTGGTAATTTTACCAGAACTAAGAATGTCAATGTCGTTGATTAGAATTTCCTCATCAATTATTTCCTGACTATAATCATAACCACTTTTAATTTTAACAATATTTTTTGAATTAATATTTTGGATCCATTCAAGATGACTCAATAATTTGACTTCATCATTTTTTATTAATTTATCTTTATAATCATTAAAATTTTCAAGTTTATAATCATAATCATATTTGATGCAATCATTATCATTATTTATTAGGCAATTATTTTTTTTTATTTCAACGCTATTTATATTTTCAAACTTATCATTTATATAATTTTCATCATATTCATTATAGTTTGATAGGTCATGAGAAAACATAATTAACTTTATTTGGTATAAGTTTTCATTATCATTTTTTTCTTCAGCATACAAGAAACTTGAAAATAAAATTAACAATAGGAAGTTTATAATTTTAAAATGTCTCATTTTATGTTTTCTATTATATTCGTTATAACTATTTTTTTGTCTCTTATGTCTTTAAACTCTTTTTTATATATTAATACATTATCCTTGGTAAATGATACATTATTATGACTATTATTTATAAATTTTATTAAGTTATCATTGCTTATTTTAGCGTCATCCTGAAATGAAATTTTAAGAGTTTTTGAGGTTATTGTTAGTTTTTTTATGCCAATTTTAGAATATTTAATCTTCATTTTTGTTATATCTATTAAATTATTAATTTCATTAGGAAGATTTCCAAATCTATTTATAAGCTCCATAACCGTATTATTTAATTCGTCTTTATTTTCTGCATTTGCAATCTTTTTATACATTATTAATCTTTGATTTATGTCACTAATATATGATTCAGGTATTATTGCAATTTCATTTATATCAATTTCTGTGATTGAATCTAGAGGGTTATCAAGATTTGGAAGTTTGCCAGATTTTAATGATGAAATAGCTTTTGTTAGTATCCGATTATAAAGTGAAAAGCCTATTTCTTGCATATCACCACTTTGAGATTCGCCCAAAAGTGCTCCAGCTCCCCTAATTTCTAGATCTCTTGATGCTATAGAAAACCCTGAACCTAAATCTTCCATGCTTTCTAATGCTTGTAATCGTTTCTTAGCACTTTCTGTAATATGATTTTTATCAGGCACAAGTAAATAGCAAAAAGCTTGTTTATTGCTTCTTCCAACTCTGCCTCTAATTTGATGAAGCTGAGAAAGACCAAACTTATCTGCTTTATTAATAATAATTGTATTTGCATTTGCTATATCAATACCGTTTTCAATTATTGTTGTTGATAAAAGAATATTAAATTTTTTATTATAAAATTCTAAAATTATTTTTTCTAATTGCATTGAGCTCATTTGCGCATGAGCAATCTTTATGGAATATGCGGGCATAAGATCCTGCAGTTCATTATAAATAAGATTTATATCATTAACTCTATTGTGCAAGAAAAAAACTTGCCCCCCTCGATTAATTTCTCTATCACAAGCTTCTTTGATAACATGTTTTTTCCAATTGGAAATATATGTTTTTATTGGCATTCTATTTTCTGGTGACGTTGCAATAATACTAAGATCTCTTAAACCTCCAAGAGACATATTTAATGTTCTGGGAATAGGAGTTGCTGTTAATGTTAAAACATTAACTTCATTTCTTAGTTTCTTTAGAAATTCCTTGTGCTTAACCCCAAATTTTTGTTCTTCATCAATAATTAACAGACCCAAATCTTTATAATTTATATCTTTTTGTATTGCTCTATGAGTTCCAATAATTATATTGCAATGTCCAGATTCTATTTCTGATATTATTTCTTCTTGTTGTTTTTTTGTTTTAAATCTTGATAAGCATCGTATATTAATAGGCCAGTTTTTAAATCTATTTCTAAATGTTTTTTCATGTTGTTCTGCAAGTAATGTTGTTGGAGATAATACTACAACTTGTTTAAAATTTGATGTGCAAATAAATGCGGCTCTTAACGCAATCTCAGTCTTTCCAAAACCTACATCTCCACAAACTAATCTATCCATTAATTTTTCAGATGTTAAGTCCGATAATACATCGTTAATTGCATTTTCTTGATCCTCAGTTTCATCATATATAAATTCGCTGGAAAATTGATTGTATTCAATTTCGTTTATATCATATTTTATGGTTTTTCTTAGCGCACGTTTTGCATTAATCTCTAAAAGTTCTGTTGCAATATCGTAAGCTTTTTTAGTTGCTTTTTTCTTTGCGGCATCCCATGAAAAACCCCCAAGTTTATGTAACGGTGCTGTTTCATCATCAGTTGTATTATATTTATTAACTAGATGTAGCGAAGATACCGGTACATATAACTTGTCATTATCTTCGTATATTATGGTGAGATATTCATTGGTTATTCCAGCTGCATCAAGATATTTTAATCCATCATATCTGCCTATACCATGGTATTCATGTACTACAGGAGAGCCTATATCTAAGTTTTTAAGTTGATCTATAAAAAATGAGGATCTAGAACTTTTACGTATTTGTCTTTGTTGAATTTTTTCTTTTAGAATATCTTTATTTGTAATAAAAGATATATTTATATCATTAATTTTAAATGAATTATTAATATACCCTCTAATAATGTAAAATTTAAAGTTATTTGTGCTTATGTCATCAAGCTTAGCAATTTCCTTATAAGGTAGATTATTGCTTTCAAAAATATCTTTAAGCTGCGTAATTTTTTTATAATCTTCACAAAAAAGAACAACATAAGAATTTTTTTTAATATATAAATCTAAATCTTTTAAACTATTTTGAAGATATGGTTTTATTGAAATATCTGGAACAGAAGAAATATTAAAGTTATACGAATTTTTATTAAGAATTTTTTCTTTATAAATTTTTATTGGATTCATATATTGTAAACTCTTTTTTAAAAAGGAGTTCTCTAAAAAAAGTAGATCTGGTTTTAAATAAGAATTATTTTCAGTTGTGAATTCTTTGTACTTTTCTTGAATAATTTCATGATGATGATCAAGTTTTTTATTAACTGTGTCAAAAATAAAGACATTATTTATATCTTTTATATAGTCAAACATTGTTTCAGTATAATCGTATAGTAAAGGAAAGTAGTTTTGAAAACCTTGTGGTATTAATCCGTTACTTATAGATGAATATATTTCACTATTGTTAGGGTTGCCTTCAAAAATTTCTCTATACTTTTTTCTAAAAAATATAATTCTTTCTTTTGAAAAAACTATATTATTTATAGGTACTACGTAAATTATACCTTTGATTGATTCGCCAAAGGTAATTTGATTATTTGTATCAAAATATTTAATTGATTCAATTTTTATATCATCTAAATCAATTCTAATGGGCTTTTCATATCCACCAGGAAATAAATCAATAATTGAGCCTCGAATTGCAAATTCACCATGGAAGTTTACTTGAGGTGAGTTAATGTAACCTATATTAGATAGTCTATCTTTAATTTCATTTATATTAATATCTTTATTTTTTTCTAATCTTATAGTTGATTCTTCAAGTATTTTTTGTGGTAAAAGTTTTTTTTGAAGGTTTTTTGCTGTTGTAATTATAGTAATATTTTGTGATTTAGAATTAATGTATTTAATTATATTTAAATTTTTACTTGAACTTAGGTATTTGTCTGAATCTACCATGTCATAAGGCATTTCTTCTGTACCTGGTATAAATATTAATTCTTCATCATAAATTTGTTTTTTTAAAGTTTTTAATTCTCTGAATAATCTCTCTCCATCATTATTGCTTGATACAATTATTAAATTCTTCCCTTGATTTATAGTACTTATAAATAGTGAATCAGATGAGTTAGAAAGCCCATCAAATATATTTGAGTTTGCATTATTGAAATATGATTCAATTTTTTTATTAAGAGATATTGTGCTCATTATGCTTAAATTTTTTATTTAAGATCGCTATTCTACATTATAATTTTTAAAATTGTGCCTTACATCATAATTTATCTAGTTAATTTCATATGTTATTATCTATAAATTAAATGATATTTGGAAATCTCATAAAAGTATGGAAATTCTAATAAATTCAGCCTCATGTATTAAAAATAATAATGTTATTTTTGATAACTTGAATATTGTGCTAGGCGAGAGTGATATTTGGCTAATTACAGGCCCCAATGGATGTGGCAAAACAACGTTTATGAGAGCACTGTGCGGAATTCAAAATTTAGAGTCAGGCAGCATACTTATGGATAAGATCGATATACAAAACCCAAAAAGCAGACTCAAGGAAAAAATTATTTATATAGGACATAAAAATAGCCTTATTGACAATCTTACAGTTAAAGAAAATTTAGAGTATTTATGTGCATTTGATTCCACGGTCGAGTTAAATAATAAAAATATCATAAAAGAAGCAATGATTTATTTTGACATTTTAAAGTATCAAAATTACATGGTCTCCGATCTATCTGAGGGAAATAAAAAGAAAACTTCATTAGCAAGACTATTTGCATCAAAAAAAAAGTTATGGATATTAGACGAGCCTTTAAATAATTTAGATATTAAATCAATAGAATTATTTTTGAATTTAATTGTTAGTCATCAAAAAAATGGAGGAATTTCAATTTCATCTTCACATTATAATTTTTTAAAACATAAAGAAAATATAAAATATTTAGAAATGAGTAATTAAAATATTAAAATGATTTCACTATTATTAAAAAAAGAACTAGTTTTATACTATAGAAATTTAAATAATATATTTCTTCCGTTGATATTTTTCTTTTTAATAATATCAATTTTCCCATTAGTTCTAGGTCCTGAAAAAAACTTATTTGATAAAATTATTCCTGGAGTAATTTGGATAACAGCAATACTTACAACTTTGCTAACTTCAAATAATTTTTTCAAAGATGATTTCAATAGTGGTGTAATTGATACTTATCTTACCTCAGAGGTATCTATCGAACTTGTTTTATTCCTTAGGATAATATGTTGTTGGACTTTTACATGTTTGCCAATTATTTTTTTTATACCTGTAGTATCTATTTTATTTGATATTTCTTTTTACAATTCAATTATTATTCTAATTACACTTATAATTGGAACGCCTACACTTATCTGTGCTGCTATTTTTGGATCTGCTTTAACGTTAGGTCTTTCAAAAAATAATATGTTACTTCCTGTTATTATAATTCCGTTCTACATACCTGTTTTAATTTTTTCAGCTAGCGCTATTGAATCAGTTACATCAGGTCTACCATATGAAATGCAGATATACTTATTGTTAGCTTTTTTAGTTTTTGTTCTACCTATAATGCCATATTTACTAAAATATACTTTAAGGATTAGTATTAACAATTGATTATGAATATTTCTAAAATTGCCAATTTGAAATTTTTTTACACAAATACCAATACGTTAACGGTTTATTTATCTCTATTTACTTTTTTATTATTTGTTATTGGAATTTATTGGGGTTTATTTATAGCACCTGAAGATTATTTGCAAGGCAATAGTTATAGAATTATATATTTTCATGTCCCA
The DNA here is from genome assembly GCA_038114285.1 of Gammaproteobacteria bacterium. Classification (GTDB taxonomy): domain Bacteria; phylum Pseudomonadota; class Gammaproteobacteria; order Poriferisulfidales. The sequence goes on along the minus strand of JAYNQN010000002.1, from coordinate 65,510 downwards.
GCAGCATGGCTATCATTGCAAACGTATATAATTATGGCAGTAACTGGATTTATTGCTCTAGTTTGGAAAATTAAAATTATGGAAATCGCAAGCATTCAATGCGCGCCACTAGGAGCTCTTTTTACCTTAATTGCTTTGATTACAGGAATGTTATGGGGTAAACCAACGTGGGGAACATATTGGGTCTGGGATGCAAGGCTAACTTCAGAGCTTATCTTATTATTTCTGTATATTGGAGTTATGGTCTTATATTCATCTATTTCTGATAAAAGACAAGCTGCAAAATTAACATCAATATTAGCGATCATAGGGTTAATTAACATACCAATCATTCACTATTCTGTAGAATGGTGGAACACATTACATCAGGGCCCAACTGTAACTAAATTTGAAAAACCTTCTGCGCATATTACTATGTTAATCCCGCTTTTGTATATGTTTGTTGTTTTTAATATATATTTTTTGACTGTCTTGATAAAAAGAATAAGATTAGGAATATATATAAGAGAAAAAAATAGTAAATGGATGAAGGAGTATCATGATGTTTGATTTTTTATACATGGGGAAACATACAATATTTGTCTATATGTCTTATATATTCTCTATAGTAGTATTATTTGCAGGTTACTATTTTCCGCATAATTCTTTAAAAAAAGAAGTTAACCGAAGAAATGATAAAGATAACAACAAAGAATAAAAGCAATATAATAAAAATAATGATTTTCTTTTTTGCTTTTGCAGGTTTCTGCGCATTATTAATATATGCGCTTAGCAAAAATATGGTTTATTTTTATACACCAACTCAAATAATAAATAAAGAAGCACCAGTTGGATCGTTTATAAGAATTGGTGGAATGGTAAAAAATAATTCAGTTGTTAGATCTAAGGATAGTCTAAAAGTATCTTTTAAAATACATGATCTAGAACAGGTTATTAATGTATCCTACGATGGAATACTTCCTGATCTTTTTGGTGAAGGACAGGGCGTAGTAATGACTGGAAAATTACTTGATACAAAAAATTTTATTGCAGATGAAGTTCTAGCAAAGCATGACGAGAATTATATGCCGCCTGAAGTAGCAGACATGATGAAAGAAAAAAATAAAGAGATGTATAAAAAATGATTACAGAAATCGGAAATTTTTTATTAAGTATTGCTACCGCACTTTCTTTTTGTATGTTTTTCGTAATATTTACCGGAAAAATAATTAATGAGGGTTCAAGATTATTATTTTGTAAATTATTTATTCATTTAATAACTTTTTTAATTTTTATATCATTCTGTTTGTTAATATCAGCTTTTCTTACAGATAATTTTTCTCTTAGATATGTTGCAAATAATTCAAATATATCTTTAGATACTATTTATAAATTTTCTGCTGTTTGGGGAGCTCATGAGGGTTCAATTTTGCTTTGGGTACTTATTTTGTCATTATGGGGCTCAGGTGTTGCATTATTATCTAAAAATCTTCCAAAAACTATAGTTTCGGATATGTTGGCTGCAATGGGATTTTTATTATTATTTTTCCTACTCTTTATATTATTGAGTTCCAATCCTTTTGATAGAATATTTCCAGTTCCATTGAATGGAAGAGACCTTAATCCATTGTTACAAGATCCTGGTTTAATTATTCATCCTCCGATGTTGTATATTGGCTATGTCGGTACAAGTATTCCATTTATTTTTGCTATTGCTATTTTATTGAATGGCAAAATTAATATTACGTGGCTCTCTTGGTTGAGAAAATGGGTAATATGTTCCTGGGTCTTTCTTACAATGGGGATATCTTTAGGGAGTTGGTGGGCATATCATGAACTTGGTTGGGGTGGATGGTGGTTCTGGGACCCTGTAGAAAATGCATCCTTTATGCCGTGGTTATCTATAACTGCCTTAATGCACTCATTAATTGTATCTGAAAAAAGAGGAATCTTTATTAGTTGGAGTATATTGCTTGCGATATTAACATTTTCATTAAGTTTACTAGGAACTTTTCTTGTAAGATCTGGAATCTTGGTCTCAGTTCATGCATTTGCAAATGATCCAGAAAGAGGTTTATATATATTATTATTCTTAACTTTGATAATTGGTTCATCATTATTATTATATTTCTTAAGATCAAGATATTTAGTTATCAAAGATAATTACTCAATATCCTCAAAAGAATTGATGTTATTAATAAATAACTTATTTCTAACAATAACAACTTTTGCAATTTTACTTGGAACACTATATCCATTGATATCAAGCTCTCTAGACTTGGGAAAAATTTCTGTTGGAGCACCATATTTTAACTTTATATTTGCTTCAATGATGTTACCAATAGTATTTTTAATGTCACCTGCAATCTATAGTGGATGGCAGAACACAAATTACAAATATTTAACAAAAAAACTAAGTATTATTTTGTTTTATTCAATAATTATTTCATATATATATTTAAATGTTTTTTATCAGACTGATATTTTCATAGTTTTTATTGCTTTATCGCTTGCTATATTTACTATCTTTTCCTCTGTTATGAAAATTCTACAAATTATTAAAAATGGATCAAGTACAAATATCATAAAAAATATTTTTTTATTGCCTGGCTCTATACTTTCAAATTTATTATCACATATTGGGATAGGTGTTCTTATAATTGGAATAACAATTAGCAATTACTATTCAATTCAAAAAGAAGTTGTAATGAAAAAAAATACTGAAATTACAATAAAAGATACAACAATTAGATTTGTAAATGTAAAAAGAAAAATTGAAAATAATTACTCATCTCAAGTTGGTATTTTTGATGCATTTTCAGAGAATAATTACTTAGTTTCTTTTTTTCCTGAAAAAAGAACTTATAATATTCAAAAAAATGTCATGACAGAAGCGGCAATTGATTCTAGTTTTTTTAGAGATATTTATATTGCGCTTGGTGAAAATTTGTCAGAAGATTCTTGGGTTGTAAGAATCTATTATAAACCTTATATTCAGTTCTTGTGGTATGGAGCAGCTCTGATGATTTTAGGTGGTTTATTTGGTATATTTGGAAGAAATAGATTATTACAAAATGTACAAAATGACTCGTAAGATATCCTTTTTACCTATAGCAATATTCCTTATCATTATTTATTTTCTTTTTAATGAATTAAATAAGGATCCAACTTTGATACCATCACCTTTAATAGGAAAGCCTGTTCCAAAATTCATTTCAAAAACTTTGATTAATAATTCCAAGATAACAAATAATGATTTGATCGGAAAGCCATATATATTAAACGTTTGGGGTAGCTGGTGTTATGCATGCAGCATAGAACATGATTATTTTATTGATATTTACGAAAAGAAAACTATTGAGATATATGGTTTAAACTACAAAGACGATAGAAATTCTGCAATACAATGGTTAGAGAAGAAAGGAAACCCATATAGGATTAGTATTTTTGATAATTTTGGTAATATTGCAATTGACTTGGGTGTGTATGGGGCGCCTGAAACTTTCCTTGTAAACAAAAGTGGATTAATAATTCATAAACACGTTGGCCCAATTGATAAAAATTACTATGAAAATATTGTGCTTCCAAATATTAAAAATGAATAAATATATTACTTACGCTCTAATTTTACTATTTGCAAATTCAATAGTTATTGCGAATACCGATAAGAAGTACAATCAAATAATTGAAAACTTAAGATGTTTAGTATGTCAAAATCAATCACTATCTGAATCTGATTCAAATTTAGCAAAAGATTTAAGAAATAAAGTTAAAAATATGCTGCAGTCGGGACAAACAGAAGAAGAAATATATAAATTCATGTCAGATAGATATACTGATTATGTCTTATATAATCCTCCATTAAAAAAATCAACATGGTTTTTATGGTATAGCCCGTTTCTTATATTATTAATTTCGCTTATTTATCTATTTTTTGTTGTACGAAAAAAAAATATATCCACTAATATTATTAATAATAAGATAGATGATAATGAAATTAAAAATATAGATATCAATTCTAAAAGTATAAATTTCAAATATATTTATATTTTCCTATTAATATTTATACCAATTACCTCAATTGTTATATATTCTTATTCAAGCGAATATGTGAAACATAAGATATCTCATTATTTTGAATCCAAAGAGCCTGTCATTAATATTACAATATCACTTCATGATGAAATTTTATCTAAAATAACTGGAAATGAAATTTTATTTGTTTATGCTAGGAGAAGTAGCGGTATGAGGGTTCCATTAGCCATAAATGTAATTGAAGTTGATAAACAAAAAAAAAATTATAATGTTGAATTAAATAATACTATGAACATGATTGAGAACCAAACATTATCAAAAGCTAAAGAAATCATTGTTGAGGCTAGAATTTCAAAATTTATGAAGGCTATGGCAATGCCGGGTGACTTTATTGGCATATCAAATCCGCTTAAAATTGAGCCTTCAAATTATTTACTCTTAAAAATCAATTCAATTGTTACTGAGGAAAAATGAAATACCTTTCATTCTTTATTGCGTACAAATTTCTAAGATCAAAAAAAAGTAGTAGATTTACATCTATAATATCTAAATCATCAGTAATTGGAATTGCTTTAGGTATAGCTTCGATAATTGTAGTGATGTCAATAATGAATGGTTTTCATAGCGAGATGAGAAATAAAATACTTAGCATGGTATCTCATGTGATTATAACTGATAGAAATTATACTTTAAAAGATTGGAATAAAGTAAAATTTAATATTGACAAAAACAAACTTGTATCAGGATCAGCTCCTTACGTAGAAGGACAAGCAATGATAAGTTCTAATGGAAATGTGCATGGCATACAGGTTAAAGGAATAATTCCTGAGTATGAAAAAAATGTAACTAGTTTGTCTGAAAATATAATCGAAGGTAACTTGGATAAAATTGGCAACAAACCTTATCAAATTTCTGTAGGAAGTGATTTGGCTAAAAAACTAAATTTAACTGTTGGTGACAAGATAACTTTAGTTATTCCTAGAGCAAATTCAACTTTAATAGGAATAGTACCAAGAATAAAAAGGTTTGAAGTCAGCTCAATATTTAATTTTGGTATGCAACAATATGATAAAAATTTAGTTTTTATTGATATGAAAGAAGCTCAAAAATTATATGAAATGAAAAATAATATAACTGGAGTTAGATTAAAGCTTTATGATCTTTTTCAGTCACCCAAAATGGCTAGTATAATTAATTCGCAATTTAAATCAAATTATATTGTAATTGATTGGACAATGATGAATAAAAATTTTTTTAATGCATTAAGAATGGAAAAAACTATGTTAATGTTATTAATGTTTTTAATAGTCTTAGTTGCTACATTTAATATTATTTCATCTCTATTTATGGTTGTATCAGAAAAAAAATCTGACATTGCTATACTTAAAACTATTGGAATGAGCTCTAAAAATATAATGAATATTTTTATACTGCAAGGAACTTTTCTTGGTATAACAGGAATCATTTTTGGATTATTTCTTGGAATTTTAATAACACTTAATCTAGATCATATCGTAAGTCTAATTGAATATATAATAGGTTCAAAATTATTAAGCGCAGATATTTATATGATAAGTACTGTACCCGCAAAGATAGAATTTCTTGATATTTTATATATTTCAATTGTATCTTTTATTTTTTCACTTGTTGCAACAATATATCCCGCTGTAAGAGCTTCGAAAACTATGCCAGCAGAAACTTTAAAAGGTAACTAAAAATGTTGATATGTAAAAATATTAAAAAGAGTTTTAAGGATGGAACAAATGATATAAATATCTTAAATGATATAAACCTAGAAGTTTCACCTGGAGAATCTGTAGCAATATTAGGAGCATCTGGCAGCGGAAAAAGTACACTGTTAAATGTAATATCAGGCTTAGAAAAAGCTTGTTCTGGAAAAATATTTTTAAACGATATTTCAATTTTAGATTTAAGTGAAAAGGAATTGTGTCAAATTAGATTAGAAAAAATAGGTTTTATATATCAATTCCATCACTTGATTAAAGAATTAAATGTTGAGGAAAATATTGCGCTGCCATTGTTGATTAACGCAAAAGACTTATCTGAAGTAAATTTAATTACAAAAGATATTATTGAACAGGTTGGATTAAAAAATAGAGCAACTTATCAGATTGATAAATTATCTGGAGGTGAAAGACAAAGAGTTGCAATTGCAAGATCGATAATACATAAACCTAAAATAATATTTGCTGACGAGCCGACTGGCAATCTAGATAAAAATAATGCAAGAAATATATTCTCTTTACTCACTGATTTAGCGAATTATAATAACTCAAGTCTGATTGTGGCAACACATGATACAGACATGTCTTCCTCATTAGATAAAAATTTACTTATTAAAAATGGTTCGATTGAGAAAGTCTAGTCTAGTTATTTTTTCTATTTGACCAAATCTTTTTAACGTAATATATCCAGTACAATCTAACTAATAAGTAGCTAACTATTGATGCAATTGCTCCTAGCACAATTGATCCAATTACTAAAGGCTCCCACATATGCATAAAATCAGAAAACATACTAATATCATTATTTTTGATTTCGTAATTTAAACTTGTTCCAACAAATATTTTTCCAACTTTAATCGCAAAATATATTATTGGTGCATATGTAAATGGATTTGATATCCATGTTAGCACAACAGATAGGGGAAGATTTCCCGCAAAAGTTATTGACAAAAAAGCAGCTAAAATCATTTGTACACCAGGAATAGGGATAAAAGCACAAAATGCACCAATCGCAAAACCTCTTGATACAGATTTCTTGTTAATGTGCCAAAGATTAGGCTGAAGTACAGCTGGCCCAAATATTTTGAGAATTTTTTCCTCTTTTACCGTATCAAGTTTAGGAAATAATCTTTTGATTACATTTTTTATCATTTCTGTAGAATATGTATTTTATTATATTAAATAAGTATATAAGAAATTGAAAAAAAATAACCAAAAAAATGGCTGGGTTATATATAAAAGGCTTATGCGCATTGCTTTAGCAAATAATGCAATACCTATATCAATAGCGATAATTGGAATGATCATGACCGCAGCCAGTGATCCGGCTTTATCAGCAATTATGAAACCTATACTAGATGGTGGCTTTATAGAAAGAGATCAGGAGATTATAACATTAATACCACTTGGCTTATTTACGATATTCTTTTTAAGATCAATTGGTATTTTTTTAACAATATATTTTATGGCTAAAGTTGGAAGATCTTTGGTATTTAGACTAAGAGAGATGATGTTTGAAAAATTATTAAAATTACCAGCATCTTTCTATGATAAAACATCTTCAGGCGACTTAATGTCTAGAATATCGCACAATGTTGAATTGCTATCATCAGTAGCCGCAAGAAGTTTAATAATTCTCATCAGAGATACGCTAACAATAGTAGGTTTATTAATTTGGATGTTTTATTTAAGCTGGGAACTAACTTTATTTTTTATAACAGCGGCACCATTTATTGTGATTTTAGTTAGTACGCTTAATAAAAGATTCAGAAGATTAACTCATGACGCTCAAAATTCTGTAGGAGATATTATTCATGTTGTTCAAGAGATTATCCAGGGAAGTAAAATTGTAAAAATTTTTAATGGGTATAAAAAAGAATCTAAAAGATTCTACGAGACAAACTCTAAAAACTATCAAAGTCATATGAAACTAGCATTAACAGAAGGTGTAAATAGTGCAATCATTATGCTAATAGTTGGCTCTTCATTATCAGGAATAATTTTATTATCAACATTTGATTTTATACTAGAGACTATCACCGTAGGATCTTTCGTATCTTTTATGTTTGCAATGTTTATGATTTTAGGACCAGCAAGAGGATTAGCAAGCATAAATGCTAGATTGCAACAAGGCATTGCTGCTGGTGAAAGTGTTTTTGAGCTTATTGATCAATTATCAGAAAATGATTGTGGAGCGTTAAACAAAATTAATTTTAAAAGCGAAATTATATTTGATAATATATCTTTTAAGTATGAGAATTCAGAATCACTAATTTTAAATAATATAAATTTAAAAATAAAATCAGGTGAATTTATTGCTCTAGTTGGAATGTCTGGATGTGGCAAATCAACTTTAGTTAACTTAATTCCTAGATTATATAATCCTAGTAGTGGAGTTATAAAAATTAATGATATTGATATACAAGATGTAAAGCTTAATGTATTAAGAGATCAAATTAGTTATGTAGGACAGGATATAGTTTTATTTAATGATACAATTAAAAATAACATTATATATGGCAAAAAAGATGTATCAGATGAAGCAATTAATAGATCTTTAGAAAGAGCATATGCAAAAGATTTCATTGAAGAGATGCCAGATGGTATAAATACAGTTATTGGAGAAAATGGAGTTTTATTATCAGGCGGACAAAGACAACGCTTAGCAATTGCAAGAGCTTTTCTAAAAAATGCGCATATACTAATTTTTGATGAGGCTACATCCTCATTAGACTCTGTTTCTGAAAAATTTATTCAGAAAGCTCTTGATGAGTTAAAATTAGGAAAAACAACTCTAATAATCGCTCATAGATTATCAACAGTAGAAAAAGCAAATAAAATAATTGTTATGGATAATGGAACTATAATTGAATCAGGTACTCATAATGAGCTTATAGACAGAAAAAAATATTACTATGAGCTTTATAACTCACAAATTTTTAAATAGTGTCTAAAAAATCAAAACTACCAATTCTTAAAAAATTATATCTATATTCACTAGATAAAATTTATATATTAAATATTTTATTGATACCATTTTCAATTATTTATTTAATAATTAATTTTTTTAAAAAAAAATTTTTTTTAAATAAAAAAATTAACACAATTCCTGTTATTGTTGTAGGAAACTTAACAGTCGGTGGTACAGGCAAAACGTCTTTAGTTATATGGTTATGTAATTACTTGTCAGATAGAAAATATAATATTGGTGTTATAACAGGTGGGTATAAAACTGCAAATGCAAATAAATTGCAAATTGTCAAAGAAGATTCTTACGCAAATGAAGTTGGCGATGAAGCAATTTTAATAAGTAAAAAAACAAATTCTATAGTATGTAAATGTAAAAATAGAAAAAAAGCTTATGAATATTTAGTAAATAATTTTAATTTGGATGTTATTATCTCTGATGATGGTTTGATTCACTATAAATTAAATAGAGATTTGAATATTGTAATTGTTAAAGAAAATAAACCGTTCGGTAACGGTTTGATATTACCTGCTGGCCCTTTAAGAGAGCTTCCATCTTCATTGTCTAACTATGAAATTACTATGTTTAATAAATCAATAAAATCTGATTTACCGGGTTTTTATTATGAGTTATCAGAAATGGTATCATTCAACAATAAAACTATTATGCCATTATCTAATGTTTATGGATCAACAATTCATTTGGTAACAGCAATAGCAAATCCTGATCTTTTAATATCAAATTTAAAAAAATTAGGTATAAATGTAATAGCTCATATATACCCAGACCATCAGTTTTTCACAATGGATGACTTTAGATTTAATGATGATTATCCTGTATTTATGACAGAAAAAGATTTTGTTAAGTGTAAAAATTTTAATTTGGAAAACTCGTATTATTTTCCTACAAAAATTATTGTTGATAATGATATTAAAATAATGTTGAATAATAAGGTATCTCAACTATTAAAGGCGTAAAAAAGTGATCAAAAAAAATCTTCAAAACTTGCTTGTTTGTCCGGTTACAAAAAGTAAGCTTTACTATTTTAAAGATACGAATGAACTGATATCTTTACCTGCAAGACTTGCATATAAAATAAAAGATGATATACCCGTAATGTTGGAGTCTGAAGCAAGAGAGTTAAAACCTGATGAATATGAAAAGTTTAAAAGCTTATTTCTTAAATAATTTTAAAAAGTTATGCATTTTTATGTGGTAATACCAGCGCGCTATAGTTCCTCAAGATTTCCAGGAAAAGTTTTAGCTAAAATCGGCGGCAAAAGCATGCTTGAACATGTTTTTATAAACGCAGCTAAATCAGATGCGAAAGAAGTTTTTATTGCTACAGATAGTAATATTATTTATGAAGAAGCAAAAAAATTTACTAATAATATTTATATGACTTCAAATAACAATAAAAATGGTACTGAAAGAATAGCTGAATTAGCTAGTAATTTAGATTGGGATACAAATATGCTGGTAATCAATGTGCAGGCAGATATGCCGCAATTAAAATCAGATAATATTAATTTTTTAGCAGAAAAAGCTAATAACAACAATGGCTTATCTACGTTATATTATCCTCTTAAAGATGAAAATTCATTATTAGATGAGAACACGGTAAAAATTTTATTTAAGAATAATAAAGTAAGTTTTCATCGTATTATTGATAATGCTAACAACCCAGAGATATACAAACATATTGGAATTTATGCGTATTTTGTTAAAGATTTAATAGCTTATAAAAATTTGCCGGAGTCAAAAAGTGAAAAAAGTCTAAGTCTTGAACAGTATAGATTTTTAGACAATAACTTTATCATATCTGCATATAATGCTATTAGTGATCCTGGAGTAAGCATTGATATATTAGATAATCTTAATGATATAATTGATATAAATAGTTGAATCTTATGAAAAAAGCGTTACTTATAATAGCTCACGGAAGCAGAAAAAAAGTTTCAAATATTGAGATTCATCAACTTGCTAACAATATAAAGCTAAAATCTAATAAATTTGAAATGGTACAAGCTTGTTTTTTAGAGATTGCAGAACCCTCAATTCCTCAAGGTATTGAGTTATGTGCAAACAATAATATTGATGAAATACTTATCATGCCTTATTTTCTAGCTGCCGGAAGGCATGTAATTGAAGATATACCAAGTATTATTGAAAATGAAAGAAATAAATATCCAAATTTGTTGTTAAAGCCTTTACCTTATTTGGGTTCAAATCCAGTGATTGTTGACATACTCAAGACTCTAGCGGAAAATGACGCTAATTAATTTAAATTTTTTATATTACATGATGTAAGGAGATACAATGTTTAATGAAGATATGACAATAGAAAGCTTTGATCCAGAATTATCAAAAGCTATTAAGGACGAAATTAAAAGACAAGAAGAGCATATTGAGCTGATTGCATCAGAAAATTATGCAAGCCCAAGAGTTATAGAAGCACAAGGTTCTGTACTTACAAATAAATATGCGGAAGGATATCCTGGCAAGAGATACTATGGTGGATGTGAAAATGTTGATGTGGCTGAGCAATTAGCTATTGATCGTTTAAAAGAGCTTTATGGTGCAGATTATGCAAATGTTCAACCACATTCGGGCTCACAAGCAAATGCAGCTGTATTTATGGCGCTTCTTCAACCTCATGATACAATTTTAGGGATGAGTTTGGCTCATGGAGGACATTTAACTCATGGTTCTAAGGTAAATTTTTCAGGAAAAATTTATAATGCTGTTCAATATGGTTTGAACCCAGAAACAGGTGAGATAGACTACGATCAAGTTGAAGCATTGGCAAAAGAACATAAACCTAAAATGATAATTGCAGGTTTTTCTGCATACTCTAGGGTTTTAGACTGGCAAAGATTTAGAGACATAGCAGATTCTGTTAACGCTTATTTTTTTGTTGATATGGCTCATGTTTCAGGTCTTGTAGCTGGCGGGGTATACCCAAGCCCAGTGCCTTATGCAGATATTGTAACCTCAACAACTCATAAAAGTTTAAGAGGCCCTAGAGGCGGAATAATTTTATGCAAATCAAATGAAGAAATTGAAAAAAAGATAAACTCAATGGTTTTTCCTGGAACACAAGGTGGTCCGTTAATGCATGTAATTGCTGCGAAAGCAGTTGCTTTTAAGGAAGCTCTTCAACCAGAATTTAAGGAATATCAAAAACAAATATTAAAAAATGCTACAGCAATGGCAGATCAATTTATAAAGAGAGGTTTTAAGGTTGTTTCTGGTGGAACAGATGATCATTTGTTTTTAGTTGATTTTATTGAAAAAGGTATAACAGGAAAAGATGTTGATGCCGCACTTGGAAAGGCAAATATAACGGTTAATAAAAACTCTGTTCCAAATGACCCACAATCACCATTTGTAACAAGTGGCATAAGAGTTGGAACACCTGCACCTACAACAAGAGGTTTCAAGGAAGCTGAATGCATAGAATTAACAAATTGGATGTGTGATGTTATTGAAAATTTGGATAATGATGAAGTTATTAACTCTGTGAAGCAAAAAGTTATAGAGTTATGTAAAAAATATCCAGTTTATGCTAAGTCAGTTGCACTAAATAAAGCTTCGGCAGCTTAAAATGGGTTAGTTGAATGTATTGCCCATTTTGTAACTATGCAGATACCAAGGTAATAGATTCAAGACTAACAGTAGATAACTTTCAAGTTAAAAGAAGAAGAGAGTGTCCAAGTTGCGGATCAAGATGGTCAACACTAGAAAGTGCTGAATTAAATCTCCCAAGAGTTATAAAAAAAGATAACTCTAGGGAGGATTTCTCGGAAAAAAAGGTAGAAAGGGGAATTTTGAGAGCACTTAACAAGAGGTCTGTTGATAAAGGATCTATAGATACAGCAATTCAAAATATAAAAAACAAACTCAAGGTAATAAACGATAAAGAAATAATTTCTTCTCAAATAGGTATTTTAGTTATGCAAGAACTTAGAGAAATAGATCAGGTTGCATATATTCGTTTTGCATCTGTGTATCATAGCTTTGAAGATCTTCAAGCTTTTCAGGATATTATAAATATAATTGAAAAAGATTTAACTCCGGAAATGATTAAAACTCAATTAAAACTAATTGATGATGACATTGAAAATAAAAAGAAATGAAATCAGAAATTTATTTTATGCAGAGAGCTATAGATTTATCTAAACTTGGGAAATATAATGTAGCTCCAAATCCTATGGTCGGCTGTGTTATAACCGAAAAAAATAAAATTATAAGCGAAGGATATCATTCTAAGTTTGGTTCAGATCATGCAGAAATAGTTGCATTAAAAAAACTAAAGAAAAATATCAATAATAATATGATAATGCACGTGAGTTTAGAGCCATGTTGCCATATTGGCAAAACAGGCCCATGTGTTGATTCTATTATTAACTCAGGAATAAAAAATATAAATATTGCTATGCTTGATCCAAATCCACTTGTAAAAGGAAAAGGCGTTAAAAAACTTAGAGCTCACGGAATTAATGTTAAGGTAGGGATATGCAATAAAGAAGCAAAAATTGTAAATAAAGGATTTATTTCAAGAATCGTTAAAAATAAACCTTATGTCACTATTAAGCAAGCTGTAAGTATTGACAATAAAATTTCAAATCCAAAATCAAGATGGTTAAGTAATAAAGAGTCTAGAAAAGATGTTCAATTTTTAAGGGCTGAATCCTGTGCAATATTAATAGGTTCAGAAACCTTATATAAAGATAATCCAAAATTAAACGTAAAATTAAAAAAATCTGATTTAAAGACAAATTTAAAAATTCGAAATCCAATTAAAATTGTACTAGATTCAAAGTTGTCAAAAAAAATTACTGATTATAAGTTTTTCAAAGGGTCAGGAAAGAAAATAATATTTAACAATATTGTTACAAATTTTGATAAAGAAAATAATATAGACTATATAAAAGTTGGTAAAAATAATTTGGGTTTAAATATAGAATCTATATTAAAAATTCTGGCCAAAAAATATCAAATTAATTATTTAATGGTTGAGCCTGGGGAAAAACTTTTAAAAAGTTTTATACTTAAAAATTTAATTGATGATTTAATAATCTATAAATGCCCTGTTATTATTGGAAAATTTGGACTAGACGCATTCTCAACAAATAGTAAATATTTAAAAAAAAATATCATTGAAATTGATACTATTAAGCAGATGTCTAATGATGTTAAAATCACATATAAATTTAAGAAAAAATAATGTTTACTGGAATAATACAACAAATCGCAACTGTAGAATCAATTAATAGTAAACACGGTGATATTCAATGTGTGTTTTCTTTAGGAAATGATTCTTTAATTTCAATTGACGAAGGTGATAGTTTGTCAGTTAATGGGGTTTGTTTAACTGCTTATAACATAGATAATAATTTATTTTCAGTAGATATATCAAATGAAACACTAGATTTAACTAATCTTACTCAGCTTTGCACTGGCTATAAAGTAAACTTGGAAAGCGCATTATGTTTAAAAGATAAGTTAGGCGGTCATATGGTAAGTGGGCATGTAGATTGTATGGCAAAAGTAACAGAAATCTATGAGGACGCAAGATCGTATAGAATTAGATTTCAGTTAAATGATAGCTTCTTTTCAAAATATATTGTTAAAAAAGGTTCTATTTGTGTTGATGGTATTAGTCTTACTGTGAATGACGATTTAAATGATACTTTTTCTGTAAATATTATTCCATATACATGGAGCAACACAATTATGATGTATTATAAACTTGGTTCAATAGTAAATATTGAAATAGACAGAATAGCTTTGCATATTGAAAAATTAATTCAAAAAAAATAAGAGAAATTTATGTTATCAAAAACTGAAGATATTTTAGAAGATTTGAAGAAAGGAAAAATGGTTTTAATCGTTGATGATGAAAGTCGTGAAAATGAAGGCGATTTTATAATGGCTGCAAGTAAAGTAACTCCTGAAGATATTAATTTTATGAGTAAGTATGCCAGAGGTTTAATATGTTTAACCTTAACAAGGGAGAGGTGTAAACAGTTGAACTTACCATTAATGAAAAATGATACTGATTCTAATCATGAAACTAATTTTACAATTTCTATAGAAGCATCAGAAGGTGTAACTACTGGTATATCTGCATATGATAGGGCCCATACTATTCGTACTGCTGTAATGCCAGATGCAAGTCCAAATGATATTTCTAGACCAGGCCATATTTTTCCATTAATGTCACAACCTGGTGGTGTACTCACAAGAGCTGGGCATACTGAAGCCGGATGTGACCTTGCTAGACTTGCAGGTTTTGAACCCGCATCTGTTATCGTAGAGATAATGAGTGATGATGGTACGATGGCAAGATTGCCTGAGTTAAAAAAAATAGCAAAAGAACATGATATAAAAATAGGTACTATTGAAGATCTGATAAAATATAGAACAAAACATGAAAAAACAGTAATTAGAAAAAATGAATCTTCAATTAATACAGAATATGGCGAATTTAATTTAGTTTCTTATGAAGATATTATGTCAAATACTATGCATATAGCACTTGTAAAAGGAGATCTTAAGAAAAATGAATCCACATTTGTTAGAGTGCATATTCAAAATACAATAAAAGATATACTTCATTCGGCACATCACTCTGGATGGCCACTTAAAAATGCTATGCAGAGAATAAATGAAGAAGGTAATGGGGTTATATTGATATTACGTTGGAATGAGTCTGTAAATGCGATTTTAAAAGATATTGATAACATTAAAGAATTACATGAAGACATCTCACAAGATTTCGATAGAAGAACTTTGGGCGTAGGAGGTCAGATACTCTCTGATCTTGGTGTTACTAAGATGAAGTTGCTTAGTTCACCAAAAACCTTTTATGGTTTAGGTGGATATGGACTGGAAATTGAAAAATATATTACGGAATAATTATGAATAATAATAAAGTTATAGTCATTTGCTCAAAATTCAATGAAGAAATAGTTGACAACCTATACTTGGGTGTTGAGAAATCATTACACAAGAGAAATGTAAATTTTCAAAGAGATCTCATAAAAATAACTGTGCCAGGAGCATTTGAGATACCTTATATGGCTAAAAAAATTCTAAAAAAAAGGAATGATATAAAATTTATTATAACACTTGGATGTGTAATTAAAGGTGAAACGGCACACTTTGAATATATATGTAGTGCATCTTCTAACGCGATAGCAAATTTAACTTTAGACTCCAAGGTCCCAATAATGTTTGGCATTATTACTGCATATACAAGAAAGCAAGCACTTGCAAGGTCTGGTGTTAATTTTGATGAGGCTGGTAATTATAATATTGGATATAATGTTACAGAGGCAGCATTTGCTACAATTGACTCAGAATCAAATCTTTTAGAATATTAATAATAATGAAAATTAATAATGCAATGCGAACAAATAACCGTAACATTTGGTCGCGGAGACTAGCTTTTCAAGCAATATATTCTTGGTCAATAAATGTAAGTTCTCCAAGCGATGTAATATCAATCTTCAAAAAAGATGAAAATTATAATAAATCTGATTCAGACTACTTTGATAATATTGTTAATGGAGTTATTCTAAATATTAAAGAAATTGATAAATATATTGAGACTCATTCCGTAATTAAAATTGAAAATATAAATTTTGTTGAACTTAGTATTTTAAGAATTTTTATATATGAATTTATTTATCATAAAAAACACCCCAAACAGATACTTTTATCAGAATCGGTAAAATTAGCAAATAAATTTGGTGGTCAAGATAGCTACAAATTTATAAATGCATTTTTGGAAAAATTTTTAACAGTAATAACATATGAAAAAAATTAGCGAAAACGAAATCATAAAAATAGCATCAAAAAATAATAAGTTTAGAGAGGAAGTTTTAGTTCCTATTGGCGAAGACGCAAGTGTTTTATTTCCAATACAGGACTCTAATATCGTTATTACTACTGATACTATGACATTAAATACTCATTTTAAAAATAATATTAAGCCATATGAATTGGGTTATATTTCAGCAGCTTCCAATATTAGCGATCTATCTGCCATGGGGGCAACACCTGCTTTTGCTTTAATAAATTTAACATTAATGGATAATTCAGAAAGTTATATAAGCGATTTAGTAAATGGCTACAATAGCGTATTTGAGTCATTTCAAATTAGTTTAATAGGTGGTGATACAACTTATGGCCAAACAAGTTTAACAATGACTTTAATAGGGTATACTTCAAGCAATAATCATATGTTAACTTCTAGCTCAGAAATCAATGATACAATTTTTATTTCTGGTCCAGTTGGATCCAGCTTAGCCGCATTAAAAGAAAATAAATATAACCTTCCATTAATGAGAAATGAACTTGGAACTATATTGCCCGATTTTGCAAATAGCTGCACAGATATGTCTGATGGGTTATTAAAGTCATTAAAAATGATAGGTGATAATAGTAATTTAGGATTTAATATTGATTTAAGTAAAATTGAAATAAATAAAAATACTAGAGATCTTTTAGATAATAAAAAAATTTGTTGGCAAGATATTCTAAGCTATGGTGAAGATTACGAACTGTTGTTTACAGTTAGTAATGATAAGGTAATTCCATTAAAAAATACATGTAAAAATTTAGGATTTGAAATTTTTGAGATTGGAAATACTATAAAAAGTAAAGAAATTATTATCTATGATGGTAAAAAAAAATTAGATTTAAATATTAATCAAAAATTTAATCACTTTAAATAATGAAAAAAAAAATAACAAAAATATTTCTTACTGGGTTATATACAGGAAATTTGAAATTTATGCCAGGAACTTTTGGAACCTTTCTCGCAATACCAATTTTTATTTTAATAAGTAATAATAATCTAATTTTTAATTTAATTTTTATATCTATATTATTTATATTTTCACTTATTATTTTAAATTATGCATATGATAATCATATTTACACAAATGCTGATGATAAATCAATAGTTATAGATGAGATTGTTGGTTATCTTTTTTTTATGATTTTTTTTGAATATACATTTTATAATGTAGTTCTAGGTTTTTTACTGTTTCGATTTTTTGATATTTTTAAGCCTTATCCAATTTACATCATTGACAAGAACTTTAAAAATAGTTTTGGTATTATGCTAGATGATATAATTGCTGGATTGTATTCAGGTCTAACATTATATTTTCTAAATTATTTGCTCTAAAAATATTATGATTAAGTGGTTATATTTTTTAATGCTAGTTATTTTGTTTGGAAGCGCATTTATTTTGATTGAAATTTCTTTGAAATCTTTTTCACCTATAGGTATAGCATTTGCTCGTGTTTCTATTGCAGCTATTTTACTTATTTTGTACACACATTCTTGTAAATATAACTTTTTTGTTATTAAGGAAAATTTTTTATTATTATTTACTTTAGGCTTAACTGGCACCTCTTTACCTTTTTTATTAATTAGCTGGGCTCAAATGTCAATTAATAGTAGCGAAACTGGAATTTTAATTGGTTTTATGCCTATTTTCACAATTATAGGATCTCATTATTTTTTTAAATATGAAAAACTTAACATGAGAAAAACATTTGGTTTTGTATTAGGCTTCATCGGTCTTTCTGTTTTACTATTTAACAATAATACAAATATTAGTTTGTATGGAGACTTATTAGCAAAGTTAGCAGTAATTTTAGGAGCATTTTTCTACGCTTTAAATGCATTATTGGTAAAGAAAATTATAAATATTTCTCCTCTACAATTATCGGCTATTGTAATGACAATTTCTTCTCTTCAGTTACTTGTTTTATTGATATTAATTGGTGAGCCTATAATAATTACTAAAGCAATTTTTTCTGAGTCCGCAGTTGCATTATTAACAATGTCAATATTCTCGACAGCGATTGCAACAGTAATATATTATAAAATAATAAATGATTACGGTCCAAATTTCCTTAGTCTAGTTAATTACCCAATACCAATTTTTGCATTTTTTGCGGGAATTTTGTTATTAGATGAAAGCTTCAATATTTACTCAATATTATCATTATTTTTGGTTGTTACAGCTATCTATATATCTCAAAAATATTAATTTATTCAAGAAGCATAAACAAACTAAAATTTTTATTTGTAGCTGTTATGAAAAGTAAATTTTTATCATTTTCCTTTTTTATATGCGCCATACCTTTGTAGAAACCATCAGATACGCCACAAGAAGCAATTTCAATATTTGCAGAATAAATTTTTTGGTTTAAGGGTTTAATAGATCCATAATAATTACAATTGTTGTCATCTGTGCCTGTGATTTTATTGTTTTTTATAATAATTTTTTGTTTAATTTTTGTTTTGGTGGCAATCCATTCTTTATTTATTAAGTTACTAGTATCAAGAACATTATTATTATTATTTATAAGATAGATATTACCGTAATCTTTTGCAGGTTCAGTTACCCACTTTCCACTCATAATATTTTTCTCTATTAATTTTCCATTAATTTCAGCGGTTCCAAACTTTGTTCCGTCTTTTAAATACATAGATAAATTCCATTTAAATTCATTATAATTTTGCTCGTATTTTCCAGAGTAAACTACCTTTGCTTTGACTGTATATGCGCTTGCGTCTTTAGAATTTATTAATCCAGTAAAGTCGTAATTTCCGTGACCATTTATATCAAAAATTCCTTCCCATACTCCATTACTTGAATATGTAGGAATAGATAATCCAAATATTATTATAAATTTAATAATTATTAATATTCTCATAAGTTTAAAATCCTAACATCATTTTTGTTTAAATGTTAATATATAAGTGTTACTTAATATTATTGTAACATTTTTTAGGGGCTATAGCTCAGCTGGTAGAGCATTTGCATGGCATGCAAAGGGTCGGCGGTTCGAAACCGCCTAGCTCCACAATTGTAAGTTTAAAATATGATTATAACAGATAAATTTAATAGAAAACTTAGAGATGTAAGAATTTCAGTTACAGATAGATGTAACTTCAGATGTACATATTGTATGCCAAAAGAAGTATATGATTCTAATTATAAGTTTTTTAAAAAAACAGAAATTCTTAGTTTTGAAGAAATTATAAGATTAACAAAAATTCTTGCTTCACTTGGTGTGCGCAAAGTTAGACTTACCGGGGGCGAGCCTTTGTTGAGAAATAATATTCATGTTCTTGTGAAAAGTATTAAAGATATAGATGGTATAACAGACATCAGTATGACTACAAATGGTGTATTACTTTCAAAAGAAAAAGCACTTTTGTTAAAACAATCAGGATTAAGCAGACTGACGTTAAGCTTAGATTCATTAGATAATAAAAGATTTCAAGAAATTAGTGGTAGCAACTATTTACCAGAAGATGTTTTGTCTGGAATTACTAATGCAAAAGACGCTGGTTTTAAAAATATTAAAATTAACATGGTTGTTAAAAAGAATATTAATGACATAGACGTATTATCAATGATTGACCATTTTTATGGATCTGGATGTATTGTTAGATTTATAGAGTTTATGGATGTAGGCAATGTTAATTTTTGGGATAGAAATCAAGTAACAACATTGAATGATATATTGTCAATAATATCTAGTAAATATAATATTATGCCTGTAGAAAAAAATTATAATAGTGAGGTAGCAAAAAGATGGACTTATAAAGGCGGTGAATTTGGAATTATAAGCTCAATATCAAGCCCATTTTGCGGTGATTGTTCAAGAATCAGATTGACTGCAGAAGGAAAACTCTTTACATGTCTTTTTACAAATAACTCACATGATGTTAAAAATTTAATTAGATCTTCAGAGACAGATGAGGCAATAAAAAACCATTTGATTGAAATTTGGTCTAATAGAGATGACAAG
>JAYNQN010000002.1:19201-44920 GCA_038114285.1 Gammaproteobacteria bacterium | reverse complement strand
AATAATGATTTAATTATTAGGGCACCATTTAACAAAATCCAATCAAAATATAAAGACTATCAAGAAAGCAGAAATGTCATATCTTGGCGGTTAACTTTTAAGTCTTGGCATGAGTTCAACTAAATTACATGGTTTATTATTCGAATTGAGTTGATGTTTTATTATTTCCTCCCAAGCATCTTTACAGGCACCAGGAGATCCAGGCAAGCAAAATATATAAGTTGAATTTGCAACTCCTGCTATTGCTCTTGATTGTATTGTAGAAGTCTTTATTTTATCGTACGAAATACTTCTAAATATTTCACCAAAACCATCAATTTTTTTATCTAGCAACACCTCTATTGCTTCAGGTGTTCCATCATCACCTGTTACGCCAGTTCCACCAGTTGTGATAATAGCATTAATTTTTTTATTATCTATCCAAGTTGAAACAATGTTTCTTATAGAGTAAATATTATCTCTTACAATGTTTTTCTCAAAAATATTATGACCAGTCTCTTCTATTAGCTTTTTTAGAACATTGCCAGACTTGTCTGTTTCTTCGCTTCTTGAATTAGAAATTGTCAATATAGCTATATTTAGTATAATTTTTTCTTCCATAAGGTGATAATATTATTTATTAATGAAATATACAATAAACAATAATAGTAAAAAAAATGAATAGAGTGATGCTATGCAAAAAAAATTTTGATCCATATCAAATATTAAGTGATTTTAATTCAAAGATAAAATTACCAGGTATATCTGGTGCACAAAGCGTATTTATAGGTTTTATGAGAAATACAAATAACGAGAGAGATGATATTATCTCAATGTCGCTAGATTTTTATCCTAATATGACAAATGGATATTTAAAAAATCTTAGTAAAAATTCAATACAAAAGTATAAGTTAGATAATGTGTTGATAGTTCATAGAGTTGGCGATGTGGTTCCTGGGGAATGCTTGGTTATTGTATCTTGTTGGTCTAAACATAGAAAAGTAAGTAATAAAGCTGTTTCTGATATTTTAGAAGACTTAAAGCACAATGCTCCGTTATGGAAAAAAGAGTTTTACTCTGATAATACTTTCAAGTGGGTTGAAGAAAATACTCAAATATAATTTTTGAATTTTACGATTTTCACATTATCGTTTATATTTGATTTGCCTTTTTCCACAGGTAAATAAATTAGACAATTAGCATTATTCATTGAGCTTAAAATACCAGAACCTTGTTCACCTACAGACTTCACATAATTTTTTTTATTTTTAGAAATGTAATAACCTCTCTGAAGTTCAGCTCTTCCTTGTCGCTTTTTAAGATTAGATTTTAAAACTGCATCTTCCAAAACAAGCTCGTGTTTTTTGCCTGATAATTCATAAATTGAGGGTAATACAAATAGAAGAAATGTTATCATCACTGAAACAGGGTTTCCTGGCAAACCAAAAAAAATTGTATCTTTGATTTTTCCAAAAGCTAGAGGCCTTCCAGGTTTAACAGCTACTTTCCAAAAATTTATATCGCCAAGAGATTTTACAACATCTTTTATGTAATCAGCATCACCAACAGATACACCACCAGTAGAAATAACTATATCTGATTCTTTAATAGCAGTACTAAATTTTTTCTTTATATCTTTTATACTATCTTTAGCGTGACCAAGATCTAATACATTGATATTATTTTTTGCAAGCATTCCAGTTAATGTAAATCTATTACTATCGTGCACTTTTCCATAAGGAAGTTTTTTGTCTATCGCAACAACTTCGTCTCCAGATGTGAAAAAAGATACTTTTGGTTTTTTGAATACTTTGATTTTATTAATTCCTTGCGATGCTAATAAGCCCATACTAGATGAATTAATTATATGAAATTTTTTCAATAATAATTTATTAGGTTTTATGTCTTCACCAGAAAATCTAATATTTTGAAATTTTTTGACTTTATCTGAATTTATTTTAACTAAATTTTTTTCAATTAAGGTTATTTCTTCTTTCATAATGACAATATTACAATTTTTTGGTAAAACAGCGCCAGTCATTATTTTTACGCATTCATTTTTTTTAATATTTTTTTTAAAAGGCGAGCCTGCCAAAGATGATCCTGCAACAGAAAAAATTTTTGTTTTATTTAGATCGTTTATATTTAAAGCGTAACCATCCATTGCTGAATTATCATAGTTTGGGACCTTTAATTTTGATTTTACATTTTCATATAAAACTCTATTATGTGAATCAATTAAATTAACATATTCGTAGGTATTTATTTTTTTTGATAGTCTTTTTATTTTTTTAAGAGCATCTTCAATCAATATTGAATTCGGATCGTAATCATCCATGCAACTATAAATTTTTTTTTTCATAATTTAATTAATATTTTTTAATTGTATATAGACAGCACCAGTCCCGCCATCTTTTTGTAAAGCTGAGTGATAAGCTAGTACATTTGGGTTATATTGTAAATATTGGTCAACAAAATTTTTAAGTTTTGGGCCATCAGGCCCAGATCCATAGCCTTTTCCATGAATAATTATACCAACTAAATCTCCATTCATTTGTAATTTTGGTAACCATATATCTAAGAAATTTTCAGCTTCAATTAATTTTTTTCCATGCAAATCAATTTCAAAGGTGATGTTTAATTCACCTTTTTTTAATTTTTGAAACCTCTTCTTTTGAAACCCTGGTTTGCAATTACCTATTACATTATTTTTTATCATAATACTTCATCTGAGTGATAATTTAAGTATAATCATCACATATGAAAATATTATTGTCCAATGATGACGGGTATTATGCAAGTGGTATTCAAGCTCTAATAGATGTGTTAGAAAAAAATCATGATGTTTATGTTGCAGCTCCATCGGTAAATCATAGTGCTGGTAGTAGCGCGTTATCTGTTAGAAAAGATATAATGATAGATAATGTTAAAAAAAATCATTATGTGATAGATGGGACACCAGCTGATTGTATTCATATAGCATTAACATGTCTTATAGAAGAAACTATTGATATTGTAATTTCAGGAATTAACCATGGTGCAAATCTAGGTGACGATGTTATTTATTCTGGAACCGTAGCGGCTGCACTTGAAGGGAGACATCTTGAAATGTCACCAATAGCAATATCTTTAGTATCTCAAAATAATATCACAATAAATCAAGCAGCAATTATTGGTAACTATTGTATAAATGAAATTATAAATAATAATATTATTTCAAAAAATACATTACTAAATATAAATATCCCAGATATTAATAATAAAAAACCATCAATAGAGTTCACGAGGCTAGGTAAAAGAGGGGAGCCTGTACCGGCAACAAAAAATAAAGAAAATAATTTGTACAAGATCGGGGCTGCAGGAAAACCAATAGATGATAAATCTGGGACAGATTTTGATGCAATTGCTCAAAATAAAATTTCAATATCTCCCATTGATTATGACCTAACAAATAAAGAAATTTTACAAAAACTTAAGAAAAATGAATTTTGATTTTAAAAAATTTTCTGGATCAGGAATGACATCAGATGCAGCCAGAGACCGTCTAATCTCAAGAATTGAAGAGCAAGGAGTTAGTAATAAAAAAGTTTTGGATGTTATGAGAATGATTCCAAGACATATGTTTGTTGATGAAGCTATAGCAACCAAAGCATATGATAATGCAGCTCTACCAATTGGAAAATCACAAACTATTTCACATCCATTAATAGTTGCTAAAATGACAGAGATATTAATGACGAATAATCCAAAAAGAGTTTTAGAGATTGGTACTGGTTCGGGATATCAGGCAGCAATTTTATCTATGTTAGTTGACAAGGTTTTTACTATAGAAAGAATAGAGATGCTACATAATAAATCCAAGGAAGTTTTTAGAAAGCTTGGTTTTAAGAATATATATACTCAATTTTCTGACGGAAATAAAGGATGGCCTCAAAAATCTCCCTTTGATGCTATTATTGTGACAGCTGGTGCATCAATGATACCTTTAGAATTAAAATCACAACTTAATCAAAATAAAGGTATTCTAATATCTCCAGTAGAAGAAAATGGTAAGCAATATTTAAAATCTATAGTTAATATTAATGGCGTTTATGAAGAAAATATTCATGGGATTGTTAATTTTGTGCCTTTATTAGATGGAATTTCAAAATGAAAATTTTCACAAATATTTATGACAAAGTTATTGAGCTAGCATATAAAAAAAATGTCACAAAATATTTGTATTTTTTAAGTTTTATTGAATCTTTTATATTTCCTGTTCCACCAGATGTTCTTCTCGCTCCAATAGCTTTAACAAAAAAATATAATTGGATAAAGTTAGCCTTTTACACCACCGTATCTTCAGTTATTGGTGGGCTTGTAGGATATATATTAGGACTATATTTATACGAGATAGCATTATTAAGTAATATTATATCTGAAGATGTTTTCATTAAAGTTAAAAATCTTTTTCTTGAGCATGGAGTAATGATAATGATTATTGCAGGATTTACACCATTACCATTTAAAGCTTTCACAATCATTGCAGGATATATGTCTTTGGCAATAATTCCGTTTATTCTTTCCTCATTTATTGGAAGAGGACTGAGATTTTTCTTAGTTTCAGCTTTATTTAATTATTTTGGAATAGAGAGAGCAAATAGGTTAAAAAATTATTTTGAATATTTAGGTATAATATTCACAATTTTTTTATTATTATTAATTTACTATAAATTTTCTTAAAATAATATGATTTATGAAAAAATTATTTTTTTATTTTTAATTTTTTTACAATTAGTATTTATTGTTAGTTGTACCAAAATCCATACTCACGGCTCTAAAGAACCTATCCCAGAAAAAGAGCCAAGAAAAGAAAGGGTTTACTTTACATACGGTTTAAAGTCTAAAAAAGCAGAAGAGTCTGGTGATGTCTATATCGTTAAAAAAGGAGATTCATTATTTTCAATTTCTTTATTATATGATGTAAATTATAAAAAAATTGCTAAATGGAACAATATAGAAGAACCTTACAAGATTTCCGTCGGTGATGAAATTATAATTAAATCTGGAAAATATAGAAAAAACACAAATAATAAAAAAAATAAAATTAAATATTTAAGTAAATTAGAATGGGTTAGGCCGCACAATGGTCGAGTTTCCAAGGAATATTCTTATAGTAATATTGGTAAAAAAGGTATAGATATAAGTGGAAATATAGGAGATGAAATAGTTTCTTCTGCTGATGGAGTTATTGTTTATACTGGCAATGGTATTAAAGGTTATGGAAATCTGGTTATAATAAAACATAACGAGACATTTTTAACTGCTTATGCTCATACAAGTAAAATACTAGTTAAAGAAAACAAAAGAGTAAAAAAGGGACAAGTAATAGCGCATTTAGGTGATACTGATTCAGTTAAGCCAATTTTACATTTTCAAATTAGAAAAAATGGGAAAACAGTAGATCCTGAAAAATATATCCCATAGATCAATTAAAAAGAAAGAATGATATGAAATCTCTTTTTTCTGCTACAAGTATATTGTGACTGCTACATCCGGAACTTATGGTCATAAACTCTATACCGATATTAGTTTCATTAAGTTTTGAAATAATTGGTGTTTTATCAATGCATTCTGTATTATTTGAAGCTAATATTACAAAGTTCGCATTATTTGTTAGGTTTTTTAAGATAAAATCTTGTGTAATACTTTTAATGTTTTTGTTGCATTTTATAATTGAATTTTCAGGAGGAACTATTACATTATAGTTATATTTTTTATTTTGGATAAAAATATGATCTGATGAGTAGGATTTTATTATATTTAAGTTATTTTCTAAAATTTGCTCACTAAATTTCATACTTATAATATAGCATAAATAATTATTGAATAGTAAGCTCAAAAATGTCAGATGATTTTTACAGAATAAATAGATTGCCACCATATATTTTTAATATAGTTAACGAACTTAAGGTTTTAGCAAGGAAAAATGGTGATGACATTATAGATTTTGGCATGGGTAACCCTGACCAAAAAACACCAGAGCATATTATAAATAAAATGAAAGAATGTTCTGATAAAGATAATGTGCACAGATATTCAACTTCAAAAGGATTACCAAGACTAAGAAAGGCGATATCAAATTGGTATGAAGAAAAATTTAATGTCTCAATTGATCCTGAGTATGAAGCAATTGTTACAATTGGATCTAAAGAAGGGCTTGCACATCTAGCATTGGCAACACTCAATCATGGTGACTCTGTTATTGTCCCGAGTCCAGCGTACCCAATACATCCATACGGAGCTGTAATTGCAGGAGCAGAAATTATTTATATTAAGGTTGAAGAGGATAATGATTTATTTTTTAAATCACTAGATACAGCTATTAATAATTCTTGGCCAACACCAAAAATGATAATTGCTAATTTTCCATCAAACCCAACAACTAAATGTGTAGATTTAGATTTTTTGAAAGAATTAGTTAGGATAGCAAAAAAATATAATATATATCTTGTGCATGACATAGCATATGCTGAATTAGTTTATGACGGTTACAAAGCTCCATCAATTTTACAAGTAAAAGGAGCTAAAGACATTGCCGTAGAATTTTATACACTTTCAAAGTCATATAACATGCCTGGCTGGAGAATAGGGTTTATGAGCGGTAATAAAAAATTAGTGAACGCTTTATCTAGAATAAAATCATATATGGACTATGGAACATATACGCCATTACAAGTCGGAGCAATTGCAGCTTTAGAAGGCCCTCAAGATTGTGTGGAAGATATAAGATTAATGTATAAAAGCAGAAGAGATTCATTATGCAAAGGTTTAAATGACATTGGGTGGGTAGTTGAGCCACCTAAGGCCACTATGTTTGTATGGTGCGAAATTCCAGAAAAATATAAAAACATAGGCTCGTTAGAATTTAGCAAGATGTTACTTAAAAAAGCAAACGTTGCTGTTTCCCCAGGAGTTGGTTTTGGAAAACACGGTGATATTTTTGTTAGATTTAGTTTGATAGAAAACGAGCAAAGAACGAAGCAAGCTATCAGAAGCTTAAAAAATATTATATAATACATATTATGAGTAATAGAGAAATTAAAATAGGAGTTGCTGGACTTGGTACTGTTGGTAGTGGCGTTATAAATCTTCTAAAGAAAAATGAAAAAGAAATTAGAAAAAAAAGTGGCTTTGATATTAAAATTCAATGTGTATCTTCAAAAAACAAAAACAAAAAAAGAAATTGTGATATAAGCGATTTGAACTTTTACTCTGATTCGTTAGAAATGATTGAAAATGAAGATATTGATATACTTGTTGAACTTATTGGTGGTGAAACGGCAGCAAAAGATTTGGTATTAAAATCATTAAAAAAAAATATTCATGTGGTTACTGCAAATAAAGCTTTGATAGCACTTCACGGCAATGAATTATCAAAAAGTATAGACGATAGTAAATGTGACTTATATTATGAGGCATCTGTCGCAGGAGCAGTTCCTATTATAAGAGTTATTAAAGAATCTCTTAACGCAAATGATATTAATTGGGTTGCAGGGATCATAAATGGAACTACAAATTATATTTTAACTGAGATGTTAAAATCAAAAAAAGATTTTGACTTAGTGCTTAAGGAGGCTCAAGATTTAGGATATGCTGAAGCTGACCCTACATTTGATGTGGGAGGAATTGATGCTGCTCATAAATTAACAATTTTATCGTCATTGTGTTTTGGTATCCCTCTAGACTTTAATTCAATTTATATTGAAGGAATAGAGGATATTGAGCTTGATGACTTAAATTATGCAAAAGAGCTTGGTTATTCAATTAAACATCTAGCTATTGGAAGAAAAAATAATAACGGAATTGAATTAAGAGTCCACGCTTGTCTAATACCAGAAAAGAGGCTTTTAGCGAATGTAGATGGGGTAAGAAATGCCGTTGTTGTATCATCAGATGCGGCAGGGCCAACATTATATTATGGCGCAGGTGCAGGTAGCTTAGCTACAGCTTCATCTGTAACATCAGATATAATCGATGTTAGCAGGAAGATATTATCTGCATCAAATAACAGCGTTCCATTTTTGAGCTATCAAAATAACCAACTAAAGACTAAAAAAATATTAGATATTGGTAGTATTAAATCAAGATATTATTTAAGAATTAGAGTTTCAAATAAGCCTGGAGTATTAGCAGATATTACAAAGATTTTTGGTAAGAAATCTATAAGTATTGAGTCAATTCTTCAAAAAGAAGATTTAATCAATGATAAAAATGTTCCTATTGTATTGGTTACACATGAGGTATTAGAAAAAAATATTGTTGATGCTTTAAAAGACATTGAAAATTTAGACGTTGTTAAAGGAAAAATTATAAAAATTAGAATTGAGGAACTTGATTCTTAGTTTAGGCTATTTTATTGATTATATATTCTTTTACTAGGTTTAGATCATTATCTAAATCAATGTACTTTTCTTCTAAATTAAACATCTTTGCAAGACTTTTAGGTTGTTGTGGAAAAATACCAATGGAGTCTTTAATAGAATCTGGAAATTTAGAAGGATGTGCACATGCTAATGCTATGTTAATTTCTTCGTTTTTTAGATCATCTAAAATATTCAAACTTGTAGCGGTATGAGGATCAGAAATGTAATTATATTCTTGATAATATTTTTTTATTGTAAGTGAAGTTAGGTCATCATTTATTCCTTTTGATTTATAATACATTTTTAAGTTATTGTGAATTTCTCCACTAAGATCATACTTTTTGTTTTTAAGAAATGATTTCATTAGGGCATTAAGTTTTTCTGAATTATAATTCATAGATTCAAACAACTGTCTTTCAAAATTACTTGAAATTTGAATATCCATGCTAGGGCTAATTGTGCTTTTAACCTCTCTTAAGGACATATCACCATTCATAATTGTTCTGTGCATAATGTCATTTGAATTTGTAGCAACATATAATTTCTCAATTGGCAGGCCCATTATTCCTGAAATGTGAGCAGCATAAACGTTTCCAAAATTTCCTGTCGGTACAATAAAATTTATTTTTCTATCGTACTTACCTGCCTGAATGTATGACCAAAAGAAATATACCGATTGCGAAATGATTCTTGCCCAATTTATTGAGTTTATCGCAGAAAGTGTTGTTTTTGCTTTAAGTTCTTCTGAAAGAAATAGTTTCTTTATTATATTTTGGCAATCATCAAAAGTTCCATCTATAGCTATATTAAAAACATTATTTGACTTTATCGTAGTCATTTGTTTTCTTTGAATATCCGATGTCTTGTTTTTTGGGTGAAGAATAAATATTTTTATATTATCTTTATCTTTGCAAGCATCAATAGCTGCTGAACCAGTATCTCCTGATGTAGCTCCAATTACAGTTATATTTTTATTTTTTTTACTAAGATAGTACTGA
Organism: Gammaproteobacteria bacterium; assembly: GCA_038114285.1. Classification (GTDB taxonomy): domain Bacteria; phylum Pseudomonadota; class Gammaproteobacteria; order Poriferisulfidales. The sequence continues at coordinate 35,538 of JAYNQN010000002.1, read as the reverse complement.
AATAGATTTCCAAGCATTTGAAGTGGATAGTCTTTAAAAGCAAAAGTAGGACCATGAAATAACTCTAAAACATATTTGTTATCTGAAAAGTTAATTAACGGAGCTATTTTTTCATTCGTAAATGATTTATATGTCTTTTGTGCAATTTCTTCAAGATCACTCTTCGAGATTGTATCACCTACAAATTCTTTTAAAATTATTGATGCTAATTCATAGTATTTTAAGTTTTTATTATTCAATATTTGAGGCAGATCAATCTTAGGCCAGTTTTTAGGCATATATAGCCCACCATCTGGCGCAAGACCTTCAATTATTATATCGTCAAAATTTTTATTTAATTCTGAATTTCTTGTGCTGTTATATTTCATTGCTAATTCTTTTTTAGTGTAATTTTTTCCGCAATTCCAATATATTCACTTGGTTTAAGATTAAGAAGTTTATTTTTTACGGTTTTGTCTAGATCGGAACTATTAATAATTTTATGTATAGTTTCCCTGTTAATGACTCTTCCTCTAGTTGCATTTTTTAAAATATCGTAACTATTTTTTATATTGTAGTATCTCATAACTGTTTGTATTGGCTCTGCTAATATTTCCCAACTATTGTCTAATTCTTCATTAATTTTTTTTCTATTAATATCTATTTTCTTCATCCCTTTTATTAAAGATGTTAATGAAATATAGTAATGCGAGTATATTACGCCTAAATTTCTTAAAACCGTTGAATCTGTTAAATCTCTTTGAAGTCTAGAAGATGTCAATTTTTTACTTATCGCTTGAGCTAAAGATATTGTTATTTCTAAATTTCCTTCTGCATTCTCAAAATTAATTGGATTAACTTTATGTGGCATAGTTGATGACCCAACTTCAGAATTAATACTTTTCTGTTTAATGTAATCAAGCATAATATACATCCATATATCCTTTGAAAAATCTAAAAGTATGCATGAAACCAGAGAGATGTCATTAAGAGATTCTGCAAGCCAATCATGGTTTTCAATTTGAGTAGTATATTCATTTTGAGATAAACCAATAGTTTTGAGAAATTTTTTTGTCTCTATATCCCATGTCACATTAGGAAGAACAAATACATGTGCATTATAATTTCCAACAGCACCATTAATTTTAGCATATGCTTTTCTTCTTTCCATGTGATCAATTTGTTTGTCAATTCTAGCTGTAAAAACTTTTAGCTCTTTACCAAAAGTTGTAGGAGAAGCTTTTTGTCCATGTGTTCTTGATAACATTGCTGTATTAGCAAATTTTTTTTGATTAAATTTAATAATCTTTTGAAGCTCAAGAAGTTTTTTTAAAAGTATTTTTTTTGTTTCTTCATGCATTAATGCATAAGAAATATTATTTATATCTTCAGATGTAGCACAAAAATGTATTAATTCTTTTTTATGTTTTAATGTTTTATGTTCATCAAACTTTTTTTGAAGATAATACTCTATTGATTTTACATCATGATTCGTTACTTCTTCTATCTTTTTAATTTTAATAGCATCTTTAATATTGAATTTTTTTTCAATATCTAATAAGTATTTTTTCTCAGATTTATTCAAACTGAATTTATTATTGATTGCTTTTATTGTTGTAAGATGAATAAACCATTTTATTTCAACAAATAATCTTTTTTTTATTAAACCATATTCACTATTTATTTCATTTAATTCATTGTCAATTTGGGTTGCGTATCTACCATCTATTGGGGAGATTGCTTTTAATGAATATTCAAGATTTTTATTTGTCATTTCTTAATTTTACGGTAGTAATTTAAGTTTAGATTATACTATAATTATATTATATTGTTAATGTAAGAGATAATTTACTTATGAAGAAACAAAAAAATAACTTTAGAATCGAAAAAGATAGTATGGGTGAAGTAAATTTACCTAAAGACGCACTATATGGACCCCAAACTCAAAGAGCTGTTGATAATTTTGTTATTAGCGATCTCATTATGCCTAAGGAATTTATTGAAAGCTTGTTATTAATTAAAATTGCGGCCGCAAAGGCTAACCATAAACTAGGCCTTTTAGATAAAAAAATTTGTGACACAATTATAAAATCAGCAAAGTTTTTGCTTGAATCGTATAACTCAGAGCATTTTCCAGTAGATATTTTTCAAACAGGATCAGGAACCAGCACAAACATGAATGTTAATGAGGTGATATCAAATATATCGAAAAAAAAATTCAAAACAAATGTTCACCCAAATGATCATGTGAACATGTCACAAAGTTCTAATGACGTTATACCGACTGCTATTAATCATTGTTCATATAACTTAGCAATTACAAAATTGCTACCATCTTTAAATATTTTATCAAAAGATTTAAATAGTAAATCTAAAAAACTAAGTAAAATAGTAAAAACTGGAAGAACTCATCTTATGGATGCAATGCCTGTTACTTTTGGGCAAGAAATTTCAGGTTGGAAAGCGCAAATAGATGATAATTTAGCAAGTTTAAAGATTTGTATTCAGAGACTAAAAAGGTTGCCAATAGGAGGCACAGCTGTTGGTACTGGTATTAATGCTCATAAATCATTTTCAAGGGAATGTATAAAATTCCTAAATACTGAAAGCAAAATTAAGTATGTAGATAAAAAAAATAAATTTGAAGGATTAAGTTCTCAAGATGATATCGTTTTATATAGTTCTCATTTAAAAACTTTAGCCGTTTCTCTAATTAAAATTGCAAATGATTTAAGATGGATGAATTCTGGACCAGGTTCTGGAATATCTGATATAACTTTAAAAGCCTTACAACCTGGCAGCAGCATAATGCCCGGAAAGGTTAATCCTGTTATTTCTGAGTCAGCAATAATGGCGTGTTCCCAAGTCATAGGTAATGACACTACTATCATGATTTGTGGACAGTCTGGAAATTTTCAATTAAATGTAACGCTGCCAGTTATTGTTTACAATATTGTTCAAAGTACAAATATTATTTCTAATACCGCTATAAGTTTATCTAAAAAATCAATTTTGGATTTTAAAGTTAATAAATCTATTATAGATAAATCTATTAACGCTAATCCAATACTAGTAACTGCTTTAAATAGAATTATCGGTTATGAGAAGGGTGCTTATATTGCTAAAAAGGCATATAAAACAGGCAAGCCTATTATTGAAATCGCTCTTGAAGAAACTGATTTAACAGAAAAAGAACTTAAAAAATTTCTAGATCCATTAGAATTAACTAAAGGCGGTATAAAATAATTTAAGCAGCTATCTGCTTCAAAACATATTGAAGAATTCCACCACTTTTGAAATATTTTACTTCTTGAGGTGTATCAATTCTAACATTTACATCAAATGATATTTTTTCGTTACCATTGCTTGCGCTTATGGTAACGGTTTTTGCTTCCCCATCATTTATTCCACTTATAGTAAATTCTTCCTTTCCTGTAAGACCAAGAGTTTCTGCATTTTCACCATCTTTAAACTGTAAAGGAAGTATTCCCATACCCACAAGATTTGATCTATGAATTCTTTCAAAACTTTCTGTAAGAACTGCACTTACGCCTTGAAGCTTAGGTCCTTTAGCAGCCCAATCTCTAGACGATCCGCTACCATATTCCTTGCCAGCAATTATTATTGTTGGTACTGCATCTTTTTTATATTCCATTGCAGCATCAAAAATCGTCATTTCTTTGTTTGTTGGCATATGCAATGTATAACCACCTTCAATATGTGGAACAAGTTTATTTTTTAATCTTATATTAGCAAAGGTTCCTCTCATCATTACTTGATGATTTCCTCTTCTTGATCCATATGAATTAAATTGACTTGGTTTAACATTTTTACTCATTAAATATTTTCCAGCTGGACTATCTTCTTTGATATTTCCTGCAGGTGAAATATGATCCGTTGTTACAGAGTCTCCAAGATATGCTAAAACGCGAGCTGATTTAATTTCATCAATTTTTAAATCCTCAGATGACATATTGTCAAAGTAAGGTGGGTTTGCAATATATGTTGAGTCATCCCATTCATATTGATTGTTTTTTGCTACATCAATATTCTTCCATTCCTTTTCACCTTCGTATATATTTTCGTATGAAGATTTAAATTGCTCTGCAGTAAGAGAAGATTTTAAAATTTTATTAATTTCTGAATTTGATGGCCATATGTCTTTTAAATACACATCTTTACCATCTTTATTTTTTGCTAGTGGCTCACTTGTAATATCAATATTCATAGAACCAGCAATTGCGTAAGCTATAACTAATGGTGGTGATGCTAGATAGTTAAGTTTAACTTCTGCATGCACTCTTCCTTCAAAATTTCTATTTCCTGATAATACAGATGCTGCCACTAAATCGTTTTCTTTTATGCCATCACTTATTTCCTTTATAAGAGGCCCTGAATTGCCAATACATGTAGCACACCCATATCCAACATTTTGAAATCCAAGTTCTTCCATTGATTTTAAAAGATTTGAGTTTTTGAGATATTCAGTAACAACCATTGATCCTGGAGCTAAAGAAGTTTTAACCCAAGGTTTTCTTTCTAGACCTAATTCTCTAGCTTTTTTTGCAACCAAACCAGCAGCTATCATAACACTTGGATTTGAAGTATTGGTGCATGAAGTTATAGCTGCAATTACAATATCTCCATTATTAATAGAAAATTTATTATCTTTTATTGTTATTTCTGAAGCTTTATTTTTTGGATTTATCAAAGAAAGCTCTTTTTGAAATGATTCTTTAGCGTCTTTTAAATTTATACGATCTTGTGGTCTTTTTGGCCCTGCAATAGATGGCAATACTGACGAAATATCTAATTCAATATTTTCAGTATATTCAGCATTATCGCAGTCTTTTCTTGTCATTCCGACTTTTTCAGAATATTGTTTTATCAGCTCAATCTTGTCATCATCACGATTTGATAGTTTCATATAGTCAATAGTTTCTTCATCTATTGGAAATATTCCACAAGTTGCACCATATTCAGGAGCCATATTTGCTATTGTTGCTCTATCACCAAGTGATAAATTATCAAGACCATCTCCATAAAATTCTACAAATTTTCCAACTACGCCATGTTTTCTTAATATTTCAACTATATTTAAAACAACATCTGTTGCTGTAACACCCTCGGAAACTTTACCAGTTAGTTTAAAGCCAACAACTTTTGGTATAAGCATCGAGATTGGTTGTCCTAACATTGAGGCTTCAGCTTCTATTCCTCCAACACCCCATCCTAAAACTCCAATACCATTTATCATTGTAGTGTGTGAATCAGTACCTACAACAGTATCTGGGTAGGCATAGTTCTCATTGTTAATTTCTTTTGTAAAAATACATCTAGCTAAAAACTCTATATTAATTTGATGAACAATACCGGTGTCAGGTGGGACAACTTTGAAGTTAGAGAACGCTGACTGACCCCATTTTAAAAATTTATATCTTTCAAGATTTCTTTCATATTCTAATTGTGCATTTAAATCAAAAGCTTTCTCGCTTCCAAAATTATCAACTTGTACTGAGTGATCAATAACTAACTCAGCTGGCTGTAATGGATTAATATCATTAGGGCTTTTACCAAGTTTTTTTATTGCATCACGCATAGCAGCTAAATCTACAACGGCAGGTACCCCTGTAAAATCTTGCATTAAAACTCTTGCCGGTCTGTATGCTATTTCTTTCTGACCAGCATGATTATGCCACTCAATTATAGATTTTATATCTTCTTTTGTAACAGTTATATCGTCCTCGTTGCGAACTAAATTTTCTAACAATATCTTTATAGAATAGGGGAGCTTCTCTACACCAGGTATTTTTGATATATCAAAAATTGTATATTCATTTTTATTACATGTGATTTTTGTTTTTGTACTAAAACTATTTTTCATTGAATTTATCCTTATTTATGAAAATTAAATAAAAAAACTATTACATTTATTTAAAATTTCTTTTCTTTTAAACATTAATTGCCACTTATTACCGCCGTAATAACTCCATAAAAAAGCGGCTCTAATTCCACTTAACAACAAGGCTCTTATTAATGACGAGTTCTTGTCTAGATATTCTTTTTTGCCAGATATTATTACTCTTGGCCTAATTATACCTATATATTCTTTATAAATTTCTTCAGAGTAGAGTACTTGGTTATTCAAATTTTTAGATATAATACTATTTTCTTGATAATTATCAATTTTTTTTCTGATTAATTCCATTAAACTTTTGTTTTTATTTATATTTTTTTGTATCAAAAGAATATTTAAAACATATTTTTGCATTGTAATTAACGATATTTCATTTTTTCCAAGCAATATATTTTTTAAAAGCATGTATCCTTCAAATAATTCACTTTTATTTTTGTATATTGAAATTGCATTTAATTCATTTTTTATATAAATACTGTCAATAAGAAATTTTGAGTCTTGTGTTGCATTAAAGTCTGTTGTGGCAATTCTATTTATTAAAGAAACACTTTGTAAAATTGCACATAATGATAATAAATAGTTATCATCGATTTTTACTGATTTAATCATCAACAATTATTCCTCCGCCCATACATAAATCGCCATCAAAAAAAACTATTGATTGTCCAGGAGCTGGGGCTCTAACTTTGGAATCAGTATTAGCACAATATAAATTATTTTTTATTTTTTTGATACTACAAAGATATTTTTTCCCTAGATGTCTAATTTGACAAATAATTTTTTTATTTAATATGTCAGAATCCTTTTGTGTAATGATTTGTAAATCTTTAAAAAAAATTTTTTGTTTAAATAAAAGTTCATTATCATTGCCTTGGCAAACATATAATATGTTTTTTTTTATATCTTTTTTATATACATACCACGGTAAATTTTGTTTATTTTTTATTCCTCCAACACCTATACCTTCTCTTTGACCAATTGTTGTATAAAACATTCCTTTATGTTTTCCGATTATGTTATTTGAGCTATCTAATATATTTCCTTGTTTATTATCAATATAGTTTGATATAAAATTTTTGAATTTTTTATTTCCAATAAAACATATTCCCATACTTTCTTTTTTGCTATAAGACATGAATTGATTTTTTTTGGCTAGCATTTTTACTTCATCTTTTGTTATATCTGCTAGTGGAAATATAATATTTGAAAGTTGGTCCTGATCTAGAGTATGTAGGAAATATGTTTGATCTTTTTTGTTGTCTTTCGGAATACTTAGATAAAATGAATTTTTAATTTTCACTATTTTCGCATAATGTCCAGTTGCAATTTTACTGGCACCAAGCGTAATTGCATGATCCAAAAATACTTTAAATTTAATATATTTGTTACACAATATATCTGGATTTGGCGTATAACCTCTTTTATAACTATCAATAAACTCCAAAAATATATTATTCCAGTATTCGTCAGAAAAATTTACTGTGTGTAATTTTATATTTAGTTGATTGCAAGCATCTCTCGCATATTTAAGATCTTCTTCTGCATTACAGCCTTCTTGACTATCATCCTCATCCCAGTTTTTCATAAACAATGCTTCTAAATTATAGCCTTTGTTTTTTAGAAGCATCATTGAAATTGTTGAGTCAACACCGCCAGACAAACCTATTATTACTTTATTATTCATTTTTCTAGTAGAGAACTTAAAATTTCTAAGGGATATTTTCTGTTATTTTCATAGTCTTCAATACATTTTAGTACCATACTGCTTCTTAATGAAATATTTTTATTTATTATTTCATCTTTAGACAACCATAATTTTTTGACTATGTTTTTATCTAGCTTTCTATTCTTAAATTCTTTTTTTATTGTGCAATCAAAGCAAAACCTCAACCACATATCTAAAGAATTTTTTTTTCGTTCTTGATATACACCAACCAAGCTATTTACAACTATCAGATATGCTGTTTCCTCAAGCGTTTCTCTTATACACGCTTCAATAATACTTTCATTTTCTTCAAGATGGCCAGCAGGTTGGTTTATAACAAGATTATTCTGAACATATTCTTCAACAAACAAGTATTTGTCATCTTGTTTGATTATTGAAGCTACAGTGATATGTGGGACCCATGCCATTAAACAGATTGATTTAAATTAAAATTATCTGTCTCTAAAGGTAATTCTACCTTTACTTAAATCGTAAGGTGTAAGTGCAACTGTAACCTTATCACCTGTTAATATTCTAATGTAATTCTTTCTCATTTTTCCTGAGATATGAGCAGTAACAATATGGCCGTTTTCTAATTCTACTCTAAACATTGTATTAGGAAGAGTTTCTACAACAGTTCCTTCCATTTCTATATGCTCTTCTTTTGCCATAATTGTTTTTTATAAAATAATTTATTGTAATATTTTTGTTTATAAGTTAGAAAACTTAATATAAAGTATATCAGAAATTTATTTTTTTGTAATAATGTGTATAGTAAATTCTTGATAATCAATTTATTTTAACTTAATAACGGATAATTAAAATTTATGAGTTTAGGTATATTATTTCCAGGCCAAGGATCGCAAAGCATAGGAATGCTTAAAGAACTGAAAACTACATATAGCATTGTTTCAGAAATTTTTGAAGAAGCATCCGATGTTTTATCTTGTGATTTATGGAAAATTACTAAAAATGGTCCAGAGTCAAAAATAAATGATACAGAATTTACTCAACCTATAATGCTTTGTTCAGCTCTCTCGGTTTGGAAGATATGGAATGATGAAGGTGGTGAAGCTCCAATTTTTATGGCAGGACATAGCTTTGGTGAATATACAGCTTTATGTGCTTCAGGTGTTATTAAATTCAAAGATGCAGTTAATCTCGTAAAAAATAGAGCTGTTTGCATGAAAAATGCACCAAAGGGAAAAATGGCAGCAATAATTGGCGTTGATTATCATATACTTAAAAAATTATATGAAGAAAATACCTTAAATTCTGTGAGTATAGCTAATATTAATGCACCTGGGCAAATTGTGATATCAGGCACAGATTTAGGTGTTGAAGAGCTCTCAAATCTAGCTATTTCTAAAGGCGCAAAAAAAGTTATTCCCTTGCCAGTAAGCGTCGCCGCTCATTCAGTTTTAATGATTGAACAATCAAAAGTATTTAAAGATCATGTTGATAAAGTTAATTTTAGTTCTCCAAATATTCCTGTAATTAATAATGTTGATGTATGTATTGAAGATAAAGAAAACCAAATAAAGAAAGCATTGGTAAGGCAACTTTATTCGTCTGTGAGATGGGTTGAAACTATAGAGTATATGGAGCAGCAAGGTGTTGATACATTGCTTGAATTAGGCCCAGGAAAAGTTTTGACTTCATTTAACAAAAGAATTGATAATAGTATAAAATCTTTATCTGTATCAGATTGCAATAGTTTAGATAAAGCCTTAGAGGATATAGGTAGCCTATGAGTGATGAAAAAAAAATAGCTCTAGTAACCGGAGCAACAAGAGGTATAGGCCTAGCTATTGCTAAGCAGTTAGCTAAAGATGGATTTATTGTATTGGGCACAGGTACAAGCGACGACTCTAGCAATGCTCTTCAAAAAGAGTTTGAACTTAATAATATTGACGGAAAATCATATGTATTAGACATTAAAAGTCAGGAATCTATAGATCAGTTATTTAGTAATATAAGTGATGATTATGCTGATACTCCTGATATTTTAGTTAATAATGCTGGTATAACTAATGATTCTTTATTCATTAGAATGGATGATAGTAAGTGGTTTGATACAATAGAGACCAACATAAACTCCTTATATAGAATATCAAAAATATTTCTTAAACCTATGATAAAAAAGAAAAAAGGAAGAATTATTTGTATATCATCAGTAGTGGCAAGTACTGGAAATGCTGGTCAATCAAATTATGTAACAACAAAAGCTGGTATGATAGGTTTTTGTAAATCTTTAGCAAAAGAAGTTGCAACTAGGGGAGTAACTGTAAATTGTGTATCTCCTGGATTTATAGAGACAGATATGACTAACAAGTTAAATGAATCACAAAAAGAGCAGATTACAAAAAATATACCTATGATAAAAATGGGTGCACCAGATGATATAGCTTACGCAGTAGCCTTTTTAGCCTCTGATAAAGCATCTTATATTACTGGTGAGACTATAAATGTAAATGGCGGATTATTTATGCAATAGTAATCATTTCTGGATTATCTTGTATTATTTTAATAGAATGATTGGATTTTTTAATAGCATCACAACCAATAGGGGATAGCATGAGCAACGAAGAAAGAGTAAAGAAGGTTATAATTGAACAATTAGGGGTTAAAGAGGATCAAGTCACAGAAAATGCTTCATTTGTTGACGATTTAGGCGCAGACTCATTAGATACTGTGGAATTAGTTATGGCACTGGAAGAAGAATTTGACTGTGAAATCCCTGATGAAGAAGCAGAAAAAATAACAACTGTTGCACAAGCTAATGCTTATGTTAACGCAAACAGTAAGTAAATTTAATATTTTCATATAGATAAAGAAAATAAAATGACAGAAAATACCAGACGAGTAGTAGTAACAGGGTTAGGTCTAGTGTCACCAGTAGGTTCTGCTCTTGATAAAGCGTGGGGTAACATAAAAAATGGTGTTAGTGGAATAAGAAAGATAGAATCTTTTGATGCATCTTCTTTTTCTGTAAAGATTTCAGGATCAGTAATTGACTTTAATGCTGATGATTACATAAGTCCTAAGGATCAAAAGAAAATGGATACTTTTATCCATTATGGTATTGGCGCAAGTGTGATGGCCATAAATGATTCTGGCCTTGAAATAACAGATGAAAATAGAGATAGAATAGGCATCTCTATAGGTTCTGGTATAGGCGGCTTGCCTTACATAGAAAGAAACTATGGAAACTTTTTAAATAAAGGCCCAAGAAAGATATCTCCATATTTTGTTCCTAGTTCTATTATAAATATGGTATCTGGTAATTTATCGATAATGTATGGTATTACTGGACCAAATATGTCTCTAGTATCAGCATGTGCTACTGGTACACATAGTATCGGTGATGCAGCAAGATTGATAAAGCATGGGTACGTGGATTGTATGATAGCTGGAGGAGCAGAAATGGCGACATGTCCTTTAGGAATAGGCGGATTTGCTTCGGCAAAAGCACTTTGTTCAACAAATAATGACGACCCAGAAACAGCTAGCAAACCATGGGATATTAATAGAAATGGGTTTGTACTTGGTGATGGTGCTGGAATTGTAATTCTGGAAGAATATGAAAAAGCAAAAGCTAGAGGAGCAAAAATTTATTGCGAGTTATCTGGTTTTGGAATGAATAGTGATGCTCATCACATGACGCAACCTGCTGCAGGAGGTGCTGGCGCAGCAAAATGTATGAAGCAGGCCTTAAATGAAGCTTCTCTAAACGAAACAGATATAAGTTATATAAATGCTCACGGAACTTCTACACCTGCAGGAGATAAGGCGGAGACAGATGCTATAAAATCAGCTTTAGGTCTTGAAAATGCAAAAAAAACCCCAATAAGCTCAACTAAGTCTATGATTGGCCATTTACTTGGAGCAGCAGGTGGGGTTGAAGCTGTATTTTGTGTATTAGCAATAAGAGATAATGTTATTCCACCAACAATAAATCTTAATGACCAGGACCCAGAATGCGATCTTGATTATGTTCCAAATACCGCAAGAGAAGTAGATGTAAAAATAGCAATGTCAAATTCATTTGGTTTTGGTGGAACAAATGGGACTTTAATCTTTAAGCGTATGTAAAATGAATTTAGTAAATGGAAAACCAAAATCAAGTATATCAATATTTGATAGAGGGTTTCTTTACGGTGACGGTGTATTTGAAACAATACTCGTTTTAAATAAAGATCCAAAAAATATTAAATTACATATAAAAAGGATAAAAGCTGGTTGTAAAGCACTAAAAATAAAAAATTTTAATCCAGATACCTTAAGAAGTCATATTACTAAAGCAATAAGTGATCAAAAAAATTGTATTTTAAATATTAATATAACTAGAGGTACTGTTAAAAAACGTGGTTACAATATAAATATTGAAAATATAAGTCCAAATATAATACTAACAACTTCAAAGATGACAAAAATTCCAAAACCATATAATGATAATGGTATAAAGACAAAATTTTCAAAAACTAGGTTATTTAAAACGATAGAACCCCTCGAAAGTATAAAACATATGAACAGACTTACTCAGGTTTTGGCAACAAGCGAACTATCAAAAAATTATCCAGAATTAATTATGTGTGATGAAGATAATAATATTATTGAGGGAACATCTAGCAATATTTTTTTTGTAAAAGGCATGAATTTCTATACGCCTAAGATTCACGGTAACAGCGTTGAAGGTGTTATGAGGTCTGTAATTATAAATATTCTAAAAAAAAATAAATATAAAATAAATATTAAAAAGATTAATATGAAAGATATTAAAAATTATGACGGAGCTTTTTTTTGTAACTCAATAAGATTAATATGGAATATAAAGGATTTATCAGGTTATAAATACAAAATTAATAATAATATACAATCTTTAATTAAATTAGTAGATAATGAGATTTACAAATAAAATATTCTTTTTTAAAATATTAATTCTAGTTTTTGCTATTTTTATTTTAATGTTTTTTTCATATTTAAATTTTTCTTTTAATAAATACCCAGAATATACTAAAAGAAGTTTTTATATTAAACCTGGTGATAGTGTAAGTGAAAGTATTAAATCTTTAAAAGAATATAAAATTATTGATTCATCCTTTAGATTTAAAATTTTATCATATCTTTATAGTATTAAACCTAAGTTTATTAAGGGAAAATATAAAATATCTTCTCATGATACTGAATACAATATTTTAAAAAAAGTGTTAAATGGAAATCTTTATCAAGAAACCATTACTATAATTGAAGGTTTAACTTTTAGTGAAATTTTAACAATTTTAAAAAACACCAAGCATGTTAGTTTTAGCAATAATAAATATGTAAATAACACAGCTATTAAAGCTTTATCTCCTGAAGGTTTATGTTTTCCTGATACATATAAATTCTCTTCTGGCATTACTCAATCAAAATTTTTAACAAATTGTCAAAAAAAAATGGAAAAGATTTTGATGAAATATTGGAATCTTAGAGATTATTCTTTACCATATAAAAGCCCATATGAAATGCTAATAATGGCTTCAATTATAGAAAAAGAAACTTTTGTAGACTCCGAAAAGCCCTTAATTGCAAGTGTTTTTGTAAATAGACTAAATAAAAAAATGAGGCTACAAGCTGACCCTACTGTTATTTATGGCATGAAAAACTATAAAGGTAATATTACAAAAAAAGACTTGCAGGCTAAAAACGAATATAATACATATAAGATTAATGGTTTGCCAAAAACACCAATATGCTCACCTGGTGAGAGCTCGATAAAGTCAGCTAGTAAACCAGCAAAAAGTGAATTTTTATATTTTGTCTCAAATAATCAAGGTAAGCATATTTTCTCTAAAAATTATAAGGACCATGTAAAAGCTGTAAACATGTATCAAAAAAAATAACTATGAAAAAAGGAAAATTAATAAGTTTTGAAGGTATAGAAGGTGTTGGTAAGACAACAACTATTAAATCAGTAAAACAATATTTAGAAGATAAAGGTGTAACAGTTTATTGCACGCGAGAGCCTGGAGGCACAAAGTATGGCGAGTCTTTAAGAAGCATTTTACTAAATAATAAAACCTCAGTAACACCAGAAGCAGAATTACTTTTATTATTTGCAATTAGAAAACAACATATAGACGAAATTTTAAAACCAAAATTATCAAATGGTAATTGGATATTATGTGATAGATATATTGATGCTTCGTTAGCTTATCAAGGTTACGGAAAAAAAGTTAGTTTGAAATAAATTGAAATTCTAATTAATAACTTTACAGACAATATAATGCCAGATCTACCTATTTTTTTTGACTTATCATATGATCTCTCAAAAAAGAGGTTCCCAAAAAATAAGAAGAAGGACAGATTTGAAAATCTAAATAGTAAGTTTTTTAATGACGTTTATGACGGATATAAAGATATTGCAAAAAAAAATAACACGAGAGTAAAAATTATAGATGCTAATCAAAGCAAAAAAGATGTTTATGATCAAATTATTGAAATAATTGAAAAAAAATTTAAATAAGATATTATTTTATAGTTTTTTATACTCGATATTCTTTTGTAATATAGCTGTCATTAGAATTACTTCTTTAAATTTATTTTTTTTTAGCTCATAAATATCTTTATTATTTTTAATTCCACCTGAAATTATAATTTCTGAATTTGGATAAATTTTTTTTGTTTCAATAATATTAATATTATTTATACCAATTTGTTTTGAAATACTATCCATATTCATACATATTACTTTACTAGGTGATATCTTTTTATAACCTTCATTTTTGCAAATTATTTTTTTAAATTTAAAATCTAATGATAGTATATAATTTTTAAAATCATTATTTTTAAGAAAACTATAATCTTCAAAGGTTTCTGTGGCTATTATTTGTACAAAATTCTTTAGTTTTATTATGTTTAGATTTTCTGCTTTTATCGCTCCATTATCTACAAGAAATTTTATTTTTTTGAATTTTTTTAGGATATTTTCTATTAATTTATTATTATTAATGAAATTTTCAATTGAGTCTAAATCTGCTATATAAATTGTGTTAAAATCGTATTGAGTTAATATATATTCAATAAATTTTACGGGGTCAGAAGATGGAGCAAGATTTGGATTTATTTCGCAGTACGTTTCTCTCTCGTTACCGTTTGGTTTAACAACTTTTCCATTTTTAAGGTCTATAGCTGGAATTAATTTCATAATAATATGGGTATTTTAATTTACGAACATTTCCTTGGTCAAAAATTTGTAAAAGGCACTTCTTCCTTGATTTTAAATGAGGCGAAAATAATAACAACCTCTATAGCTAATGATTTAATGAATTGTAGTGAAAAACCAGAAGTTTCAGTATTAATTGATGATGGAAATATAAATTTATTAAATAATGTGAATATTATAAAAAGAAATAATTCAAAGGAAATTGTTGATGATATATGTTTGAATTTAAATAAAAATGATTCTGTTTTAATAGTAGCACCTGAAGAAAATTTAGAATTATTCAATATAGTAAAAAACTTAGAAAAAAGAAATGTTAATTTACTAAATTGTCAAAGTAACTTTATTAAAACTACTACTAATAAAAAAGAAATCAATAATCATTTGATAAAATCCAAAGATTATTTAATTAATACTTTTGATAATTATAAATTTATTGATGAAAACAATAAGATTATAGCAAAAGTATTTGATGGTTTTGGATCCGAAAATCTTTTTATTTTTCACAATAGATCAGATCTTAAAGATAAAAAAATACTTTTAACTGATAGACATATATATCAGCCTTACCATGAAGGTACTATAGTTGGAATAAATATTGTCGCAAATAATGGCAATTATAGGATTTTATCTATAAATGAGCAGAAATACGAAGAAACATTAGGAAATACTTTAGCTTTAAAAAAAATATATATTGGAAAGTTAAATTCGTCATATGTGTTATTTGATAAATTTGTGAACTCTATATTAAGTAATCTAGAGGGGTATAATGGTTTTTTTGGTATCGATGCTATTATAACAAATGATGATAAAATATTTTTTCTTGAGATAAACCCGAGGCTAACAACTTCATATTCTTTTTTATCAAAATCATTAGGATTTAATCCTTTGGAATTGTTCTATAATGCAAATTACGATTTTTCTATAGAAAATAATAAAAATTTTTTAATTAATGTTTATGATGAATAATAAAATATTAATAGGCTGGGATATTGGTGGCGCAAATACCAAAATTTGCGTATTTGATTCAAATTATAATATTATTGATACTTATAGTGAAAATTTAAAAATATGGGAAAATTTCAGTAACTTAAGATCTTTGTTTACTAAAGTTTATAATAAATATGAAAGATACGAAGTCTCAAATTTCATAACAATAACTGCAGAATCTTGTGATAATTTTTTAGAAAGAAATGATGGTATTCTTAAAATAATAGAATTGTGTAAAAACCATATGTTAGGTAAAAATTTTTATTTTTCTAATGATGGTAACTACATAGATTACTCAGATGCATTATTAAAACCTAATAAATTATTTTCAACAAATTGGATGTTGTCGTTGAATTTTTTAAACTTATCTAGAGATATTGATGTTTTAATTGATATAGGATCAACAACAACAGACATAATTTATAAAAATATGAGCGTTAAAGATAACGTAAGTGATTATCAAAGACTATGCAATAATACTTTAGTTTATGTTGGCGTAGTAAGAACACCATTATCTATGCTTATTGACAGTGTGAATTATA
>JAYNQN010000002.1:0-19191 GCA_038114285.1 Gammaproteobacteria bacterium | reverse complement strand
TTATTAACGAGGTATATGCTACAACTGGAGATATATTTAATATCACAAAAGATATTGATTTTACAAATTTGCATTATAGAGGTGCTGATGGCAAAAGTTTTACCAGAGAAAACTCATTAATAAGGCTTGCTAGAAATATTGGATTTGATTATAACCCTAATGACGAAAAATACCTTGTAGAAATTTCTAAGAAAATTAAAAGAGAAATTATTAAAAAAATATTTTCGTGTCTTACAAATAGATTAGACATAAAATTAAAAAATTCTATAATATCATCTGTAGGCGAAGGGTATTTTTTGGTAAAAGAATTATGTGAAAAAAATAATATAATATATAAACCTAAAGAAAACATAAAAAATGATTTACTAAAAAAAAATATTTATCAAGATGTCTATAAAAACTTTCCCTCTGCATTAGTTGTTTTAAATAGTATAAATAAAGAATATGAAAAAATTTAAAATAAATTACTACAGTAATTCTTGCATTTATGCTGAATATTTAAAAAATTTTGACTGGTTTATTTTTCTTGATAGCTGTAACGATGTTAGTAATTTTGGACGATATGATATTTTATCGTGCAATCCAAATATAAAAATTACCTCATATGGAAAGAATATTAATGTTCAAAGTAATAACTTAAATTCCTCTTTTTATGATGATCCATTTGAAATAATTAAAAAATACCATCATACAAAAGAAATAAGTAAAGAATTTCCGTTTTCAAAAGGACTAATGGGATACTTTGGTTACGAAGCTTTGGATAGTAATATGGATTCTTTAGACGAAAAAATTTTTCCAAATATTGCGGTAGGATTTTATGATTGGGCTGTTATTGTAGATCATGAAAAAAAAGAATCATGGATTGTATACGATAATAAAAATAGTCTTATTGATTACTTCTCTACAAAGTTCTTATCAAAAAATTTATCAATAAAACAAGATTATAATAATATTTTTTATAATTTTGAAAAAAATACTTCCAAAGAAAAATACATGGCTGATGTTAAAACTATTAAAAGTTATATTAAGAACGGTGATTGTTATCAGGTTAATTACTCTCAGAATTTTACATGTAAATATGATGCTGAACCTTGGAATATTTATAAAGACATAAGAAATATAAATCCTGCTCCATATTCTACATTTTTTAGTTTTAATGATATGTATATTATTAGCTCTTCCCCAGAAAGATTTATTTCTACAAGAAATGGTATTGTAGAGACAAAACCAATTAAGGGAACTCTTAAACGTTTAAAAGATAAAATATTAGACGACAAACAAATTGATTTTCTCAAAAACGATGAAAAGAATAGGGCTGAGAATCTTATGATTGTTGATTTATTACGAAATGACTTAAGTAAATGTTGTAAATTAAATTCCGTCAAAGTTGATAAGCTATTTGATATTGAAAGCTACGCATCTGTACATCATATGGTAAGCACAATTTCTGGGGAATTAGAAAACAACATGAATTCATTAGATATTTTAAAGGCTTGTTTTCCTGGCGGATCAATTACAGGCGCACCAAAACAAAGATCTATGGAAATTATTAAAGAATTAGAACATCGTGATAGAGATATTTATTGTGGCTCTGTAGGTTATATAGATGAAAACAATACCATGGATACAAATATATGCATAAGAACTATAATGCTCGAAAAGAATAGTTTAAGTTTTTCGGCAGGAGGTGGTATTGTCCATGATTCTTCACCTACGGATGAATATCTTGAAAGTTTAGAGAAAGTATCAAAATTTTTAAAATATTTTTCAAATGGTGAATTTAAATGGTAGTTATTAAAATTGGTGGAAGTTTAAAATCAACTATCTATATAAAAAAATGGATAGATGAAATTAAATTAAATAGAAATACAAGTTTTTTATTAATTTTTGGTGGTGGTGAATATGCGAATAATATTAGAATAGAACAAAAAGAAAAAGAGTATAGTGATTTAAAAGCTCACGAATATGCAATTGAAGCAATGAACAAGTATACAAAAGAAAATTTGATATATTTGGAAAATTTTAAGATTGTAAAATCTATATATGATATTAAAAACTGTTATAAAAATAAAAAAAATTTTGTCTGGATGCCATCTGTAAAAGAGGTGAATTCTTTCAATATCCCAAAAAATTGGGATGCAACATCTGATTCTATTGCTTTAGCAATCTCAGAAAAAATAAAATCACCCTTATTAATTATAAAATCTCTTCGTTTTAATAAAAAAAAATATATTAATTCATTTTTTTTAAAAAAAAATATAGTGGATAAATATTTTTCGGAAAATTATTTACATAGTCAAAATAAAATTTCTATAGCTAGTAGGGAAAAATCTTATAAATTGAGAGAAATATGTAATTATTTATTAGAGTAAGTTAATTATTTATATTTCTACCTAGTAAAATTGATATCCATTTAGTGTCATTATTACTTTGAAGAGCAATTTTCATTATCATTGTTAACGGAACAGATAGAAGCATTCCTACAGGGCCTAATAGCCAACCCCAAAATAGCAATGATAAAAATATTACAAGAGTTGATAATCCTAATTCTTTGCCTAGGTATCTAGGTTCAATTAAACTTCCCATTATAATATTTGTAATCAAATAGATTATTGCGACTAAAATTGCATAATAAAAATTAAATTGTATTAGTGCGATTATTATTGCTGGTATTGATGCAATTATAGAGCCTATACTAGGTATATAATTCAGAAAGAATGCTATTAATCCCCATAAAACCGCATGATCTAGACCAATGATGTTAAGAGCTATATATATTATTAGTCCTGTAATTATGCTAACTACAGTTTTAATTGATAGATACTTATTCATGTTTTCGCTAAATACATGAAAGTTAATTATTGATTGATCACTGTTTTTGAAAGCTTTTTTTATTTTATTAGAGAAACCAGCAGCTTCTAAAAGAGTAAACATTACTATAAGTAAAATTAATAAATAATTTGTTAAGACATTACCAAAAGCACTAATCGTATTTGCAACAGATTGCATTATAAAAGTTGGATCTACATATTCCTGCAGAACATTTGAGTCAATATTAATACCATATTTATCACTAATAACAGAAATTTTGTCTATTTCATTGTAAATTTTCTCTTTATATATTGGTAAAGATTTTCTAAAACCATTTAAAGATGTGCCTATTAATGCAGCAATACTTAAACTTACACCAATTATTGTGAAAATAACTAACGTTACAGATATTGGCGTATTAATTTTTTTTGATTGAAAAAATTTTAATAATGGAAATGATATTAAAGCAATAAACATTGATAAAAAAAAAGGAACGACAATTTTATCAGCTGTTTTTAAACCAGCAAATATTATTACAAGCCCACTTACAGTTAAAATAGTTCTATATATTGTGCTTTGTTTATTCATTTTTATATTTTAATTTAATTTTTAATAATCCATAACCTATAATACCAGATAGTATGGATCCAAAAAATATGCCAGATTTTGAAAATTGCTGACCAACATCTATAAGTTCATTGGTTGGCGCAAAAGCCAAACTATTTATAAATAAGCTCATTGTAAATCCTATGCCGCAAAGAAATGATACTCCTAGAATATCTATAATATCCACATTATTTGGCAATTCACATGCTTTTAATTTTATAGAAAAATAAGTAAGTAAAGTTATTCCAATTGGCTTGCCAACTAATAGCCCAAGCATTATACCTAGTGGTATAGAGTTTGATAATGAAGTAAAACTAATTGTGCTTAGGTCAATATCAGCATTAAAAAAAGCAAATATTGGTAATATTATAAATCCGGAAAACGTATGTAATTTTTTTTCTAAATATCGTAAAGGCGAGTGTGTACTATTTTTTATAGAAAAAGGAATAGTTGATGCAAGGATTACACCTGCTATTGTTGTGTGTATTCCTGAGTGCAAGATAAAGTACCATAGAAAGATTCCGACAATAATATATAACGTTAATTTTCTTACATTAAGTAAATTTAAAATTATTAAAAATAAAAAAGATATAAAACCATAGATTAAATATGTATAAGAAATTTCATTTGTATAATATATGGCGATAACCATTACTGCGCCAAGATCATCAATTATAGCTAATGATAATAAAAATATTTTCAGTCCAACAGGAACTTTATTTCCTAATACCGATAAAACAGCTAATGAAAATGCTATATCAGTTGCAGTTGGTATAGCCCAACCAGGTGTAGCAGATGGTTTATCCATATTAATAAGAAGGTAAATTACTGCAGGTATTGCCATTCCGCCTATGGCAGCGATACCAGGTAGAAGTATTTTAGAGAAAGTAGATAATTGGCCATTTACCATTTCTCTTTTTAACTCTAGACCAATCACAAGAAAAAATATAGCCATCAGCCCATCATTTACCCAATGATGAACAGTCTCTTTTAGTTTAAATTCATCAATACTTATTGATATATAACTGTTTTTTATGGCGTAGTAGTAATCTGATAATCCAGAATTAACAAGAATTATGGCTAGAATACTAAAAATAATTAGTAATACACCTGATGCAGACTCGGTCTTTAAGAAATTTTTTATGAAATTTCTTGAAAATATTTCTTTATTAAAAGTTGTTCCTTTATTTATTAGCATAATTCAGACATTATATGTAACTTATGTTAAATTTTTAAGATAATTATAACAATTTATAGAAATGCAAGAAAATTACAATCCCAAAATAATAGAAAAAAAAATACAAGATGAATGGGCTGCTAGCAAAACGTTTAAAGCTAGTATTAATAAAAGAAAAAAATTCTACTGTTTATCTATGTTTCCTTATCCAAGTGGAAATCTTCATATTGGTCATGTTAGAAACTATACAATAAGCGATGTTTTGGCGCGATTTCATCGAATGCAAGGAGAAAATGTCCTTCATCCTATTGGCTGGGACGCTTTTGGGTTGCCTGCAGAAAATGCAGCAATTCAAAATCAATCTTCTCCAAAAGAATGGACAAACAAAAATATTGAAAACATGAGAAATCAATTAAAATCTCTTGGTTTTAGCTATGACTGGGATAGAGAAATATCTACATGCTCAGAAGATTATTATAAATGGGAACAATGGTTTTTTATTAAATTATTTAAAAAACAATTAGTTTATAAAAAAGAATCTTTGGTAAATTGGGACCCAGTTGATAAGACTGTGTTGGCAAATGAACAGGTTATTGATGGAAAAGGTTGGCGTTCAGGAGCCAAGGTTGAGAAGAAAAAAATTTCCCAATGGTTTTTAAAAACAACTTCATATTCAAAGCAATTATTATCCGATCTTAAGGAATTAGAAGGATTTTGGCCAGAAAACGTTCTAACTATGCAAAAGAATTGGATTGGAGAATCAAGTGGCGCAGAATTATTTTTTAAAATAGCAACTAGTAATCATATTATTAATGTTTTTACAACAAGGCCTGATACGTTATATGGAGTTACTTTTATTGCTTTAGCAGCTGATCATGCCTTCATTGAAAAATGTGATGACAATGTTAAAAATTTTGCAAAAGAACTTTTATTATTAAAAGATAAAGATGAAAAAACATCTCCTAAAAAAATATCAAAAGGAATTTTTACAAATTTTTACGCAATTCACCCAATAACTGGAAAAAAAGTACCAATTTGGATTGCGAATTACATTCTTACTGGTTATGGGACTGGCGCTGTAATGGGTGTACCTGCTCATGATGAAAGAGATTATAATTTTGCAAAAAAATACAATTTGGAAATTATAAAAGTTATAACCAAAGATGGTAATAATGATGAGGTATACGTTGGCGAAGGTTTTTTAATTAACTCAAATGAATTTAATAACTTAGATAATATATCTGCTTCTAAATCTATAGTTTCTTTGATTACTGAGATGAAAATTGGTAAACAAGTAAAAAATTATAAGATAAGAGACTGGGGTATATCCAGACAAAGATATTGGGGGTGTCCCATACCAATTATATACAGAGAAGATGGAGAAATTCTTACAGTTGATGAGAATGATTTACCAATAAAGTTGCCTGATGATATTGATTTTTCTTCACCTGGAAACCCGCTAGAGAACCATCCCACATGGAAATATACAAAATGTCCTATAACAGGAATGAAAGCAATAAGAGAAACAGATACTCTTGATACATTCTTTGAATCAAGTTGGTATCAATCCAGATTTTGCTCGCCTAAAGATAATCACAATATGATAGGAGAAGAAGCAAATTATTGGTTGCCAGTAGATATATATATAGGAGGAATAGAGCATGCTGTTCTCCACTTATTATATGCCAGGTTCTTTCATAAATTATTGAGAGATGAAGGAATGTTAAAATCTAATGAGCCATTTAAATCCCTTGTTACACAAGGAATGGTATTAAAAGATGGAGCAAAAATGTCTAAATCAAAAGGCAATACCGTTGATCCAAATAGTTTGATACAAAAATATGGTGCTGACACTGTAAGATTATTTGTAATATTTGCTGCGCCGGTTGAAAATTCATTAGAATGGTCTGATCATGGTGTTGAAGGTTCATTTAAATTTTTAAATAAGCTATGGGGGGTAGGATTTAAAATAAAAAACTATAATAAAGATATAAAAAATTATAATTTAGATGACGAAAAAAAAATTAAAATAATAACCAATAAAGCCATTGCAAAAGTTACTGATGATTACGGAAAAAGACTAAGTCTTAACACAATTGTTTCAACATGCATGGAATTGTTAAATTCAATTGTAAATTCGTTGCAGCAGAATAATATACGATATGAGGTTATTCTTAGTGTGTATAAATCATTAATTTTATTATTGAATCCAATAACACCTCATATATGCAAAGAACTATCAGCGCATCTAAATATATTGGAAATAGATAATGATATAAGTTGGCCAATAATTGACCAAAATTTTCTCAAAGATGATAAAAATTTAATAGTTATTCAAATAAATGGAAAAGTAAGAAAAAAAATTGAAATAGAAAGCGATATAGATCAAGAAAAACTTGAGGCATATATTTTTTCGTTGGAGGAAGTTATAAAATATACTAATGGTAAGGAAATAAAAAAAATAATATATATAAAAAATAAACTTGTTAATATAGTAGTAAAATGAATCACACAAAGTTAAAAATTATTTTTGCAGTATTCCTCCTTGGATTTTTTTTCCAAGGTTGTGGATATAAGCTTGGTGATTTAGAAGTTATCGGTAATGACTCTTCAAAAACTACATCTATAAGTATTAAATCGTCAAGATCACAAATCCAGTCTTTTATTAATTCAGGTTTTATAATTGATAACACTAATTTTACACACATTGTTATAATTGATGGACCTAGTTTTGAAAAACAAACAGCATCTGTAACAAGCAATGCCACAGAAAATGAGTTTACAATAATTGGTACAATTATTGTTTCTTTATATAATAAAGAAAGAGAAGTTATTATTGACAAAAAAACAATATCACTTTCAAAAGATCATAAATTTTCTTCTTCTAATATCAATAGTTCTGAGAGTGAAGAAGAATTTGTTAAGAGTGATATTAGAAAGTATTTAGAAATTCAGGCAATAAATATTATAAGAGGAAAATTATAATATCTTAACTATTAGTTATTTTTGATACACAATATCTTTTGTACATATATCCTATTAGTGCGCTATTAAATATTGTAAAAATGACTTGTAATAATATTGCTATCACTAAATATTCATATTGAATATCACTGTTTTTTTCAATATTTGTAATATAGAGCTTGATTATTAAATATGGCGCTACTAAGCATACATAAAGCAAGTAGATTTTTATGGAATTATTTTTAGTTAGCGAATAGGATTCTTTTAGCCCAGATAAAATTTCACAAGCAGAAGTTGGAAGAATAAACATTACTCTCGTATATATATAAATCATATATATGAGTAAAGCATATAAATATGGTGTCATTATAGAAATATCTTCAGGAAAAAAGGGAGACAATATTATTATATGAAGAAAATATATTGCAATCATAAAAAAAAGCAGTTTCATAATGTTTTTCATGTATAAGAGTGTATATGATTGATTATAGTAATACATATAATTATCTATTATGTCTTTATCTAAAATTATATTTCTAAATATATTTATTGAAATAGGCGATGAAACTAATAAATAGCCTATAAAAAAAATTAGTAATAGGAATATATTTGGAATAGATAGAATTACAAGCTGCGTTAAAATCAAGTAAAAAATTACAGGAAAATAATTTTTTTTTGCTATCTTTAAAAAATAAATTCCAAAAAGAAGTGATTTTAAAACTAACATTATTTGTTTTTCTTTTTAATTATATTGTAATATGAAGATGAATCTTTTTCACCGTATCCATTTTTTAAACACTCGTTCATATATTTATTCACTAAATTTGTTCCTTGAAGTAATAGATTTTTCCCTGAAGCAATATTTTTTGCAATTTTTAAGTCTTTTGCGTGTAATTTTGTTTTAAAACCAGGTTTATAAGAATTGTCTATCATTCTTTTACCATGAACTTCTAGAATTTTACTATTTGCAAAACCCCCAAGTAAGGCAGCACGAATATTTTTTTTACTTACATTAAAAGAATTCGCTATTACATATGCTTCACTCACAGCATTTATTGTTTGTGCAACTATTATTTGGTTGCATGCTTTTGCTACTTGTCCGGAACCAATTTTTCCTACATGAGTAATTTTACTACCTAAAATTTTAAATATTGGCATTAATTTTTTTACAATATTTTTCTTACCCCCAATCATAATTGAAAGATCTCCTTTAATTGCTCCAATTTCTCCTCCTGAAACTGGCGCATCTACAAAGTGAATCTTTTTTTTAGATAGTTCATTCGAAATATTAATTGTTTCGATAGGGCATATGGTGCTCATATCTATAACAATTGAAGGTTTTTTTTCATGAAAAATCAAACCTTTTTTTCCAATAAGTATTTTTTTTACATCAGGAGTATCAGACACAGCAAGAATTAAAATATCTATTGAGCTATAAAACTCATCAATATCTATACAAACTTTTAAGTTTGTTTTTTTTAAAGAGCTATGTTTTTTTGTATCTCTAACATAGCTATATACGTTAAAACCTTCGGATATAAGGTTTTTTGCCATCGGAAGTCCAATAATACCTGTTCCTATAAATCCAATATTTATATTATTTTTTAACATTTATAAATAAATTTTAGTTTAATCTTTAATAGGTTAATATAATTAAAATGCAAATATATTACAATCAATTAGAGAAAGAACTCCAAAATAAACTAAAACTAGTTTACATTATTTCAGGCAATGAAATCTATCAAGAGGAAGCTTGTGTAGAAAAGATACTTTTAGCTACAAAAAAAGAGAATTATCTTGAACATGAGGTTTTGTATGTAGAGAAATCATTTGACTGGGATTCTTTTGATCAAAAAAGTTCAAATCTATCACTATTTAGTGAAAAAAAAGTTATAGAACTTAGATTTTTAACAAAAACTGTTAGTCTTTCTGCACAAAAGAATATTAATGAATATATAGACTCAACTAATAATGATAATATCTTAATAATAAGAATTCCTGCATTGAAAGCAACCGAATATAGAAAAAAATATTTAGGCCAGAATAATGATAATGTTGGCCTTATAAGATTATTTCCTATTACAAGAAAAAATATGGTTGATGAATTAAATGAATCAATTATTAAATATAAATATAAAATTGATAAAAATTGTCTAAATTTTATAGTTGATTTATATGAAGGTAATATGGTCGCAGCAAATCAAGCATTGATTAAATTAGATTTAATGACAAATAATTTATCAGATGTTAACTTAGATTTTCTTAAGAAAGTATTTTCTATGGATGTTGATTTTGAAGCTACTAATTTAGTTGATTACTCGTTAGAGGGCAATATACCAAGAATACAAAAGTGTTTTAATTTTTTAAAACAAAACGATTATCCAGCTCAATACATTATTTGGTCATTTATAAGATCTTTTAGAACTATATTGTTTAATATTGAATCTATAAATAATGGAAAATCATTAAATGAAATTTTAAAAAATATATGGCCTTATGAAAGAAAAAATCTAATGTCACATTCTTTGAAAAAGCTTAATTCAAAGAAAATTGAAGCTTACTTAGGAATCCTGGTTAGGATAGATATGCAATCAAAAAATGTACTTGATGGTAATATATGGGATTCAATTTATGATTTATCTATATCAGTCGCTAAAAATAAACTTTCAGTAATTAAGTATAATTAATATAATGTAAATTATGAGTATAGAAAAATATGTAAAAAATATCTGTATAAACGCTAAAACTGCCTCAAAACAGATATCCTGTATAGATGAAAATGCAAAAAATTTGATTTTAGAGAGTCTTATTTCTGACCTTGATAAAAATAGGGAAAGAATTATTTCTGCCAATAATATTGATGTAGAAAAATTTAAAAATTCGGAAAATTTTGCAAATTCTTTTCTTGACAGACTTTTAATAAATAACGATAGAATTGATTCAATAATAGAAAGTATTAAGGAAATAGTTCTTTTTAAAGATCCTGTGGGAGAAATAAAAAACATCAAAACTATGCCTAGTGGTATTAAAGTAGGGAAAATGTCAATGCCATTAGGTGTTATTGCAATGATCTATGAATCAAGACCAAATGTGACAGTTGATGCATCTGCTTTAAGTATAAAATCAGGTAACGCAATGATTCTTAGGGGTGGATCAGAGTCAATAAATACAAATTTAATACTTTTAGAATGTATTGAAAACGCACTTTTAAAAAATAAAATGGATAAAAATATAGTCCAGTTAATTGATAATGTTGATAGAAAAATTGTGAATGAATTATTAACTCAAAATAATTATATTGATATTGTTATACCTCGCGGAGGTAAAAATCTTATCAAGCTTATAGATAAGATTGCATCAATACCTGTCTTAAGACATTTAGATGGAATTTGCCATGTATACATTGATAAAGATGCTGATATTGAAAAAGCTATAAATATTTCAATTAATTCAAAAACACAACGAACTGGTGTATGCAATGCTATGGAGACATTAATAGTTAATAAACATATCGCTAATGATTTTTTACCACTTATTTTTGATCAGCTTGAAAGAAAAAATGTTGAGATTAGAGGGTGTGAAAATACAAGAAAAATACTTAATTCCATAAAGGACGCAAATGAAGAGGATTGGCAAACAGAATATTTAGATTCAATATTGTCTGTAAAAATTGTAGAAGATTGTAATGAAGCCATGAAACATATTTCGGATTATGGTTCGGGACATACAGATGTAATTGTTACAGAAAATAAAAATACTGCAGAAGTTTTTTTAAGAAATGTGGACTCAAGCTCAGTAATGCATAATGCGTCATCTAGGTTTGCAGATGGTTATGAATATGGTTTGGGAGCAGAAATAGGAATAAGCACAAATAAGCTACACGCTAGGGGCCCAGTAGGCATTGATGGCCTTACTAATGAAAAATTTATTGTTATAGGTGATGGTAATATAAGGTAAATCAATATGTCTAAAGTAGAAAATGATTATGATATTCAAATTACAGATTTAGAAAATCAAGTTGATGAAATGAGGAGGTTTCTTTGACATTGATACAAAAAAACAACAAGTTATTAATATTAATAATGAGCTCCAAGATGAAAAAATTTGGTCAGATAGAGAAAAAACATTATCAATAACAAAACTGAAATCATCAATTGAGAAAGAATTAAACGAATATTCATCAATTAAATCAGACCTTTTGCAATTAAAAGAATTTAAAGAACTGTATGATGTAGATAATTCAAAGGACCTTGAAGATTACATCTCTAGTGAAATAGTAAAAATAAATAACTCTTTAAAGAAACTTTCAATTATAAAGATTTTTAAAGGTAAATCTGATCAATGTAATGCTTTTTTAGATATACAATCTGGCTCCGGTGGGACGGAGGCACAGGATTGGGCTGAAATGCTTTTAAGAATGTATACAAGATGGGGTGAAAAACATGGCTTTGATTTAGAAGCTATAAGTACAACTAATGGAGATGTAGCTGGTATTAAAAGTGCAACTCTAAAATTTAATGGTCAATATGCTTATGGATGGCTTAGAACAGAAACTGGTGTTCATAGACTAGTTAGAAAATCACCATTTGACTCTGGAAATCGGAGACACACATCATTTGCATCAATATTTGTATCCCCTGAGATCAATGAAGATATAGAAATAGAAATTGATCCGGGTGATATAAGAATAGACGTATTCCGTGCAAGTGGTGCAGGAGGGCAACATGTTAATAAAACAGAATCTGCTGTAAGAATTACGCACTTAAAATCAGGTGTTGTAACACAATGTCAAAATGGTAGGTCTCAGCATAAAAACAAAGATACAGCATTAAAGCAGCTTAAAGCAAAACTATATGAGATCGAAATACAAAAGAAAAAAGCAGAACAAGATAATGTAGAAAGCAATAAAGCTGATATTGGTTGGGGAAGTCAAATTAGATCATATGTTCTTGATCAGTCAAGAATAAAGGATTTGAGAACAAATGTTGAAACTAGCAACACTCAATCTGTATTAGATGGTAATATTGATTTATTTATAGAAGCAAGTTTAAAAATGGGTGAGTAAAATGGATGAAAAGATAAATGATTCTCATAGACTAATTATTGAGAGAAGAAAAAAATTAAAAATACTTAAAGATAATGGTAATAATTATTTAAATTCTTATTCAGGCAAAGATAATTGCTTAGATATTATTAAAACCTCTGAAAAGGATAAAGTAATAGATAATCAAGAAAAAAAATTTACCGCGATGGGCAGAATGATGTCGAAGAGAATCATGGGTAGATCTAGCTTTGCAAATGTTAAAGATAACACAGGTAATATTCAATTTTATATAGATAAAAAAAATTTTTCTGATGAAGAATTTAAAATTTTTAAAGACTCTGACGTAGGCGATATTATATGTGTAACAGGGTATTTATTTAAAACAAAAACTGGAGAAACAACAATTAATTGCAATAATTTTAAGTTGGTTACAAAATCTTTAAGACCCTTGCCAGAGAAATTTCACGGTTTATCAGATCAAGAGATTAGATATAGAAAAAGATATTTAGATTTAATATGTAATGATGAAACTTGGGAAACATTTAATGATAGATTCAAAATTATAAAGTCAATAAGAAAGTTTTTTGACGATAGAAATTATATAGAGGTTGAAACTCCTATGATGCATAAGATACCTGGGGGTGCTACTGCAAGACCATTTATTACACATCATAATACTTTAAATCTTGACTTATATATGCGAATAGCGCCTGAACTTTATCTAAAAAGATTAATTGTTGGAGGTTTTGAAAAAATATACGAAATAAATAGAAACTTTAGAAATGAAGGTGTTTCTTCAAAACATAATCCTGAGTTTACAATGATTGAATTTTATCAAACATTTTCAAACTATATTGATCTTATGAATATTACAGAAGATTTATTAAGATCTCTGGTAAATGATATAAAGAAATCTGATATTGTTACTTACCAGGGTCACGAGCTTGATTTTGGTAAACCCTTTAAAAGAATATCGTTAAAAGAATCTATACTTGAGTATACTGATGAACTTGACTATTCTACGATAGATGATTTTGATAAAATTAAAGAATTTTGCAACAAAATAAAATTAGATCACGAAAACCTTAAGTCAATTGGAGAAATTCAATTCTCTATATTTGAAAAAATTGTTGAACCTAATTTAATAGAACCAACGTTTATTACAGACTATCCTATTGAGGTTTCACCGTTAGCTCGTGTGAATAATGATAATCCTAAGATTGCCGACAGATTTGAATTCTTCATTATGGGTAAAGAGATTGCAAATGGATTCTCTGAACTAAATGACCCAGATGATCAAAGACTAAGATTTGAAAAACAAGTGCAGCTTAAAGATAGTGGCGATGATGAAGCAATGTATCTCGATGAAGATTACATTGAAGCGCTTGAATACGGTATGCCCCCGACTGCTGGAGAGGGAATTGGCATAGATAGATTGGTTATGATTTTAACAGATTCACCATCTATTAGAGATGTGCTTTTATTTCCTCTAATGAGATAAATTTAGTAACCAAGAAACGCAAAAATTACAATACCTAGAAGTATAGCCAATAGCAAAAGTGACGGTATCAATATATCTTTGTTATTTCTAATTACATATAAAATAAATAAGATCGTTATTATAGAAAAAATAATTAAAAATTTAATCATCTGCTTTAAATCCCCAAAGGATCAGTTATTGTAATTTCAATCAGCTTGTCTTCACTGAGCGCAAGTTTTTCATTTATAGAATCTTTTCTCAAAACACATAGACAATAATATTGAAATTTATTATTTTCTTTATCAAAACTTTTTTCTGCAAAATTAATAATTTCTCCTATATTTTTATTGTCATTTAATTTGATAATTTTATCATTTATATTAATTTTTTTTGATGTGTTTAATGATGCCAAAAATAAAGACTTTTTTGATTCTCCCAGATAATGCGTTCTTGCAACAATTTCTTGACCTGGATAACAACCTTTTTCAAATGAGACTCCATTTAGTTTATCAAGAGATACCATTTGTGGTGTAAAGCTTTCAATATATTCAGATCTTATAAAAGGTATATAATTACAAATTTCTAAATATTCCCAAGCATTATACCCAAGATAAGATAATTTATTTACACTAAAAATATCAAATAGCGCATTCATTTTTTTATCATAATCTGGTGGCATATATAAAATTAACTGATTTTCTGAATAGTTTAATACTAAATAATTTTTTAGTGCGTATGATTGAATATCATTAAAAATTTTTTCTTTATTTTTGTTAATTCTGACACCAAATAGATCGCCTTTTAATACCTCAATTTCTACTTTTGACATCATCTTGTACATCTTTAATTTATTATAAAGTAGCTCGCAAGATTCTAATGTTGTATATAAATAATATACTTTATCTATTTGATATATATAGAAAATAGATATGAGCCTTCCTTTTGGATTGCAGTAACCTGATAACATAGATGAGTGATTTTGCAGTTTTGTGATATCGTTTGTGAATTGGGTATTAAGAAAATCTTTTGCATCACCACCACTACACTTAATTAGGACTTTATTTGATAAGCTAGCAAATGAGTTTTCGTCTTGTATGATTTCAATATCAATATTTGGACAATTGTTATACTGCAAGCCATAATCGTCAAATAAGGCATTATTTGTGAGGTTTTTTTTCAAAAAATCGTTTATCATATGCAGCTTTAGTAATATTTAATTATTTATAATTGTAGGAGAAAAATGTCATTAAATAAAAGCCCTCTTTCACCACATTTGCAAGTATACAGATTACCTCTTGTTGCGCTTGTGTCAATATCGCATAGAGCATGTGGTGTTGCTAATGGAATAGGTTATGCATTATTTATAATGTTCTTGTTATCGATTGCATCAGGTAATGAAATCTATAATATAAGCCATACTATATTGACAAGTATTGTTGGAAAAATCCTTTTAACTTTATGGATTTTTTCATTATATCTTCATATGTCTAATGGTATAAGGCACTTATTTTGGGATTTAGGTTACGGCTTTGGTGGAAATTCTCCTTTAATCTCATCATTTGTGGTTCTTGCAGCAACTATTTTAATGACGATTATTACGGTTTTAATATATTTATTTTAAGTACAAATTTTAAGGGGGATAGTTAGTGTTGCACGGAAAAAAACATTGGTTATATCATAGATTTTCTGCAATCCTTCTTTTGCCTTTACTGCTATGGCTTATATTTTCTCTAAGTTTTTTATCAGATATATCTTATGAAAGTATGATTCTATGGTTGAGTAAAACAACTAATTACATTCTTTTATTTGTGCTTATAATTATATCTGTAAGACATTTTCAACTTGGAATACAAGTAATTTTAGAAGACTATGTTTCTGACAAAAACTCGAGAGATTTTTATATTAAATTAGTAAACTTGGTTTATTTTTTATTAGCAATTTTTGGTTTATTTTCAATAACAAAAATTTACTTTGGAGTAGTTATTTAATGAATAAAGACTATGAAATGATAATCCACGAATATGATGTTATAGTGGTCGGCGCTGGTGGCGCCGGTTTAAGAGCAACACTTGGAATGGCAACTGAAGGTTTGAAAACTGCCTGCATAACAAAAGTTTTTCCAACAAGAAGTCACACTGTTGCGGCTCAAGGTGGCATGAGTGCTGCACTTGGAAATATGGGTGAGGATGATTGGCGTTGGCACATGTATGACACGGTTAAAGGTGCAGATTGGCTAGGCGATCAAGATGCAATAGAGTACATGTGCAAAGAAGCAATCCCGTCAGTAATAGAGCTAGAGCATTATGGTGTTCCATTTTCTAGAACAGAAGCTGGAAAAATTTATCAAAGGCCTTTTGGAGGAATGACAACTCACTATGGCGAAGGCACTGCACAAAGAACTTGTGCTGCTGCAGATAGAACTGGTCATTCAATACTGCATACTCTTTATCAACAATCTTTAAAATACAAAGCAGAATTTTATATAGAATATTTTGCTATCGATTTGGTAATGAATAACGGTAAATGCACTGGAGTTATTGCTATAGATTTAGCCACAGGCAAGCTTCATTTATTTAAAGGTCATGTAACCTTGTTAGCTACTGGTGGTTATGGAAGAGCATATTTTTCTGCAACTTCTGCACATACTTGTACTGGCGATGGAAGTGGTATGGCGCAAAGAGCAGGAATACCTCTTCAGGATATGGAGTTTACTCAGTTTCATCCAACAGGAATTTATGGTGCTGGATGTTTGATAACTGAAGGCTCAAGAGGAGAAGGTGGTTATCTAACAAACTCTGATGGCGAAAGATTTATGGAACGTTATGCTCCAAATGCTAAAGATTTAGCATCAAGAGATGTTGTAAGTAGATCTATGACAATCGAGATAAATGAAGGAAGAGGTGTTGGTAAAGATAAAGATCATATTGAGTTGCATTTAGAGCATCTTGGAGAAGATGTTATAAACGAAAAACTCCCAGGAATCGCAGAATCAGCAAGGATTTTTGCGGGTGTAGATGTCACAAAAGCTCCAATACCAGTAATACCAACTGTTCATTATAATATGGGCGGTATACCCACAAATTATTTAGGTGAGGTTGTAAAGCCTAATTCAAAAGAAGAAGATGAAATTGTTCCGGGATTAATGGCTATAGGTGAGACTGCCTGTGTTTCCGTCCATGGTGCTAATAGATTAGGATCTAATTCACTATTAGATCTTATTGTATTTGGAAGGGCAGCTGCTAAACAAGCATCAAAGTTAGTTAAGCCAGGCTCAAAACATGAAGAAGTTAATAAAAACTCAGTTGATAAGATTATAAGCAGACTAGATAAAACCAGGTATTCATCAGGAAAAAACTTACCATCTAAACTAAGACTAAATCTTCAAAAAGAAATGCAAAAAAGCGTTGCAGTATTTAGAACTGAAAAAACTTTAGACGAAGGAAGAAAAAACATTCATTCGCTTTACAAAGATTTTTCCGACATCAATTTGAGTGATAATTCTTTAAAATGGAATACAGAATTATTAGAAACACTGGAATTAGAGAATTTACTTACACAATCTATTGTATCTGTAGAATCAGCTTATAACAGAAAAGAATCAAGAGGAGCTCATGCAAGAGATGATTTCCCAGATAGAAATGATAATGATTGGATGAAACACACAATTGCATCAATAGATGATAATGGTATAGTAAATATAAGTTATAGAAAAGTTATACTAACAACGTTAACAGATGAAGTTGAGTCTGTTCCACCGAAAAAGAGAGTTTATTAATTGTGGCAAAATTTACATTACCTTTAAATTCAATTGTAAAAACTGGAAAATATTTTAAATGCGATTCTTCAGACAAATCTAATATTAGAAAATTTAAGATATATAGATATAATCCAGACAATAAAAGTAACCCAACAGTTGATACATATGAAATAGATACCTCAGATTGCGGACCAATGGTTCTTGATGCTTTGATAAAAATCAAAAATGAAATCGATACTACTATAACTTTTAGAAGGTCTTGTAGAGAAGGAATTTGTGGTTCTTGCTCAATGAATATTGATGGTAGAAATACTTTAGCTTGCACAAAAAGTATTGACGAGATTAAAGGAGATATAAAAATATATCCTTTACCACATATGCCGGTTATAAAAGACTTGGTTACAGATTTATCTGATTTTTACAAACAATACGAATCAGTTCAACCTTGGTTACAAGCTAAAGAACCAGAGGATTTATCAAAAGAAAGGCTGCAATCTAAAGAAGAACTTGCCGAGTTGGATGGCTCTGATGAATGTATTTTATGCGCATGTTGTTCAACAAGTTGTCCAAGCTATTGGTGGAACAGTGATAAATATTTAGGCCCAGCAACTCTTATGCAAGCATACAGATGGATAGCAGACTCTAGAGATGAAAATCAAAAAGATAGATTAGAAAAACTTCAAGATACATTTAAGCTTTATAAATGTCACACTATTATGAATTGTACTAATGCTTGTCCCAAAGGTTTAA
Source organism: Gammaproteobacteria bacterium (assembly GCA_038114285.1). GTDB lineage: Bacteria > Pseudomonadota > Gammaproteobacteria > Poriferisulfidales. The sequence continues at coordinate 602 of JAYNQN010000002.1, read as the reverse complement.
ACCCAGCAAAGCAGATTGCCAAAATTAAATCTTTAATAGTTTCTAATAAAATTTAATGGATGACAAAGAAATTATTTGGAAATGCAGAAGAGGTACCAAAGAATTAGATATATTAATGTCTGGTTTTTACAATAAGTTTTATAAAAACGTATCTAAATCCCAAAAAGATGCATTTATAAAACTTTTGTCATTAGAAGATCCTGTAATATATGATTTATTATTAAACAAAATATCTTCAAAAGACATTGCAGTTAATCAAATTGCTGATATGATACGTAATATGAGTTTAAAAGAGTAGTAAAGCTTTTTAGTTCATAAACATAAATTAGATTAATAATTATAAATTATGTAGCTAATTTTTTTGATTAATACAATATAGAAGAAAAATATGTCAGATAGAGAAACAGGTACAGTTAAATGGTTTAATGACTCAAAAGGTTATGGTTTTATTCAAAGAGAAAGCGGAAAAGACGTTTTCGTACATTTTGGGGCTATTAAAATTGAAGGTGATGGTTATAGAACTCTAAAAGAAGGTCAAGCTGTTGAGTTCACTGTTACTGAAAGTGAAAAAGGTTTAACTGCTACAGACGTAGAAGCTAAAT
>JAYNQN010000001.1:189521-199796 GCA_038114285.1 Gammaproteobacteria bacterium | reverse complement strand
GTATATGATGGTAGTCCATATATAAAGATTTTTAAAGATACAGTCATGCTCCCAAATAAAAAAATTATTAATGACTATCATCGTATAGAAGTTAATAATGCAGTAATGTTATTAATAGAAAATAATCAAAATCAATTATTAGTTTACAACGAATATAGACACGGAATTGCAGATATTTCTTATACATTTCCAGCAGGTGGCATTGAAAGCGGTGAAAGTTTTAAAGATGCATCTGAACGCGAGGTTATGGAGGAACTAGGTTATAAATTTAATAATATTAAATTATTAAAAAAATATGTTGTTAGCGGAAGTTACATGTTTTCAGAATTAAATATGGTGTCTATTAAAAATATAAAAAAGGTTTCAGTACCAAAAGAAGTTGATATAGAAAATCCAGAAATTATGTGGCTGTCTAAAGAATTGGTTAAACAAGCGCTCCTTAATGATAAATTTAGAGGTTTAACTTATGCAACCGCAGCACTAATATGGTTATTATATAAAGATGATGAATAGAATTTGGATCACAGGTAATGGTATGGTAGGTAAAGCACTAGCTAAGTACTTAGCTAATAATAAAAATTATGAATTATTATTTACAAATAAACATGAGCTAGACCAAACCAATCAGGAAAAAACAGAAAAATGGATAAGAGACAATAAACCTAATACTATAATTATTTCATCGGCTCTTGTTGGTGGCATACAACTTAACTCAAAGATACCTGCAACTTTTTTATATCAAAATTCTATGATTAATTTAAATATTATTAATTCAGCAAGGTTAAACGGTTGTGAAAAAATTATATTTCTTGGTGCAAGCTGTATGTACCCAAAAAATAGTAACCAACCTTTTGAGGAAACCTCCATATTTGACGGAAAGATAGAAGAAACAAACGAGGGTTATGGAATTTCAAAACTAATAGGATTAAAAATGATTGAAATGATAAATTCTCAATACAATTGTTCTCATATTTCAATAATTCCTGCTGCTAGCTATGGCCCAAACGATTGCTATGACGAATCAAAAAATCATGTGATACCTGCTTTAATAAAAAAATTTCATAATGCAAAAGTTCATAACAAAGACAATGTGACTATATGGGGTTCAGGAAAACCAAAAAGAGAGTTTATTCATGTAAATGATATGGCTTCTGGAATAATTCATATACTTGAAAATTATAAGGATAACTCTCCTATAAATTTAGGAACTGGGAAAGAGTATACTATAGAAGAAATTGCAAGAATAATTAAAGATGTGGTTGGATTTACAGGTGAAATATTATTCGATTCTTCAAAACCAGATGGAATTGCAAGAAAAATACTAGATAATAAAAAAATAAAAAAACTTAAATGGGAGCCAAAAATTAATATCAACGATGGTATTAAATCTACATATGAAGATTTTTTAAAGAACGAAGCTTAAGAAAAAAATTTATTAACAACCTTTATTACATAATTTACTTCTGACTTTGTCATATCAGGAGAACTACCCCAAAAAATCCCTCTATCCATAATTATATCTGCCCCAACAAGTTTTCCTGAAACCCTATATTTTATATTTTTTATTCCAGGTTGCTTTGTCATATTTCCACATATAATAGGTCTGGTTTCAATGCCATTTTTTTCAAGATGAATTCGCAAATTATCTCTAATTTCTTGTGTTTCGCATATAATAGGAAAACCAAACCACGAAGCTTTAGTATTTTTTGTAATTTTCATTGGTTGTATTAATTTTTTTTGCTGAAGACCTTTAAAAGCCTCGTTCCAAATTTTACCAATATCATGACGCCTCTGATTAAATTTTTCTAGTTTTTTTAATTGAACCAATCCAATCGCAGCATTCATGTCAGTTGATCTCAAATTATATCCAACATTAACAAATAAAAATCTAGGATCTATATCAGGAAACTTTTTTTCATAATAAGATGAATTTTTCATATCTCTTGTCCAGCCATGAGATCTCAATGACATAATTTTATTTGCAATATAATCATTATTAGTTACGATCATACCCCCTTCAACAGTTGTAATATGATGTGAAAAATAAAAACTAAAAGTACCTATATCACCAAATGTTCCTAAATATTTATTTTTATTTTTTACACCAAGTGATTCACAAGTGTCTTCAATGAGCCAAAGCTTCTTCTTTTTACATATTTCTTTTACTTCATTTATATATCCTGCATTACCTAAAACATGAACCATACATATGGCTCTTGTCTTTTTTGTGATAGCCTTTTTTATATCACTAACTTTCATTTGCAGTGTATCTGGTTCGCTATCAACAAATACTGCTTTTGCACCTGTTTGCGCAATAGGCCAAATTGATGTTGACCATGTAACCGCAGGCACAATTATTTCGTCACCTGGTTTTAAAAATTCGTTTTTTTGTTTTTTTTCTCTAAACTTATCATTATCCTGAATTGCTGAAAATGCTAATAAGTTTGCTGATGAACCTGAATTTACATAGATAGCATGTTTAACACCTAAATGTTCAGCAAATTTCTTTTCAAACTCTTTTGTAACTTTTCCCATCGTCATGTATCCTGAATCAAAAACTTTATTTAGAGCTTTTTTTTCAGCATTTCCGATAGTATTTTTATTTAGGGGTATTTTAACCATCAGTTTAATTCCATGTTTATAATTAATATTGAAAGTAGATAATACGCTAAAACCAAAATAAAAAAACTAATTTTTTTTAGCTTTAAAGATATGGTACTCTAAAAAAATGGAAATCAATCTCAAAGACTATTTAAATAAAATAGAACATTTAGATTATAGTTCTAGACTACCTAATCACGCATCATTATTTCAAAACAGAGCTATTTTATCAAAAATAATGTGGGATATTCACAGTTATAATGCAAAAAAATTTTATAAATCAAATAATAAAAACTATGAATCAAGTCTTGAAAAATATGGTTATTTAACTGGAAAAATAGATTATAATATATAAAAAAAATAAAATTATAATGAAAGAAAAAATTCAAAAATATTTCCAAACAGTTTCCAATAACTTTCAATTACTGGAAAAACAAACTCAGAATATTGAATCTGCATCAAATATTATCATAGACTCCCTTAAAAAAAGGAATAAAATTATATTTTGCGGAAATGGTGGTTCCGCTGCAGATTCGCAACATTTAGCTGCTGAACTTCTTGGAAGATATAAGTTTGACAGAAATCCACTTCCAGCAATTTCTTTGACTGTTGATACATCAGCTTTAACAGCAATTGCCAATGACTATGGATATGACCATGTTTTTTCAAGACAACTTCTTGGATTAGGAAAAAAAGGAGATGTATTATTTTGTATGTCAACTAGTGGTAATAGTAAAAATGTAATTGAAGCAATTAATATTGCAAAACAGTTGGAAATAAAAATTATTAGTTTAACAGGATGTAATGATTCAGAAATTAGCAAAAAAAGTGATATTTGTATAAAAGCCACAAGCTTAGAAACAAATCATATACAAGAAATGCATATAGCAATTGGGCACTTAATATGCGAAATTGTTGAGGAAAACTTTTTTAAAAAAACTTAGGCAACTTACTCTCGAATAATCTTCTTTAATGTTAAAAATATCATTTTTTTTGCAGTTTGGTCTGCTAATGCAATTTTACCAGCTTTATATATATGGTGTTAATTAAGTAAACTTGATAACGAACATCATTAATTTTGTCTAAATTAAGCTTATTCATAAATCATAAGTTATTTTTTTTAGATTAATGTTTCTTTTATTTTAGTCTAAATAAATTTTTTCTCTCTTACTACTATTACCAACTATAAATTCTTCGTTCTCAGTTATATAGCACGATGAAAACCAAGGCCTTGATCTGTCTGAGTGATTTGGATAAGACCCATGAATACAATTTCCATTTAATACAACTATGGAATTTCCTGGAATAATTATATCTCTTTTTTTGTCTAAAAATTCATTGGGAATTTTACATTCGCTTCCAGGATTATTACCAACTTTTTCACGAAAACTTATGTTGTTTTCAGCTGGAAGAAGACCAAGTTTATGTGAACCAGGGTAACAATATATCGTGCCATTTTCACGATCAGCATCTCTTAAAAACCAATTTAATGTTATATACGCTGAATTTTTTGACTTAGGATAAAAGTTGTCTTGGTGTGGTTTCCATGCTTGGCTGGAATACCCAGAATGTGCTTCTTTAAATATAAATTGACTACTTAAAGCAACAGCATTTTTCTCATGAAAAAAATTTAATAAGTCAGACATTCTCTTATCTGTCATAATTGATCTTGCCATATTGGATGTTTCTTCAATTTCTTTTAAGGTAATATCAGATTTTGGTCTTTCGTCTTGCTCTAGAAGAGATTCGTAGCGATCAGGATTTATAATTGCAGCAAAATCAATATTTGCATGCCTCCTAATAAAACTATTAAATGCTTTAGCTTCGCTATCGGTAAAAACTTTTTCTAAAATCACATAACCATTTTCATCATAAAATTTTTTTTGCTCTTTAGTCAATTTGCACTCCAAATCAATTCATCCAAAAAATCGGTTATAAAAATCTTTTATACCTCTCAAATATAAATATCTAAAATCTAAATACCAGAAAATGGAAAACATAGTTTTATGCTTATCATCCTTAAATCCTGAACCGCAATAATTCAGATAGGAAAATTTTCTAATAAAATTTACAAAAATTATCTTCACACAATTAACATTATAATTATATTTTTCTACAAAACCAGATGATTTGTTTTTAACCAAAATATTACTTCCAGAATCTTGAATCTGATAATTATCCAAATAATTATTATATTTTATATGTGCTTTCATGATCATTGCCCTGCGATATGCTTCTTTTTGCATTTTTGCGGATGTTAATATATTCCATGCTTTTAGTTGGCCATGAATTCTAATATAGTTATCTTCATCATTTTTCGGTTCCGGCGTATCACCAGTAAATTCTAAATGATTATCAATTATATCTCTGTTATATTGACTTGAATTAAAATGGTCATGCTTTTCTAAGTAAAAATATATACATTGTTGAAATGCATCGTGTGAGAAACATGGGCTAAAATTTTTTTTATTTATATTTATAGATTTTATAGTTGTAAAAGTAATATTTGCTGGTGCAAAGCAGCATTCCCAAAAATCAAAGTATTTTCTATTTTTAAATTTGGAGCACTTAATTCTAAAAATATCATCTTCAAAAAATCCTATATACTTTTTAAGTTTTTCATCCCAATTGTTTGTTTTTATCAAAACCCTATCTCCTGTGCATGAGACAAAATATGATTTCTCATCAACTTCATTTAACATTTTATTGTTATTTATATGTCCAGAAAAATAATCTCCTTCATATGACATTATATATTTCAGTTTAAATTTTCTAGATTTAATTTGTTCATTAAGATAATTTTTTAAACAAATGTCATCATTATTTATATTTACTATAATTTCAAAATTTTTTGGATTAAATGCATTATCTTCATAGGAATTAAAAACCTCGTCAAGATTTTCTTTATTTTTTGAATTTATTAGAATTGATGCAATCATTTCATAATTACTGTATTAGAAAGGCTCATTACATCCTATAAAAGAAGCTATAGCAAATCTATTTTCTTTGGCATAATTTGCCACCGGTGTGACGCAATGTGGAAGTTTTTTTTGGTTATTAATAAAAATTATTCTGTTTCCTTTTGGCATTATTGCATGCATATCTTCATCTTTTGTACTTTTTGCAATCATTAAAATACCACCCCAATCCCATATCCATTGGTTACACAAGTAGTATAAAATACTTATATCAACTCTATCTACTTCACCTCTTAAATCATCGACATGAATTCTTGAAAAATCATTTTTCATATACTTTAATATATATGTTGTGTCATTTTTTACTTCATTTTGAAATAATTGATTTATTTTTTTTATAAATATTTCTGAATAGTCCTTTCTCCATTGATCACTCTGCTCGAGTAATTTAGCCCTCCATCCTTGAAGATAATATTCCTCATCATTACCTGGAAAATATTGTGATTCCATTTCGAACGGTCCGCCTTTTTGATAATGCGGTCTTATTTGATCTACTCTTTCCCAATCATTTTCATCTTGAAATTTTTTTAATAATCTTTTATAAGTTTGATCATCTAAAAAATCATCAACTACAAGAAAACCATCAGAGTAAAATTTTTCAATATTCTTCATTTTACTTTCTTCCATCAAGAACTAAATCTTCTTTACATTTTGTCATAGCCTTATAGATCTCATTCAAAACATAATCTACTTCCATTGCATTTTTCCTTTCAGGCCATGTTTTAATATTAGTTGGATAAACATCTAAAATATTAAATTTGATTTCTTCTTGTTTCAAACTGTCTGAAAATCCTTTGAGACCCCATTTTCCTGAAGCATATAATGTTCTATTTTTTTTAGCTTCCAAACCAACCATTGAATTAATATTTATCACATGCTCTAAATGACTTGATAATGCATTTATAATTTTAATAGGAGCAACTAAATTTACAGATATCATATCATCAATTATATCATTACTAATTTCTTTAAAAGGTAAGTTTGGGCATATTATCCCTGCATTGTTTATTAAAATTTTTATATCTTCTTCAAGAGCTTTTTTACAAAGTGAGTCTATTTCTCTGCTGTTTCTTAAGTCTGAAACTATATATTTTGCTTTTGATCCATTTTCTAATATTTTTTTTTGTGTTTCTTTTAATTTACCTTCATTTCTTCCATGAAGTAATACATCATGACCTTTTTTTGAAAAATAGAGTGCTAAATAGTTTCCTAAACCGCTACTTGATCCTGTAATTAAAACATTATTTGAAGACATTATATCTCTCATCAATTAATTCTTTATTTTCTATAAACCAATCAATTGTTTCATTAATTCCTATTTCAAGAGAAACATTTGCTTTGAACCCATGCTTTTCTGCTCTTGAAGTATCAAAAACTCTTCTATAATCTCCCATTGGCTTGTCTGATAACCATTTAATTTTCTTATCAAATCTCTTTGCAATTATCTCTGCTATTTCCTTGATTTTTATTCCAGAGCCGCTTCCTAGGTTTACTGGATCTGTTACTTTATTTTTAACTAAATGCATCATACCTAATGCCACGTCTCTACAATGTATAAAATCTCTGATTGGGGACCCATCTCCCCAAACTTCAAGAATCTCATTATCATGTGCCTTTCTAATCAATGAAGGTATAACCATTGCATTTTCAGGATCAAAATTATCATATGGACCATATACATTTGCTGGCCTAACAATTGAACAAATTCCTTTTCCGAATTGCTTTTCATAAGCTTGGCACTGAAGTTCTCCCATTCTTTTTGCCCATCCTCCATACCAATCATTTTTTGAAGGCTGTGTTTTCCAAACATCATCTTCGTAGAGCACTTCAGCTGGCTCATATACCCCAACAGTACTTGTGTATAAATACCATTTAACATTTGCAAGCATTGCGGCTTCCAACATATTTGTATTAAATTGTAACATCGGTCCCATAATATCTGCTGGTCTTTCTATACATACTTGAGGAGAACACTTAATACCAACCAAATTAAAAACATAATCCATATCTGCACATACTTCTTTACAACTATTAAAATCTTTTAAATCAATATTATGAAATATAATATTTTTAGACATATTTATTGGTTTATTTAAATCTGCTACATGTATATTTGCATCTTCATTTAAAAGTAGTGTAACTAGCTGTCTTCCAATCATTCCACTTCCCCCAGTTACCAAAATATTTTTATCTTTAAACATAATATTTTCTTTAATTTTCTTTTTTTAAAATTATTGATTTCACTTTTTCTGCTATAGCCTCTGGAGATGGTGGTAAATTATCAACATCTGGATGAAAACCAGCTGTTCTATGTTCTAAACCAAATGTATGCACTTTTTTATTTGAAGATAACATCATAGTATGAGCTATACTGCTTGCTACCCCTTCTTCGTAATCATCATCTAAAACCATACCACCATATTTACTGTTATTTAAGGCTGTTTTCCAGTGATCTTTAAAATCAAAAGGTTTTATCCATAATTGGTGTATTATATTAATTTTATAACCTTGTTCTTTAAGAATAATCCTAGCCTTCTCGGCATCAAATCTAGTTATAGAAATTGGAAATAATGTAAAGTCTGGATCCTCAACAATAATATCATTGAGCTCTTCGGTGTTGTCATAACTTCTTCTGTGCTCTGAGACATAATAAACATCATCGTCTTTCATAAATTCTTCATAAGAATACTCATATTCTTTCGGGGTCATTGGAGATATTATTTTGCTTCCAGGCATTCTTTGAAATAATGAATGATGAGATGATCCAGCTACAGGCCCTATGGCCCCTTCCATTGCAATACTTCTAATAAATATAGGGCACGGTATATCCCATATTTCTTTGCTTTTGCATGCATAGTTTACAATTATTGGAGCGTTATACCATTGAAACCCTTGGTATCTAACTACATATATTGGTCTTATACCTTTTAATGCAGCACCTACAACAAAACCTCCATTAGCAACATCAGATGTAGCTACTTCCACCATACCATCTTCTTCATATAATTCTGGTAAAGTACCCCCAACCCAGCCTACTGCCGTCAAGCACTGGCCGAAACACATACTTTTCTTTTCAACCAAATGTGATCTTACAATTTCTTTTATTGTGTCCCTAACTGTTTTTTCCATGCTTCTTTAACCAAATTCTCATTATATTTATCAATTTCAATTCCTTCTTTTCCAAAAAAATTCATTTCTTCTTTATATCTATCAAAATTATCTCCATCTGTTCCAGCTCCAGCATGCCAGTATTTTCTAATAGTATTAATATTTAAAAGTAACGGTTTTTGAAAAACATTTTCTAAAGAATTATTTATACTTTCCGTATCATCTGTTATGTCATAACTTTCTACTTTCATACCGTTAGCAACATCATGCATTTCCCAATTTCTTCTAACTTTTTTCTCAGTTAATATTGATAAATTATTGTCTTCAACTACAAAAAGTATTGGAAGATTTTTTGTAGAAGCCCACCCAATTGAACTTAAAGAATAATCCTCCTCTGCAGCAGAGTCACCAACAAAAATTATTGTAGGTAATTTACTAGCAAAACATGCTCCAACTCCAATTGGTACTTGATTACCCATTAATCCATCATGTCCATATATATTTTTATCTTTGCACTGAATAGATGCCGAGCCACCCATACCAGAAGCGCATCCTGTTTTTTTTCCAAGCATTTCATCAATCAATTGACTTAAGTCTCCTCCAAAAGCTAAGTATGTTGAGTGACCACGATGTTGTATAAAAATATCTGGAGTTACATTTATGTCATTCATTTTTTCAGCTATAGTTGAAGCAATAAATTCTTGGCCAGCTGACAAGTAAACAGGAAATTTTATAATTTTTTCCTGAACTTTTTTATATAACTCATTTTCAAAGTTTCTGCATAAAGCAGCTTTTTTAAATACTTCTAATCTAAAATTTTTCAAAGAATTTCCTCAATATCTTTTAAAGTTTGATCCCAGTTGTTAAATCTATAACCATTGTCGTCAATATATATTTGAGCCCTTGGTTTCTCACTTGTTATTTCTTTTACATATTGAAATATATCATGACTCTTAAGCCATTCTTCGACTAACTGCGTGCCACTTTTTCCATTAACTAACGGTCTATTTGCTTTAGCTTTTGCAGTAAAAATAATTATATTGTATTTTTTTGATAGAGACTTTATCGCCTCAATAGAACCAGGTAAAGGACTTCCGTAGCATGTACCGTCATGCCATCCCTTATCAAAATTATGTATTACACCATCAAAATCAATTGCAACATTATTTAATTCATCTTCAAAACCTGGGGGTACATGATGAGAGCTTATAGAATCCATTATATTTTATATTTTATATTTTTTTATCCAACGATTTAATAATCATAATCGTCGTATTAGGATGAACTTTATCAAAAGTACCTAATAATCTTTTTACAATATGTGCAGCTATAACATCACCAGGACTTGCTACAAGTATATCCTTTTGATCGGTTAGAATACCACCATTTAAAAACATAATATTTTCATGATCCTCAATTTTCATAAAACTATCTTTATCTGTTATGCTTTCAACAAATATTTTACAATTTGAAAATATATATGTATTTTTTTCGTTTTTTTTTGGATCTTTAAAAAAAATGCATTCTCTAGTTTTCTCTTCCTCACTTGATTTTCCTTCATAAGGTTTAGCTTTTCTTCCGTATTTAT
>JAYNQN010000001.1:185673-189511 GCA_038114285.1 Gammaproteobacteria bacterium | reverse complement strand
AAGCGAACCAGATCATGTTTTAATTTTGGTGTTTCTATTTCAAATATATTTGCACCACCTTCTGACAAAGCTTTTGTTGAATGAAACAAACCTTTTCTTATCATTATTTTTCTGCCAGCAACTAATCTATTAATATCATTAAGAAAAGAAACATCAACCGTACCATCGAGCACAATTAATCCAGTATCTTTTTTTGGATGGCAATGAAGTGAAGTTTGTTGGCTTTTTTCAATATGTAAAAACCATAGCCCTACATGTTCGTTTTCATAAGCTAGGTACTCATATCCCCATGGCTTATTTACAATTACATTTTTATACTCTGTTTGGTTATTTACCATTTTACTTGTTATAAACTTCAAATACTGCTTTCATCCATTGACCCATCCACTTGTAATGTGGGCAGCTTACTAAATTATTTGAAATGACTGCTGGACCATCGACATATGTTGCTCCAGAATTTGAAATATCATCTTGGATACTATAGTATCCAGAAACTTCCCTACCAGAAGTAATTTTTGAAGAAATTAATAATTGTGCTCCATGACATATGCAAGCAATTGTTTTTTCTTTATTATCCCATTCCTTTATAAATTTTAATGCACTTTTATGTTGTCTTAAATATTCTAAAGCTTTAACTCCTCCTGGAATTATCAAAAGGTCATAATCGTTCATATGCTTATCAAATAGTTTCTCATCATCTAAATCATAAACAGACTGTGTACATTCATTATAGGTTCCTAGAATCCCAAATATTCTTCCAACTTTATTTGCCATAATATCAACTTCAAATCCTTCTTCCTGAACTCGGTAATAAGGATATACAACTTCGTGATCTTGGTAACTTTCCCATGTTAGGATTAGAGCTTTTTTTGACATTTTAGTCCCCTTTTTTTAACTATAATTTATAATTTGTTAATAATTTCATAAATTTATATAAATTTCAATTTTAATTCTTTTTATACAATTTATCGGTAAATGCATTATATCTATCTTCAGCATCATACCCAAAGTTATTATACCACTCTATTGTGCTTTTAATTCCTTCACTTAAAGATATTTTGGGTTTTATATTAAGAGATTCAGCCCTCTTTGTATTCATAATTCTTTGTTTGTCTCCAGATGGTTTTGAAGTATCCCAAATAATCTCACAATCATCAGGCATACAATTAGAAATAGTTTCAGCAATTTTTTTAATTGTAACACCGTCACCACTTCCAAGATTAATTGGCTTATTATAGCCAAGTTCAACAACTCTAATCATTCCTTCAGCAACATCTTCTGAATGTATAAAATCACGGACGGGGCTTCCGTCTCCCCATACATTAAGAGGTCTTTCCCCAGATATAGCTCTATGTATTAGACTTGGAATCACCATTGCATTTTCAGGATCAAAATTATCATATGGGCCATACACATTTGCTGGTCTAACAATTGATATTTTATTCCACTTGTATTGAATATCGTATGCTTGTGCTTGCAACTCACCCATTCTTTTTGCCCAACCTGCAAATCTGTCATTTTCTGAAGGAAACGTAGACCATACATCGTCTTCATTAAAAATTTCAGTTGGTTGATATACCCCGATGCTACTAGTAAACAAATATCTTTCAACTCCACATTGCCTTGCAGCTTCCATCATATTTACTGAGAATGTCAAAGTTGGAACAAAAAAACTAGCGGGATTTTCCATTGTCATTTTTGGGGATCCCTTTACGCCAATTAAATTAAAAACTATTTCTTTATTTTTGCAAGCTTCAATACAGTTAGAAAAAATTCTTAAGTCTAAATTTATAAAATTTATTTTTTCGTTAATATCTTTTGGTTTATCAAGAGAAAATACTGTTACTTTTGCTCCAAGATTAACAAGATTATTTACTAACGGGCGACCAATTAAGCCAGTTCCACCTGTTACTAAAACTTCCTTATTTTTATAAAAACTCATTATATTAATTCTCTTTCATTGTAAACTACTTGAGTTCCGGTAAATGAAATTTTTAAAGGTACAACAGAATTTTTATTAAATTTTGAAATTAATTTTTCACGCATATTTTCTTTGCACATAAATAATACAAATCCTCCGCCACCAGCCCCTAAAAGCTTTCCACCAAGAGCACCATTATTTATACCTATATCATATATATCATCTATTACTTTATTACTCATTACATCGCTTAAGCCTCTTTTGATTTCCCAAGCTTCATGCATTAACTTTCCAAAATCATCTAATTTATCATTTAGCAACAATGATTGTGCATATGAAACCATCTCGTACATTTTAGTGTAGTCTCTAGATTTTTCATTCATATTCTGAACTTTTTTTTCAGCAACATCGGTAGCTCTTCTTGTTGTTCCCGTATAGACTAAAACTAATCTATTAACAAAATTATTTAAGCTGTAGGCAGATAAATTTACCGGTACAACTTGAAAATTACCGTCTCTCTCTATTTCAACTTTATTAAATCCGCCAAAAGAAGTTGCAATTTGATCTTGTATTCCCACAGTTTCATTAAGTTTTTGTTTCTCAATAAAATAAGATAGTTTTGATAATTCATAAGGAGTAATAATTTCTTTTATATGTGTTTTTAAGGCCATTATTAGTGCAGCAGTAAATGCTGAGCTTGATCCCATTCCTGCACCACCAGGCAAATCCCCAATATAAGAAATATCTAAACCAGTATCCTCGTACCCAAATTCTTTTAAAGTTTCTCTCACAATTGGATGCTGAATATCATTTATATCTTGAACTTCTTCTGCTAATCTCCAAAGAATTCTAAACTCTTTTTGTTGAAACTTTGGCTTTATACGTAAAGTAATATAAGTGTAGTAATTTATAGCTAAAGACAAAAAAGCACCGCCATTACTGCTGTACCAATCTTCATAATCAGTGCCACCGCCAAAAAAAGATATTCTATAAGGGGATCTCGTAGTTATCATAGATTTATTTATAATTATATTTAGGTTAGAAATTATATTACAGATAAAACAAATAAACTATAGAATTATACTACCATTTTTTTAATCTTGCCCTATAGATGATCTCTGATATTGGGCATTTAATTATGTCAAAAAACCATAAAAAACCTTTTATATAAAAACCACCCATAAAAATTTTTTTTATATTTTTTATATCCATTTTATAAATATAATAAACAAGTAATAAGGATAAATTATGAGATTTAAAATCAATAAGTTTATTCTTTTTATATTTAGATAGATCATAATTATCAATGTAATGTTCTGCAATTCCAATATGCTCTTCTCTTATCTTGACAAGATTTTTTCTACTGCCAGTAAATGAATTTTTATGAAAAGTCATTTTATAAAGAACTTTTTCAATTACATAATTTTTTACATTATTCAGAGCAAGTCTAATTAGAAATTCTCTATCATTAGCATAAAATATTGTTCCATCATAATAAAGAGGTTGGAGTAACCCAAATTCTTTGAATACATTTTTTGAATAAAAATGATTCAAAACATGTTTAAATAAAATATTATCCATATTTAAAGAAATATCTTTTTTAGAAAATGATTCAAAAATTATTTTTTTTGTTTTCAAATCTTCAATTGATAAACCATAGGAGTAAATATCAAAGCTAGGATTTTTCATAACTGCATTTGATATATAGTTTAAAGATCCTTCTGCAAGATAATCATCAGCATACAAAAATCCAATTATGTCCCCTGATGCTAATCCTATTGCTTTGTTACATGCAGCTGCTCCACTATCGTCATCCTCAGAAATAACTATACTTAAAAAATCTTTATTACGATTTACTATTTCCATTGTTTTATCATTAGAGTTTCCATCCATCACAATGCACTCTAAATTATGATA
>JAYNQN010000001.1:109394-185663 GCA_038114285.1 Gammaproteobacteria bacterium | reverse complement strand
ACAAGGTATGATTATTGTAATTTTAGGTATACTTTTCATAATCTATAATCTTCATAATTTTCTTAATTTTTTTTTCATCTTTAATTATTTTTTTTATTAAATTTTTTTCATAAAGATAGTTAATAAATTTTATTAAAATAGTGTCTAAAAAACTCATATTAGTCCAAACAAAAAAAATAATATTTTTTGTTTTACTATTTATAAAATGATCTGGAGAACCTCTATGATAAAAAAAATTAAATCTTCTAGAGAAATTAGTTAAAATTGTTTTGAAAAAGTTTAATTTTTTATATTGAATTTTTTTTGAATCAATTTTACAAACTAATTCATAGGCTTTTTTATTTGCTAAAGACTGCATTTTATATGACATCAATATAAAAAAAGCTTTATAGTATATTCTTGATCTTTCAATTCTTGCTCTAAAGCTCATTTTTTCTGAAACTTCTTGCCCATCAAATTCTATATCTCTATCAATAATATTTCTATCGTTCTGCTCACCATAAAAATTTCTCATATAATAAGAAATTGATTCTTGAAATGAATCAGGCCCTATACAAGGATTCCACATACCCACAACATCTAACCATTTTTTTGTATAAAATGAATATGAGTCTGGCTTATATCCGCACTCCCAAACATCTTTATATGTAACATCTCTATATTTAGAGCACCGAATTCGAAAAATATTATCTTTATAATGGTTTTCATATAGCAAAATTTTTTGGTCCCAGTTTTTTGTTTTAAATCTAACATTATCAGACATACATGAAATATACTTCACCGAGTATGTAGTTTTTAACAATAGTTTATTAAGTGGCTTCCATGCGTCTGCAAAAGTTTGTATTAAGTCTGTCTCTATATATCTTATAAGATTTGGAAATTCTTTATTAATTTCATTAATTATTTTTATCATTTTCAAATCTTTTTGATCAATACTTACTATAACTTCTATATTTGAAATTTCTTTTGTATTTATTGCCATTGACTCAATAAATTTTAAAAATTCTTTAGGCTTATTTGAATTAAGATGAATAGAAATTAGTTTATCTTTATTCATAGAATTAATATAACGAATCTTTAATATCGTTAAAATGTGATTTTGCTTTTTCTAAATGTGTTTTTGTAAAATGACTTGGATATACTACATCCATATTCTTTAGCGAAAATTTTTGCCATGTATTATTTCTTCGTTGCATAGCCCAAAAACCTCCCCATGATGAAACCTCGCCAAATTCTTCAAAAACTGCAAGCGTAACCCCAGGATGATAATTTTTATTTGTTAGTGGATCTTTTATGAAGTCTTTGTCTTTATTCTTATTTGCATAGTCTTTATCAATTTCACATAATTGCAAATTTAAATCGTCTCCGCAAATTATTCCACCATCTTTTACTAGCCTCAATGAATTTTTAATATCTTTGCTTACAGATTTATAAGTATGATCTGCATCTATAAAAACAACATCATAAATTTCATTTTTCAATTGGCATAATATATTTTCACTTTTACCTCTAAAGTGCTGAGTTTTTAATTCCTTCTTAATTGTTCTCATATTGTGCAAAAAGATATTGTATGCAAATTCTGACTCAAGCAGTTGTTCCATTTCGTTAGCATAATTATGATCTGCGTGAACATTCATATCAAAAAAAGGCTCCCACGCATCTATACATGTGATAGAGCTATTTAATTTTGCGTATTTTAATAAACCTTGAGCCCATGATAAAGTTGATGCTCCAAACCATGATCCTATTTCTAAAATATTAGTAATTTTTTTATTTTTATTTAAGTACCAGATAACCCCAATCATAAACAAATGCCTAATTGGCGCACTTAAAACTGCATTTTTATGATCTAAAAAAGGCTCTGCTTTATTTAATGATTTTATAAAATTTATGTCATTCATATAATCATTATCTTGTTAAATAATTTCCATTATTTTTAGAAACTTGCACTCTCCAAAAATCTAATAAATCTGATATAGTTTTTTCATATGGTATTTTGGGCTCCCATCCAGTATGCTTCTTAAATTTTGATGTGTCTGGAACTTGCAAATCTGCGTCAATTGGTCTTATTCTGTCTTTATCTTGAACAATCTTAAGCTTATCTTTGATTGTAGATATATTGATCAAGTCATTTAGTATTTTCTCTATTGTGCACGTATGACTCCCTCCAATATTATAGTACTCACCAGATGTTGGGTTTATTGTAACTAGCATATAATAAGCTCTTACAGCATCTCGAACATCAGCTATAGTTCTCATAGATTTTAAGTTTCCAACTTTTATAATTGGATCAATTTTTCCTGCTTCTGCTAATGCAATTTGTTTTGCAAAAGTTGATTCTGCAAAAACATCCCCTCTTCTAGGTCCTGTATGAGTAAACATTCTTGTAGTCATTATTTTCATTCCATAAGCTTCCGCATAGAATCTTCCTACTAGATCCGTTCCAACTTTTGAAATTGCATATGGAGAAGCAGGATGAAATGAACACTCTTCATTTATCGGTAGTTTATCTTTTGAAACCCTTCCGAAAACTTCTGATGATGCACATACGTGTATACACGAATCTTGCGCATAAACTTTTAAAGCTTCTAAAAGATTTGATGTTCCAGAAATATTTGTATCATAAGTATCTATTGGAGCATCAAAACTTGTTTTTGGATAGCTTTGTGCTGCTAAGTGAAATACATAATCTGGAATTATTTCAGATACAACTTTATTTAAAGACTGAGGATCTCGCAAGTCACCATAATGTAAAAATACTCTTTCTTTGTTATTTATATTTTTTATTAATCCCTCAATATTATCCAAAGGACTTCTCCATCTAATTAAGCCATGAATTTCCCAATCAGTATTTTCCAGAAGATAATCTGCAAGATGTGAGCCTACCATTCCAGTTATTCCAGTTATTAATGCTTTCACTTAAATTCCTTGTTTATAATATTTATAAAATAACATTATTTTTATAATATCAAATTATTGACCAAATAAAAAAAATAAAAATTTTAAAATGGACCCTTAAATGAAGTAATTTCTTTTGCAGGTTGCTCAGGAGGACTCCACTTTGAATCTCCACCGCACATTTCGTTTGCTTTTACTGCTATTGACTGTGGAGTAGGATAAAATATATTTTCTAAACTGGGTGTAGTTGGGCAAGGTGTTTCTGAAAATCCAATTCTTTCACAACTTACATTATTACAATTTATTGCAACATCTGTAATAATTTCTGATGAAAATCCACATGTTGTCCATCCATTATCTACAACCAATAGTTTTCCTGTTTTAGAAACTGACTTTCTTATCAACTCATAATCTATTGGTGATAAACTTATTGGGTCAATTATTTCGGCATTTACACCAACGCCTTTCAGTAACTCTGAAGCTCTTAACGAATCCTCTACCGTGTAACTTACTCCTACGATTGTAATATCATTACCTTCTTTTAAAATTCTTCCTTTACCAAAAGGTACCTCATATAAACTTGATGGCACATATCCTGCGTTATTGTATAACATTCTATGCTCTATAAATACAACAGGATTATTGTCTCTTATGCTTGCTATTAACGCCCCTTTGGCGTCATGTGGTGTTGTTGGTGCAATAACTTTTATACCTGGAACATGCATAAAAAATGATTGGAGTGATTGACTATGCTGAGCTCCTTGTCCCCAGCTTCTTCCAACTGCAGCCCTTATAACGATTGGAACCGAGTGTTCGCCAGAAGAAATATATCTAATCTTAGCTGCCATGTTCACTAATTGATTCATACATAACAAAAGAAAATCCATTCGCTGATGAACATAAATTGGTCTTAAGCCAGCTAACGCAGCACCGATACCTATGCCAGTTAAACCATCTTCTGACAGGGGGACATCAAAGCTTCTATTTTTACCGTAAACTTTATGAAGATCTTTGGAAGTTCCATAATGGCCTTTGGGATCGTCAACACCGAGCCCGTACACAAAAACATTTTTATCAATTTCCATCTCTTGATAACAAGCTTCGTAAATAGCTTCACCATAATTTATTAGTTTTTTATCAACAATTGAATTCATTATTATTATCCATAGACGTTATCATAAAGTTCTTCTTTATTTGGAAAATTACTTGCTTCAGCAAAATTTACTGCATTTTCTAATTCTCTATCTACTTGTAACTTAATTTTTTTAATTACATCTGATGATAATTGTTTTTCTAAATTAATTAAATCATCATGTTCAATTGCAAAATCAATTTCTCTCATATCACGGTAATTCAGATCAGATGCATCTCCAGTTCCTACGTGATCTTTCCATCTTGTAGTTACACACTCAATCAAATATGGTTCACTTTTATTATTAATATTATTTATACATTCTGATGTTACATTATAGTAATCTTCAGTAGATCCAAACTTTATCTTTTTTGATTTTACTCCAAACGAATTTGCTCTCTCTATAATAGGATCATTTTTTACTCTTTTATCTTGATGTGTGTATATTGCATATTTATTGTTTTCACAAATAAATATAATAGGAAGTTCATGCAAACTAGCAAAGTTCAGAGACTCCCAAAAGACACCCTCCTCTGTAGCACCATCACCATGATAACAAATTACAATACCATTTTGTTTTTTATATTTGAGAGCGAACGCATAACCGACAGCTTGAGGGATAGCAGTCGATACAATGGCTGACGTCGGCATAAATTTTTTACCCCAATCATTTAAATGCATAGAACCACCTTTACCACGCGCAGTACCTCTACTTTTTCCATAAAGCTCAGCCCACATTTTATCAAGGTTTGCTTCTCGCGCTATATAATGAGCATGTCCCCTGTAATTACTAAAAATTATGTCTTCGTCTTTTAACGCCAAACTTACTCCTACAGCAATTGCTTCTTGACCAATTGATAAATGTACGGGGCTTTTTATTTTATCTGTGCTATATAAATCTATAATTTTTTCTTCACTTTTTCTTATAAGTAAATATAGATAATATGCTTTTTCATTGTTAAATTTATTTTTCATATTTTTTATAAAGCTTCTTTGGAAAAGTAATAACCTGGCAAGAAAGGCATTTTTTTTCTACCTGTTGTCGTATACGAACGTGAATATTTTTTTATCTCACTTTCTTGTATTACTCTTATATCCATGCTTATTCTTGTGTCTTTTGTATCATTGTACTGGGTGCAATGCAAACATCTTGAATCAAATATAATATATTCTCCATAGCGCATTTCCAAAGGATCTGAACATTTTTTCAAATTATCCATAAAGTCTTCATTGTATTGAGTTTTTTCTGCAAAAACCTCAAAATCATTGTTACACTCATTTAATAAGTCAATACTGTCTTGCAAAGGCATCAGTCTCATACTATTGCTACCAAAAGCATTTGTAAAAGGTACCCAAATGTTATTTTCATAGGGAGGATGGCCCAGCATGATATCTGTATGGTACCTGTCATTCCAGTTGTAACCCTCCTGATTAGGAAAATGAAATCTAAAAGTCGGAACTTTCTGATAATAAATTTTCTCATTAAAATCTTTTGATATTACATTTTTTATAAATTCCACATAAAGATCATTTAATATTTTAGATGTTTCATAAAAACTAATAGATATTTTATTTTGCTCTGACTCATCAAGTGTTTTATATTTTGAATTTAAACACAAATGTAATTTCTCAAGTTTATATTCATTTTTACTAAAAACTAAATCATCAACCAATTTCTTTTTAATTAATTCATCAATTATAACTTCTTTAAACTTAATTTTACTTAAATCATATTGGTTCAGATACTTCCAAGAAGAAAAGAGTTCTACTATTTTACTGGGGCTATTGAAATCTTTTAAAAATAGTTTTACATCTTCTTTAGAAGAAAATTTTATTGTAGATCCCATGTGTCCTTTGTTTATTTTATTCATAAATTAGATATTAATTTGAAAGGTTTTCTTTTCGCAGTATTTCCAGGCCTAAAATTTGCGTCTTTTTTCAAATAAGTGCATAACAAGGCATTTCTATTTGCTTTAGACTTGTTATCATTTGAAGCATGAACTAACCAACTATGAATCATAATAACATCACCTTTTTTTATAGATGGCGTAATCTTTTTATAGCTATCCGGGAGTATAGTTATTCTACTTCTGGCGTTAGGGTCTTGATTAAATGATTTTTCTTCTATATTTTCCAAAGATTGCAGTTTTTTTTCTTTATGTGACATTGGCCAAATTATCAAACCACCATTTTTTTCATTTACATCTGTAAGGGCAACCCAAGCCGATACAAATGAATTTTCATCAGCCTGCACGTATGTATTATCTTGATGAGGCGTAAAACCTTTTGTATGTGGAGGCATAAAAAAAAACTCTGTTTGTAAACCATAAACCTCATTTTTAAAATAAGACTCTATAAATCTTATTATTGTTTTATTTCCCATAGCTTCCATTATGGATTTAGAATTTTTATGTGGATTCATTAAGGGAAGATAATTATTGTCTTTTTCTTTAATTTTATTTGCTTCGGATATAATTTTTTCGCAATCTTTTGATTCAAAAACTCCAGAAAGAATAAAATACCCTTTTTTATTGAACTCATTTATAAAATTTTCATAATTCATTGTATTTAAAAATTAATTTTATTTTTAAAAAATTCCATTATATCATCTTTAATATTGTATTTATAACCCTGTATTTTAAATTTTTCTGCGCACTCTATGTCAGTGTCTCTATCTCCTATCATAATCATTTTGCTTTTTTGTAAATTCCATTCTTGATAGATACTTTGCAACATCCCAACATTAGGCTTTCTGTCATTACTATCAATTTTATATTTATCAACTACCCCTTCAATATGGAATGGGCAATAATAAAATTTATCTATATGTGCCCCTACTTTTCTTAATTGCTCTTGCATATTTTCATGAAATTTAAACATATCACTTTCTAGGAATTTACCTTTTGCTATACCAGCTTGATTGGTTGCAACAAAAACTAAATAATTATTGTTATTTAGATATTTTATTAAATCTATAGCGCCGTCAGTCCATGACAAGTCTTCTATCTTATATGTGTATCCTTCATCATGATTTAGTGTACCATCTCTATCAAAGACCACGGCTTTTTTATCTTTCTGCCAATCTCTTTTTCTTGCATACTCTAAAGATTTAACTGTTCCAATGTCTATAAAAAAACCTTTTATTTTTAATCCATTAGCTTTTCCTGAATTAACTATATTGGGAAATATATCATTTTCCAATGATATAAAATTTTTTTTAAGATTTTTAAATATAGATTTTCGCAGTAAATAAATACCTCCATTTATTAATTTAGATTTTGAACTTTCATTCTTCTCATTAAAAGAAATAATTTTTTTATTTTGTATTTCAATTGACCCGTAGCGAGATGAATCATTCGTTTCGGTAAGTCCAATAACAACATCTGCATTAGTATCAAAATTTTCAACTAAAGATAACCAATTACCTTCAATTATAGAATCTCCATTTAAGCAAAAAAAACTGTCATTTAAATGCTCAAATGCATTTACTAAAGCACCACCTGTCCCTAGCGGTTCCTCCTCAACAATAATCTTAATCTTGCAATTTTTATAGCTATTCTTTTTAAAGTAATCTATTAGAACTTTATTTGCATGTGATGCTAATAGTATTATTTCTGTAAATCCATATCTAACGATAGTTTCAATTATGTAAAGTAAAAAAGGCTTATTATTTATCTCTAACATTGGCTTTGGTGTATTTTTAGTTAACTCACCTAGCCTAGTTCCTTTTCCACCAACTAGAATTACACATTGCTTCATAAATTAATCGCCTCTTATAACAACTGTTTTTGATTGATCTATTTTATTATTTGAGATAATAAATGAATTTTTTCTTGAATAAATTTTAATTATTTTAAATCTTTGATTAAGTATTAATAAATTAGTTTTAAAACTAGGAAATGTTGCTACAAAGATTACAATTAATAAAATTATTGCAATAATAAATATTGTGAATTCCATTATTTTAAATTTTTCTAAAACTCTTATTCTTGAATTAATTGACTTATTTATTTTTAAACTCTTATCACTAAAATTATCTATTACTCTTATAAGTATAGGATTAGATGTTTTTTTTGCTGATTTTAATTTTGGAAATTTTTTTAAAAATTTTACGCATATATGTGTCAATACTCCATATATTAAAGGTCTATCATAACCTGTATGCCATTTAAAAAAATTTATTTTACTAATGTTGTGCCACAAATGTTTAATTTTTGATATTTTGTATGACAATTTTAAAACTATATTTTTTCTATTATTTTCATCTGTATACCTTAGTTCAAATCTTTGCTTAAAAATATTGTCTACTATATTAATATCTGGAAAATTAAATTTTAAAATTTCCACTTGAATTTTTCTTGCTCTTTTCAAATAAATACTTTGAAATTTAAATTTGAACATATTTATCCAAAGTAAATAATTATCCACTAGTCTTTGATTTCTTGATTCTCCTTCTAAACCTTTATTTGTTCCTTGGCCTTTAAAACTAATTGTTTCTATTACAAAATCTCTTAAAAATTGATAATGTCTTGGGTAGTTAATTGTTGCTAAATAGTATGCGACAAATTGCTGACCGTTATCAGGTCCGAAACAAGGTGAAAAATCGCCTTGCAGTTCAATATATTTTCTTGAATATATTGCAGTTGTGTCTGGAGCATATCCGCATTCAAATAAAGTGCTATAATTTCTATTTTTATATACAGATGTTCTTAAACGAAAAATTCTATCGTCTGTCAAATTTAAATATTTTTCTAACAACTTATCCCATTTATCTTCATTTACATACATTTCGTCAGATATATTCATCACAAATTTTGATTTTCTAGATGAAATTTTGTATAAAAAATTAATCCATTGCCAAAGATCCAAGTAACCTCTGCCTTTTGGAGATGAGATGATTACAAAATTACTTTTATATTTAGATATTTTTTTTAAAAATTCTTCTGTAACATTAGATTCATTATCAATCTTTATACAAAATTGTAATTTTGCTGGGTCATCAGATTTATCTATAAATTTTTTTATTGAATAAAGGGAGGTATCAATATTGTTTGTGTTAAAAAGTATCGAGATTAAAGAGCTACAAAGATCTGCTCTAACGATATGGTCTTTGTAACTATGCTTAGTAAAATTATTCTCATTATGAGCTTTTACATATTTTGTGCATTGAAATGATGGGTCTACTTTATAATCTAAGTTATATTTTTTATTCATAAATTGATTTATATTGTGCAATTGCTTCCTTCGTACTGCCTGAGAAAATTATTTCTCCACTATGCATACATATAGCTTTATTGCATATTGAGTCTAGTAATTCTAGATCGTGTGATGCAAATACTAATATTGATGAGTTATCCATCATCTTCAAAACCTTTTTTTTACTTTTTTCTGAAAAATCAATATCGCCTGTAGAAAAAAATTCATCTATTAACAATATATCTGGGGTATTTGCTATAGCTGAAGAAAAAGCAAGTCTCGCTTGCATTCCACTGGAATATGTTCTGAAAGGCATATCTAAAAATTCCCCTAAGCCACTAAATTCAGCAATATCTGGTAATATTTTTTCAATATCATCTTTAGACAGGCCTCGTGTAATATTTGATAATATTATATTTTCATATCCAGTAGCGTCTTGTTCAAATCCAAATCCAATATCTAACATACAACTTATATCACCAATTTTACTTAGGGTGCCCGATGTTGGCGAATATATTCCAGCAAGAAGTTTTAATAATGTTGTTTTACCAGATCCGTTGGGGCCAAGAAGAGCGATTCTATCTCCATGATTCATATTAAAATTAATATTTTTTAGGCCTTTAACAATTCTAGAGCCAGACTTATTTGTAGAAGTTTTATTAACTATAACTTTTCCAAAATTACTTATTTTGTTCCTTATAGATAATGACTCAACATCATATATCGGAAAATCTAAATTTACATTTTTTAATATAATTTCTGACCTCATAATTAAACCCAAAATACAATTCTTTTACTCTTTTTTGAGTAAAGTAAAAAAAATATTATTAATTGAAAAATTGTTATCAGAATAGCGCCAATCCATATTTTTAAATCAAACTCCAAACCAATTAAATCATTTCTAACTATGCCTACAAAATGTGTAAATGGATTTAAATAAACGTATGAATGATATTCGCCTAGCATTTCAGGTTTCCATAATACTGGTGTTAATAAGAGCATAGGCGGCATTAATGATTTCACTAAAGGATCAATATCTCGATACCTTGCAGAAACCATTCCAATAATAGTAGTAAATAATATAGAATTTATAAAAATTAAAAATAAACCTATAGGTAGTGTATATATAACAATTATATTAATTTTTTGATTTACTAAGATTGTTACTAAAATTATAAGAGGTATATGGTGTAAAAAAAGTAAAAAACTTAAAAAACATTTTCTAAAGACATAAAAAATAGGAGGATTGGGGTAAGCTTTAATATATTTTGACGCGCTACCACAGAATATATCAGGCGCATCAATTACAAGTTGACTTATCCACATCCATATAATAAAACCAGAAAACAAATATGTTAAATATGATTTCCAGTCTAAATTAAAAATTGTACTCCATAAGAAACACATCGCAGTTGCGGAAATAGCAATTCCTAGTACAACCCACCAAGGCCCAAGAAATGTTCTTCGATATTTTAATTTTAGGTCAAAATAAGATAAATATGACCAAGAATAAAAATTTTTAAAAGAAAAAATAATATCTTTAACTGCTAGATTATTTTGCAAAAATTTCATTTTCTATTAATTTTTAATTTTAAAATTATTTTGATATAAAAGACTAATTATAATTATTAGAAATAATCCTAGCATATTATCATAAAAAGCGCTGTTAAATAATGATGAAACAAAAACAGTTATAACTATACCAATTGGAACGGTTTGGTAATTTGAATCTTTAAACAAATTATATAAAAAAATAAAAAATAAAGATAAACCAACTAAACCCAATTGGGTTGAAATACTTATAAATTCATTGTGTGGGTTATTCGTAATGTAACTATCATAATCATTTACATTATTATCCTTATAATATCTTACAGACGTTTTTTCGTATGACCCCGCACCAAAACCAAATAAAGGCTTCTTTGCAAGATTATCAACTCCTACTTTAGTCCATATATACCTATAACCTAACGATGTATTATAATTATTTTTATCTATAAAATACAAATCACTACTTAAGACATTTACTCTATTTAATAAATTATCAGAAAAATGCGTAAAAAATATTGAGCCAAAAATTAATAATATTGATAAGCGTATTTTATTGCTAGAAATTAATTGAAAAAAAGTAAAAACAGATAAAATTAAAATAATTATATATCCTTTGCGTGAATCATTTAATAATAACACGTTTAATAAAGACATTAAGGATAATGAATAATATTGTAAGATATTATTTTTTTTTGCAAGATAAAAACAAAGAAATGAATAAAAAGAAAAAACAACACCATGCACAATATAATTCTGAAAAACGGAAGTTTTATTAATAATTATTTTATCTTTAGGGTTTGCAATATTAGTATTTTTTAAAAATTCATAGAAACTATCAAAATTGAATATATTAAAGTATTTTAAATATGACAAAGCCAAAATAATTGTTGAGCCAAATATAAAAAAATTAATTATTAATTTTTCATTTTTATGTATTTTGACAATGTAATATATAAAAGGAATATATAGAAATTTAATATATTTTTTTAAAGAGCTAATTATTTCTTCAAAATTACTAATACTATATAAAGACGATATTAAAAATAGAAAATATATTAAAAAGCAAATCTTAAGGAAATTTTTCTCAAATAGAATTTGGTAATTTTTTTTGTATATGCAGTGTACCAATGAAAATAATACTGCTAATAAAATAAATATATTTGTACCTGCAGATGATATTAATATAAAAAAAATTGCTATTGGTAACAAATATACATCTGCATTTTTTAATTTATTTATAATTAAGAGCATTTTATTCTGCTGTCATTAAAATATATTCTTTATAATTATGTTTTCTTCTCTGCCAGGTCCATTTGATACTATATCTATAGGTACATTTAAAAAATCTTCAATACCTTTTATGTATTTTTTTGTATTTTCTGGAAGATCTTCATATTTACTGATTCCAGCAATACTTTGCTCCCATCCTTCGTACGTCTTATAAATTGGTTTGTTATTTTTATAGTCTATACATACTTTTATTTCTTTAAATGTATCTAATACATCTATTTTTGTTAAACAAATTCCTGTAAACCCATTTATTACAATTGATCTTTTTAATGCTACTAAATCTAACCATCCGCATCTTCTCTCTCTTCCAGTTGTTGCCCCATACTCATGGCCTCTTTCTGATAAAATTTTTCCATTTTCATCAAAAAGCTCAGTCATAAATGGGCCAGAACCAACTCTTGTTGTATAGGCTTTTACAATCGCCAAAATATAATCAAGATTTTTTGGAGCAATGCCTGATCCTGTAAATATGCCGCCGACTGTAGTATTTGATGAAGTCACAAATGGATATGTGCCATGGTCAATATCCAATAATGTGCCTTGAGCACCTTCAAATACAACTTTTTTATTGTCAATAAATAATTTTTCTATAAAAGTTGGCACATCTATTATGTAATTTTTATAATTTTCATAATGACACAACAAATTTTCATGCATTTGCTGAGCGTCAAATGTTTCTGAATCGTAATAATTTTTTAGTACAAAATTATGATAATCAAGTAATTCTTCGAGCTTATCTAATAAATGATTATCATCAGATAGATCTCCGAGTCTTATTCCTCTTCTAGAGATTTTATCCTCATATGCTGGCCCAATACCTCTTCCAGTTGTTCCAATTTTACCTTTTCCTTTTTTTACTTCTCTCGCTTTATCAAGTGCAATATGCACAGGAAGTATCAATGGGCAGTTATCCGACATCAACAAACGATCATTAACATCAATATTATTATTTCTTAAAATTTCTATCTCATCAGAAAGTGCATCTAGAGATAATACTACTCCATTTCCAATAATACATTTTACATTATCGTGTAATATGCCTGATGGAATGAGGTGTAAAACAGTTGTTTTATTATCAACTACTAGTGTATGCCCTGCATTGTGACCACCTTGAAATCTTATTACTGCATTACTTTTTTCTGTTAATAAATCAACAATTTTACCTTTTCCTTCGTCGCCCCATTGCGCACCAAGAATTGCAATACTTTTATTCATTTAGGATCCTCAACTTTCCATTTTCCATCTTTGTTTATTATTTTTTTTTCTAAAGATTGATTTTTAATTAAATGCCTGACGTCCATACTAAATCCGATTCCTGAAATCTTTTCGTTTCGTAAATCATATTTTCCCCCTAAAGCAGCTTCCTGACTATCTTTTTCTATGTAAGCACTAAAAATAACATCGTTTTCATAGTCAAAACCTTGCAACTCGCAAAAATCATATTTAATTTCAACATCCTTATGTTTAATCTTGACAAGATTACAAAGCTCAATCATGTAATCAACGTCTTTTTTAATATTTTTATTAAAATTTACCAACTGATTTGAATCTTTATCAATGTCTTTTATTAAACCATGCATTTTTGGGAAATTTCCTATGCAATCTTTTATTGCTTTATCAGCATCTACACCATTTAGATATTTTTTAATTTCAGAACTAGATTTAGATCTTATTAGTTCTTTAATTTTTTTTTCCTGTTCACTTTTTAAATTAACAGACTGCATTAATTTTTTAAAAATTCCAACGTGTCCAAGGTCTAAAAATATTCTCTTTTTAGTAAATTTTTTAACTATATCTAACATCAATATAACTAATTCAGCGTCGTTATTTATATCTGAATTTCCAATTAATTCTGCTCCCGCTTGAATTGGAATTCTAGATTTTTTCGAATCTATATTTTTTGTTCTTACAACATGATCAAAATAGCAATATCTATTAACTTCATTTTCATTACTATATGTTGAATAAATTCTTGAAATTTGTGATGTAATATCCGCTCTCAGTCCTAACTGCCTTCCAGTTTCCTGATCTATTAACTTAAACGTTTGAAGGTCTAGGTCTTCACTACTATTTGATAAAAGTGTGTCATGATATTCAATCATTGGAGGTATTACCATCCCATAACCATACTTTAAAAAAGTATCTATAACTTCTCTTCTTTTTTGCTCAAGACAATATGCTTGTTCAGGCAATATGTCCTCTATCCCCTCAGGCAGTATCCATTTATTGGTTGGCATTTTATATTTATATTTTTTGTATTTTTATATTAATCTACTTTATATCTTTAAAGTATTTAAAAAATTCTGAATCTGGATCTATAACCAGCATGTCAGCTTTATTTTTAAATGAATTTATATATGCCTTCAAACTTCTTGTGAATGCATAAAATTCAGGATCTTTGCCATAAGCATTTGCATAAATAGCCGTAGATTTAGCATCCCCTAAACCTCTTTCCTGTTCTGCCGCCCTATATGCTTCCGCAATTATCACGGTTCTTTTTTTGTCAGCTTGAGCTTTAATATTTTCGGCAGTTTCTTTTCCTCTTGCACGAAAATCTTTTGCTGTACGACTTCTTTCTGCTCTCATTCTCTGATAAACAGATTCACTAACATCGCCAGGGAGCTCTATTCTACTAATCCTAACATCTACTAACTCTATTCCAAGTTCAGAGGCTACGAGTTGCGCTTTGGTTTCGAGTTCCTCCATGATTTCTTCCCTTTCTCCAGAGATAGCTTCTTGAATTGTTCTTATACCAAATTGGTTTTTTAATTCATCTTTAACAATTTGTGTAATTCTTCCTTCTGCACGCGCCCTATCACCTAATGTAGATTTGTAATATGATTTTACATTAGCAATTCTCCATTTAACGAAAAAATCAACTGACATATTTTTCTTTTCGCTTGTTAAAAATAATTCAGGTTTTGCATCCATTGTAAGTATTCTTGCATCAAATTTTCTTACGTTGTTCACCAATGGTAGCTTAAAATGTAGGCCAGGTTTCAAATCGTCTCTTTTAATTTCTCCTAATTGAAAAACCATTGCTCTTTGTGTTTCTTTAACAAAGAATATAGTGGAGCTGAAAATTAAAAATACACCTACTATAAAAAATAATAATTTATTCATAATTATCTTCCCTCCCTATTATTCTGTTTTGATTCATTGCTGCTAAAATCTTCAATAGTTTCATCAGAATTTTCTTCATCACTCACTTCACTAGAATTTATTATCTTATCCAGCGGTAATAACATTAAATTGTTACCCTCTTTAATATCAATCATCAATTTTGAGCTGTTTGATAAAACTGATTCTAAAGAATCCATGTACAATCTTTTTCTTGTTACCTCAGGAGCTCTTTTATATTCCTTTAGTAACTTTAAAAAACGGTCAGCATCTCCCTCAGCATTTGCTATAACCCTCTCTTTGTAAGCTAGGGCATCTTGAATCATTCTTGCTGCCTCCCCTCTTGCTCTTGGAACTATTTCGTTTGCATATGCTTGAGCTTCATTTTTGTAACGCTCCATATCTTCTCTTGCCTTTGTTGCATCCTGGAATGCATCTTGTACTGCGTCTGGTGGTTGAGAGTCTTGCAAGTTTACAGATGTAACCTGAATGCCAGCTTGATAACTATCAAGTACCACTTGCATTAATTCTTCAGTTCTATTTGAAATCTCAGTACGACCTTCTCTTAATATATAGTCCATTTTATTTTTACCGACAACATCTCTTATAGCTGAATCCAGCACACCACATATAGTACTTCTACTTCCAAATCTACATGTTCTGTCACCTTCAATATCTGGATTTTCTACATTAAACAAATAATCTTCGGCATTTTTAATTCTATATTGAACAGAAAATGCTAACTCAACAATATTTTCGTCTTGAGTCAGCATAGTTGTTCTTTTTTCAACACTTCTGATTCCCGTAAAGTTTACAGTTTCGTGAGTTTCAATTGGTCTAGGAAGATGCCATCCTGGGCCCGGCATTGCTGTTCTTTGGTATTCGCCGAAACGTAAAATAACTGCCCTCTCGTTTTCACTTACGATATAAAAACCAGTTGCAGCCCATATTAAAGACGCAATGATAAGCAATGAAAAAATTGATGTTCCTTTTTTTCCGCCGCCGCTATTGCCATTATTGGTATTTTTGGATCCTAATATGCCTCCAAATGATGACAGAAACTTATTAATGACTGCATCTAAATCAGGTGGTGATTGTCTTTTATCTCTTTCCCAAGGGTCTTTTCCGTTATTTGATTGATTCCAAGGCATTATCTTATCTCCATATTCAAATTTACCTAAAATTATATATTATTATTATACCAATGTTTTATATAATAATTATCCTGTTTTATAAATTTCTTCTAAATTTTTTAAAGTTTTGATGTTTTTTCTTTCTATTAAGCCCTTTTTAGACAAATATTTTATATAACTTTTAGAAGCTGAAAATTTAATCAAACTGTGTCCTGATTTTGTAAAAGTTTCATCAATAACATTACAATTTTCATAAATGGACGACCTAGCTTCTCCGTCGTTTAATTTTAGTTTTATGCTTAATAATGTATAATTTTCAAATAATTTATCCGATATCATATTTCTTAAACTTTCAATACCGTACCCTGTTTTCGCTGAAATATAACAAAAAGAATCTTTTTCTAAATGTGTAAAGTTCTCTGGATTATAATTTTGATCAATTTTATTAAATACAAGAATTTTGGGTATGTTTTTGGCTCCAATGCTCTCTAAAACATTATTAACTTCTTTAATATATGATGAAAAATTGTCGTCGCTAAGATCTATAACATGTATTAACAAATTACTCTCTGCCACTTCTGATAAAGTTGATTTAAAAGATTCAATCAAGTGATGAGGCAACTCTCTTATGAACCCTACAGTGTCACTTATCACAGCATTTTTTTTGTATTTCAAATCAAATTTTCTATGTATTGGATCAAGAGTTGCAAAAAGCTTATTTTCTGAAAGTGTTTGCATTTCTGTGAGAAAATTAAATAAGGTAGATTTGCCAGCATTTGTATAGCCTACTATGCTAATTCTTGGAATACTATGCTTAAGTCTTAGGTTTCTACTTAACTGTCTCTGGTTGCCAACTTTTGTAAGTCTTTTTTGTATAGTCTTTATTCTTGCTCTTAACAGTCTTCTATCTGTTTCAAGTTGTGTTTCACCAGGTCCTCTCAAGCCAATACCACCTTTTTGTCTCTCGAGATGACTCCATCCTCTAACTAACCTTGTAGATAGATAATTTAATTGAGCAAGCTCCACTTGTAGTTTTCCTTCGTGCGAAAAAGCTCTTTGTGAAAAAATATCTAAAATTAAACCAGTTCTGTCTAAAACTCTTGCTGATAATAGCAACTCAAGATTTCTCTCTTGGCTTGGACTTAAATCTACATTAAAAATTACCAACTTAATATTATTCTTTTTCACTTCACGCTCTATAGTTTCAGCGTCGCCTTTTCCAATGAAGTATTTAATTCCTATATTTTTATTTTTTTGAGTCAAATATATAGTATCAACACATTCTATATTTGCAGATCTAACCAAATCTTTAAATTCTTCTTTAGAATTATTAACTTCTATTGGAAACTTATCAATATGAACTAGTAGGGCTTCATTAGAAAAATTATTTATATCTGACAAATTACATATTCCTTAGGCTTAGTTAGTTTTCAGTTTGAAATTTCACTGCTTTAGCTGGAACTATTGTTGAAATAGCATGTTTATATACCATCTGATTAACAGTATTTTTTAAAATTATGACGTATTGATCAAATGAATCAACTTGTCCTTGTAATTTAATACCATTAACTAAATAGATAGAGACAGGTATTTTATCTTTTCTAAGAGCATTTAAAAATGGCTCTTGAAGTATTTGGCTTTTTGTCATTGTTTTATCCTCACCTGTTTAATATTATGATTTTAAAAAATCTCTTACTCTACTCTCAATATTATCATAATCTATTGAAGTATACACTGTGGTTGCATCTAGATGCCTTAGCCACGTTATTTGCCTCTTTGCTAATTGTCTTGTTGCTGCCATAATTTTACTTTTCATGCTTAAAAGATCTATATCATTAAGCAGGTATTGATTTACTTGCTTATAGCCAATTGAAGACATTGCTGGCAAAAATTGTTTTGGGTATTTATTTCTTAAATCTAAAACCTCGTCTATCAGGCCCATATCAATCATACTATTCGTTCTTTTTTCAATGTTATTATGCAATAGAGTTCTGTCATTTGGTATTATAGACAAGTTTAAATTATTAAAACATTGAACATTTCTTGAATATCTGCTTAAAGCAATACTTGGTATTTCATTGTTTGAAAAATAAATTTCTAACATTCTAGCAATTCTATATTTATCATTTGGGTGAATATTTTTAGCAATCAAAGGATCTAATTTTTTTAAAAAGTCATAAATATTTTCTAGGTCTTTACTTGCAAATATTTCTTGTACCTTTTTTTTTGTAGACTCGGAAACATTTTCTAGATCAGATAAACCGCCAGAAAAAAAAGTTTTGAAATACATCATAGATCCGCCAACTAAAATAGGAACTTTACCTTTTGAATGAGCTTCATTGATGCAATCTAATAAATTACTATAAAATTTAGCAACAGAAAATTTTTCAAAAGGCTCAATTATGTTTACCATCTTGTGCGGAATTTTTTTAAGAATTGACTCATTTGGTTTTGCAGTGCCAATATTAAAATACTTATAAATCATTACGGAATCAATGCTAATAATTTCTAAATCAAAATTTTTTTTTAAAAAAATTGCAAATTCTGTTTTACCAGATGCTGTAGGGCCTAGCAAAGAAATCACTTTATTCATTTTTTTTCTTAGCAACTTTATTTCTTAGATATAGAATTCTAACATCGTTAATATTAGATTTTTTTAACAAATTATTATTTTCAATAACTTTAAAAATATTTTCAACCTTAATCTCTTTTACTTCATTAATTATTATTTGCTTTCTTTCATCATTAATAATATCAGAGCTACTCATAACTAATTTAAGGTTTGAGTATTTTTGATCGTTGCATTTTTTTAAAAAATCTTGATTTGACAATAAATCAAAACTATTGTCTTTCAATAGTAACTCATTATAATTTTTATATTCTGAAAAATACACCTCATTCATTTTTGCATCGACAGCAACAACAAATGGTGAATTATAGTTAATTTCTAATGTTGAAATTGCCAATACCTGAAAAGAGTTAAGTTCCAAAACTGGCACATTTAAATAATAAGCAATTGCTTTTATAAATGCTAAAGAAACTCTAAGACTTGTAAAATTTCCCGGTCCTTTATTAAAACATAATAATTTAATATCTGTTTTTTTTGAGTTTGCACTTTTTAGAATATCATTTACATAAGATACTAAATGCTGTGAAATATTTATATTGTCATTTATAACTTTCTTAAAAATTTTATTATCTTTTTTGATCGCAATAGTCGTTGCACCAATAGCCGTATCTAAAAATAAAATCATATTTTTTCAATTAATAGAGTTACGTAACTCTCAATTCCCTCGTTTCTACCTATATAACCAAGTTTATCATTAGATTTAGACTTTACATTTATTTGATCAATATTAAGTTGCATTATTTTAGAAAGTGATTTTTCAATTTTAGTAGCATGTTTTGATATTCTAGGTTCTTCTGCGACTATTGTTGCGTCTATATTAACAACAGAAAAGCCGTCCTTTTTAATTATTGTCATAATTTGTTTTAGAAATATACTGCTATCCATGTTTTCGTACTCCGCAGAATCATCAAAATATAAACCTAAATCTCCTTTACCTGCTGCCCCTAATAATGCATCGCATATTGCATGTATTAAAATATCCCCATCTGAATGTGCAACAATAGACCTCTTAGAAGAAATATTTACTCCTCCAATGATTATGTGGCTTCCATTTTTGTATCTATGAGAGTCATACCCATGTCCGATTTTAATCATTATTTTCCTCTGATTCGTTATTAAAATAATAGTTTGATATGTGATTTACAATACAATTTCCATGGATAATATCACTGTCATGAGTTATTTTAATATTGTGAGAATAACCTTTTAAAACACTGCATTCATGCCCCAGAATTTCAAGTGCCTGACTTTCATCTGTAACGTTAATATTCATATCAATACAATATTTTAAAGATTGAAATAAAACATCAAATTTAAACATTTGCGGTGTTTGTGCAACCCAAATATTTTCCCTTGATACAGTTTCTGAAATAATTAAATTTTTATCTACTTTTTTAATTGTATCTGAAACTGGTATTGCCATTATGCTAGATTTATTATTCTCTAAAGTTTTATTAATAAATGATAAGATTTCATAACCATTTAAACAAGGTCTTGCAGCATCATGCACTAAAACCCAAATCTTGTCTGTATCACTATATTTATCACTAATAAATGTTAAAATATTGAATACAGTTTCTTGTCGCGCGTCGCCACCTTCTATAAATTTAACTTTTGAAAAATCTGAATTTTCAGGATGAGCTGATAGTTCTATAAAATCGTCTTTGAAAGTTCTACTTTTTCTATTTGCATTATCATAACCGACAAAAATTTTTTCAACTATACCTACAGAAAGAAAAGACGATATAGTATTCATAATTACCGTTGAATTACCATTTTCTAGAGTGTAATCATAAAGTTTATTTCCTTTTTTATACCTAGAGCTTTTTCCAGCTGCCGGCATGATACAAAAAAGCTTTGCATTATTGTTCTCTCTATTTATCATAAATTGTTATTTAATTATTTGATAAAACGTTTCTTTTTCTTTTATTAAACCTAGTTCATATCTGGCTTTTTCTTCTATTACACTTATCCCTTCTTTTAAATTTTTTATTTTAGCTTTTTTAATACTAATATTTTCTTTCAGTCTTTTATTTTCTTCTTTCATTTCTGAAATCTTTTTATCTAAATTTTTATAATTTGAATAACTTGTGTCACCTTCAACAAATTTATAAGCTAAAAAAGTTAAAAATAAAGCCAATATAAAAATTATTTTATTCATTTATAAATATTGAATGCCCGGGATAATGTGAATTATTTTTTAGTTGCTCTTCAATTCTTATTAGTTGGTTGTATTTTGCAACCCTATCAGACCTTGATAAAGAACCTGTTTTAATTTGCCCTGACGAGTAAGCAACTGATAAGTCTGCGATAAATGTATTCTCTGTTTCTCCAGATCTATGAGATACCACTGAGTTATAATTATTTTTTTTCGCAAGATCCATAGCTTCAAGTGTTTCCGACAATGTTCCTATTTGATTTAATTTTATAAGTATTGCGTTAGCAATATTTTTTTTAATACCTTCTTTAAAAATACTTGGATTTGTAACGAACAAATCATCACCTACAAGCTGTATAGTATTTCCTAATTCCTTTGTAAGTTCAGCCCAACCTGTCCAATCATTTTCGTCTAAAGCATCTTCTACTGACACAATAGGATACTGTTGTGCCCAGGATTTTATAAGTTGTATAAATTCTGAGCTTGAATATTTTTTATTTTCTGAAGCTAAATTATACAAATTATCTTTATAGAATTCACTACTAGCAACATCTAATGCAAGAGCAATATCTTCGCCAGGCTTATAACCTGCTTTTTCAATTGCAGACATTATTACATCAAGAGCTTCTTTATTTGATGACAAATTTGGTGCATACCCTCCTTCATCTCCAACAGTAGTTATATAATTTTTACTGTCTAATATTTTTCCAAGCGCATGAAATACTTCAACGCCATATCTTACTGCTTCTTTAATTGATGACGCACCTAGAGGCATTATCATAAATTCTTGAATATCTACACTATTATTTGCGTGTGAACCTCCATTAATAATATTCATCATTGGTACTGGCATTTTATATGTTTTAGAGTCCTTAATATTTCTATATAGTGGAACGTTTTTATTATTTGCTGATGCTTTTGAGTTAGCCAATGAAACTGCTAGCAAAGTATTTGCTCCAATATTAGATTTATTTTATGTGCCATCAAGTTCAATTAATGTTTTATCAATCATACTTTGATTATTAGAATATAAACCAACTATCGCCTCACTTATTGTTGTTTGGATAAATCTAACATTATTTAATACACCCTTCCCACCAAATCTTAACGAATCTGAGTCTCTTAATTCTAAAGCCTCTCTTGATCCTGTTGAAGCACCTGAAGGTACAGCAGCACTTCCACTCACTCCTGATTCTAAAAAAACCTCTGCTTCTAAAGTTGGGTTTCCTCTTGAGTCTATAATTTCCCTTGCTATAATTTTTTTTATACTTGATTTCATAATATTTTTTTAAAATGTTTATAATTGATTTAAAATTAAATTTCTATACTTTAGATGCCTCATCAATACCTTTTAATGTGATTAAAAGTTTTTCTAATGAATCCAATGGTAATGAATTCATTCCATCGCATAATGCCTCTTTTGGATTTGGATGTGTTTCCATAAATATTCCAGATATCCCTACCGCAACTGCTGCTTTAGCTAAATGCTCAATAAATTGACTTTGACCACTTGAACTATCTTTATTTGATCCTGGTAACTGTGTTGAATGTGTAGCATCAAATACAACAGGACAACCTGTTTCACGCATAATTACCAACGAACGCATGTCTGAAACTAAATTATTATAGCCAAAACTAAATCCCCTTTCGCAAACCATAATATCATTATTCCCAGTTGATTTAGCTTTTTCAACAACATTAGACATTTCCCACGGTGACAGGAACTGACCCTTTTTTATATTGACCGGAATTTTATAAGAAACTACATTTTGAATAAAACTTGTCTGTCTGCATAAGAACGCTGGGGTCTGAAATATATCAACAACATCCGCTATTTCATCTAAAGGTGAATCTTCGTGCACATCCGTTAGTATCATTAAATCTAACTCTGATTTTATTTTATTTAATATTTCTAGTCCTTTTGAATACCCTATTCCTGTATAAGAATTATGTGATGTTCTATTTGCCTTATATAAAGAAGATTTATAAATGAATGGAATCGAGTGTTTATCAGTTATCTCTTTAAGTTTTTCAGCTGTTTCATAATTTAGTTGTTCATTTTCAATTACACAGGGTCCTGCTATCAAAAAAAAGCAATTTTTTCTATTTAAGTTAAAATCAAAATTATTTTTCATTTTATATCCTTAATTGAATTAATAAATGCCATAAATAGTGGATGTCCTTCTACTGGTTTGGATGTAAATTCTGGATGAAATTGACAGCCTAAAAACCATGGGTGGCCCTTTAACTCTACTACTTCAACTAAAGTCCCATCTGAAGAGCACCCAGATATTATTAATCCATTTTTCTCCAATAAATTTTTATATTCATTATTAAATTCGTAACGGTGTCTATGTCTCTCAAGAATAGAATCTGTTTTATAAGCTTTATATACATTTGAATCTTGTTTTAATATACATTCTTGTTCACCAAGTCTCATTGTACCACCAATATTTGAATTTACATCTCGGTACTCAACCGAACCTTTTTTATCTAACCATTCTTCTATAAGCGCAATAACAGGAAACTCTGTATTTTTATCAAACTCAGTGCTATTTGAATTTTTAAGATTACACACATTTCTTGAAAATTCGATAACTGCAGCTTGCATACCTAAACATATTCCTAAAAAAGGAATATTGTTTTCTCTGCAAAATTTTATAGCGTTTATTTTTCCTTCAATCCCTCTATCTCCAAAACCACCAGGAACAATTACACCTCCAGAATTTTTTAATAATTGCTCATAGCTACTTTCATTTAATTTTTCAGCATCTATGTATTCTATAATCACTTCAACCCCACAGTGAACACCCGCATGTTTTATAGCCTCGTTTAAAGATTTATATGACTCTGAATAATTTCCATACTTCGCAATAATATTTATATTAATTTTTCTTTTTGTACTACTTCTTTTATTTTTATATTCTCTCCACGAATCAAGAGATGCGGATTTACAAGATAATTTTAATTTTTCTACTATGATATCGTCTAATCCTTGTTCATGAAGTATTAAAGGCACTTCATAAATATCATCAACATCAATAGAATTAATCACAGCCTTAGCTTCGACATTTGTGAATAAAGCAATTTTCTTTTTTTCATGATCGCTAATATTTTTTTCTGATCTACACACTAAAACATCAGGTTGTATACCAATAGATCTTAGTTCTTTAACTGAATGCTGAGTTGGTTTTGTTTTTATTTCATTTGCTGCATTAATATAAGGCACAAGTGTGAGATGAATGTAACTAACAATATCTTTTCCATATTCAACCCCAATTTGTCTAATAGCTTCAATAAAAGGAAGTGATTCTATATCCCCTACAGTCCCTCCTATTTCAACAATGCAAACATCTTTATCTAGTGAACCTTTTTTAATATTTAAAATTATTTCATCTGTAATATGAGGTATCACCTGAACAGTGCTTCCTAAATACTCACCTTTTCTTTCCCTTTTAATAACTGTGTCGTAAATTTGTCCAGTTGTATAATTACTTGATTTGCTAGTTTTATAATTCACAAATCTCTCATAATGACCTAGATCAAGATCAGTCTCAGCTCCATCGTAATTAAAAAAAACCTCTCCATGCTGAGATGGGCTCATAGTGCCAGGATCCACATTAATGTAAGGATCAAGTTTAATAACAGATACACTTAAATTTCTTGATTCAAGAATAGATCCTAAAGATGCTGCCACAATACCCTTTCCTAGAGATGATACAACTCCACCTGTTATAAATATGTATTTTGTCACGCTAATAAAAAAAGTTATTCAAGACGGGAATATATTTTACCAAATATTAGTAAATTCTACAATTTATGAAAAAAAAATTAATAATTTCCAAAAAAAAAATATTCATGTAAGATAAATACTCATTTAATAGACTAGGTAACCATTAATGTTTTGCATAAATGTAGGCAAATTTGAAAGGCTTATAAGGGTGTTAGCGGGTTTTTTAATATTTTATCTGGGAGTATTATCTCCTTTAGAACCAAAGCTTTGGGGATTTATTGGCTTAGTACCTGTTTTAACAGGTATCTTAGGTTGGTGTCCTTTGTACTTGCCATTAAAAATCAATACAAATAAATAAAATTTAGTTCAATCCAAGATAATTTTGAGTTCCTTATCAACATAAATTAACGGGGTTCTCTCTCTTTTCCATATTGGTATTTTATTCTCTCTCATATAATCTTTTAAACTTTTGTCGTGGCTTAATTTTATATTTTCTCCTTTTTTTCTAAATTTTACCTCAACATCTTTTCTTAGTTGATATCCAAGTTTTTCTTCTAGATGTTTCCAGGTAATATCAATTTGCAAATGCGGAATTACTAAATTAGTTTTATACTTCCATTTATAAATTTTTTCTGGATCATGCTTTTCTAGAGGTTTCATAATTTCAATATAATTATTACTTCTTCTGATTTCATATTCAGAGCATAAAAAAAAGGGCGCTTTATCTTCCCCAGCATTAAAAACATTTAAATAAATAGATTTTAATTGATCAGAAGTAGGCATTCTAAATTTATTTTTTTGAATCCAAAATCTTACAACATTATTAAATCTATAATCAGATAATTCTTTTGCGCCTATGCCTAACTTATTCATATCTTCATGTAAATATTTTTTGATATCAATTGAAGCTAGGTCATTATTTAATTTCATAGATTCTGCTGCATTATTAGCTGACCTTGATATAGTGTAGGCATAACTTGGCCATCTATTTTCAATTAAAGGTATAACTTTTTTTCGAATAAAATTTCTAGAGTAACTTATATTACTATTTGAATTATCATTAACATAACTTAATTCAGAAAATTCTACGATATCTATAAGTGTGCTTTTTTTTAAACTCAAAAAAGGTCTCAAATGAATTCCTTTTGTAAGTTTTTTTATAATCGGCATTGAGGATAATCCTTTTGAACCAGAACCTCTTAATAGCTGGTATAAAAATGTTTCTGCTTGATCTTCTAAATGATGCGCAGTCATCATTATGCTTCCTTCATTCATAGATGAATATATTTGAAAATATCTTTCGTCTCTTGCTCTTTCCTCAATACTATCTCCAGAGCTTATAGAGATATTAATACTTTTAGCCTCAAAATTAATATTATTTTTTTTACAAAAATTTTTACAATGATATTCCCAGTTTTTTGATTCTTTATTTAAATTATGATTTATGTGAATTGCCCTGATTGCCATATTCTTTTTTTTTGCTATTTTATTAGCAAAATATAGTAAAGCTGTTGAGTCAACACCACCACTATATGCTATCAAGAATTCATTATAATTTTTTATTTCGATATTATTTGTAATAGATTTTTCGAAAATTGATAAAAGATTCTCAAAGTCAAAATCTGATGTTTCCATTTTATTCTACATAATATCCAATAGAACTTAATTTATCTTTTCTGCTATGAATTAATGTTTTACTATCCATATTAAAAAAAATATTCAAATTTTTTGAAATTGAGGCAGATATATCTTTTGTTACTTGAGAAATATTTCTGTGAGCTCCTCCTAAAGGTTCTGAAATAACTTCATCTATTAACTTAAGTTTAAGTAAGTTATCTGCCGTAATACACATGGCTTCAGCTGCCAAATTTGCATTTTCTGGGGATTTCCAAAGTATAGATGCGCATCCCTCAGGCGATATTACAGAATAAATAC
Source organism: Gammaproteobacteria bacterium (assembly GCA_038114285.1). GTDB lineage: Bacteria > Pseudomonadota > Gammaproteobacteria > Poriferisulfidales. The sequence continues at coordinate 158,888 of JAYNQN010000001.1, read as the reverse complement.
TATATTCCAACATTGATAAATGATCACAAACTCCGATAGCTAATGCACCACCTGATCCTCCTTCACCGATCACATAAGATAATATAGGCACAGATAAATCAGACATTTCTAAAAGATTTGTAGCTATAGCTTCACTTTGTCCTCTCTCTTCGGCATCTATACCTGGGTAAGCTCCAGGAGTATCTATAAAAGTTATAATTGGCATATTAAATCTTTCTGCTAATTTCATTACCCTAAGTGCTTTTCTAAATCCTTCAGGCCTAGCCATACCAAAATTCCTTTTAATCTTATCATTTGTTCCTCTGCCTTTTTGATGCCCTATTACTGCAACAGAAATATCCTGAAACTGCGCAATTCCAGAAATAATTGCATTATCATCTGCGTAGGCTCTATCTCCATGGAGCTCATGAAAATTTTTAAAAATTGAGTCTATGTAGTCCATTGTATAAGGTCTACTTGGGTGTCTAGCTATTTGAGTTATTTGCCATGGGGTTAAATTGCTATAAATGTCTTTAATTAAAACATTACATTTCTTTTGAAGAACGTTTATTTCCTCTACAATATTTACTTGACCATCAGAACCAATATTTCTCAGTTCTTCGATCTTATCCTCAAGTTTTTTTATAGGCTCCTCAAATTCAAGCATAACTTACCACGCAATTTTTTTTACATTTTTGAATATATTAACTGTATATCTTGCACACAATCTAAATTTTCTAATTGAGTAATTATATCATTAGTTGGCAAAATTTTATACTTTTCACCTAAAACTAAAGATTTGGCAATATTAGAAGAAACATAATCAATTCTTACCAAACATTTTCCGGATTCCTTATTATCTTTAAAAAAAACTTCTAATTTTTCAGTCAAAACAGATAAATCAGATTCATTTGTGACCTTTATTTTTAACCCAGTAGCATATTTTATTCTTGCGTGATCTAATGAATCTATAGATTTTGCTCTAAAGCTTAATCTGTTAGTATACTCATCAAATCTTATTGTTCCCTCAATTATAACTATTTCATCTCTATTTATTGAGTTATCTAAAAGATTATTATTCGCTATTACATCTATATTATCAGTATCATCACCTAGATTAATTTGAGCTAGTTTGTCTTTTGTGCTTGTCGTTCTAATTCTTATGTTATTTATAACTCCCGCTATTTTATAAATATTATTTTTTTGAGGTCCATTTTTAGAATAATTTTTTTTTATAGAATATAAATTATTACTTACTATATTTTTAAGCTCATTTTTATATTCATTTATTGGGTGTCCAGATAGATAAAACCCTAAGACATCTCTTTCATAAGACAATTTTTTTATTGTGGGCCACTCAAAACTTGGTTCTAAATCTTTCTTTTTTTCATTACTCTCTGTAAAGCCAAAAATATCTATTTGCCCGTGCTGAATATTTTTTGAATTTTGATCAGCCATTTTCATAGATTTAGGATAAATTGACATTAACGAGGACCTAGTGTCGCCAAATGTATCAAATGAACCTGATTTAATTAGCGCCTCAATAACTCTTTTATTGATTTTATTTGTGCCACACCTTTTTAAAAGATCATCTAAACTTTTATAACTACCATTCAAACTTCTTTCATTTAATATTATATCAATTATTGCTTTTCCAACACCTTTTATAGCGCCAAGCCCATATACGATTTCGTTTTTTTCCGTAACAGTAAATGTGTAATTAGATTTATTTATATTTGGTGGAGTCAAATTAATGCTCATATATTCACATTCTTTAACAAATCTTACCACCTTATCTGTATTATCCATATCACTTGATAAAACTGCTGCTATAAAAGGTTCTTTATAATGTGTTTTTAAAAAAGCTGTTTGATATGCTATTAAAGCATACGCAACTGAATGCGACTTATTAAAACCATAACCTGCAAATTTTTCCATCAAATCAAAAATATATTCGGCTTGAGCTTTATCCACATTATTTTTTATAGCTCCCTCAACAAATATTCTCCTTTGTTGTTTCATTTCTTCAAATTTTTTCTTGCCCATAGCTCTTCTTAAAATATCAGCTGCGCCTAAACTATAACCAGCTAATACTTGAGCTATTTTCATTACTTGCTCTTGATATAAAATTACTCCATATGTAGGCTTTAAAACATCCTCTATTAGAGGATGCAAATACTGCACATTTGCGCCATTCTTTCTATCAATAAAGTCGTCTACCATGCCAGATTGCAAAGGTCCTGGTCTATATAAAGCAACCAAGGCAACTAAGTCATCAAACTTATCAGGCTTTAATCTTTTTATGATGTCTTTTAACCCTCTTGATTCTAATTGAAAAACACCATTGGTTTTTTGCTGTCTCAAAAGATGAAATGTAGCTTCATCATTTAATGGAATATTGTCTAAAATAAAAATATCTTTATCATGATTATTTCTATTAATAATTTTAATAGTATTTTGAATAACTGTTAAAGTTCTTAAGCCTAAAAAATCAAATTTTATCAAGCCTATTTCTTCAACATCGTCTTTGTCAAGTTGGGTTAACATAGAGCTTGAAGAATTGTCTCTATATAATGGTGTAAAATTTATTAAATCTGTTGGGGAAATGACAATACCACCAGCATGTGTTCCAGCATTTCTTGGCAGGCCTTCCAAAATTTTTGCCATATCAACAATCTCTTTTACATCATCGTCAGAGTCATATAATTTTTTTAGCTCTTGATCTTCTAAAGCTTTTGACAGTGTAATACCTATCTCAAATGGAATAAGTTTTGCTACTTGATCAACAAAAGCATAAGGGTATTGCAAAACTCTACCAACGTCACGAACAACAGCTTTTGCTGCCATTGTTCCATAAGTAATGATTTGACTAACTTTATTTCTGCCATATTTTTTTGCCACATAGTCAATTACATGGTCGCGCTTATCCATACAAAAATCTATATCAAAATCAGGTAATGATACTCTTTCTGGATTCAAAAATCTTTCAAATAATAAATCATATTTTATTGGATCTATGTTAGTAATATCTAAAACATAAGCTACGAGGGAACCTGCTCCTGACCCTCTTCCTGGGCCAACAGGTATATTATTTTTTTTTGCCCACATAACAAAATCTGAAACAATCAAAAAATAACCTGCGTATCCCATTGATAAAATAACATCTAGCTCAATCTTTAAACGATTATAATAAGGTTCTTTATTGAGAATATTCTTATCTGAAAATTTTTTATTTAGGCTTTGATTAACTAAGGATTTGAAGTATTCATTCTCATCTTGGCCATCATCAAGAGGAAATATAGGCATTGCAATTTCACCTAATGGTAGATGTATGTTGCATCTTTTTGCTATCTCCAAAGAATTTTCAATTGCTGAAGGAATATCTGAAAAAAGATCTATCATTTCTTTACTAGATTTTAAATATTGATTTTCATTGTAGTCACTTCTTCTTTTTTCATCTTTTAAATAAGTTCCATTATTAATACATACTCTTACCTCATGTGCCTGAAAATCTTCTTTATTAATAAATCTTACGTCATTAGTTGCAACCAGAGGTAACTCATGTTTTTCAGCAAGCTCCATTGCATAAGACAAGTACTCTTCTTCAAAATCTTTTCCGGTTCTTGAAATTTCAATATAAAAACTGTTATTGAAGTTCTTTTTCCAAAAATTAATTGAATCATCAATTAAATCTTTTCTGTCAAGCTTTATTGCATTCCCTAATTCACCGTTTATACCTCCTGATAAAGCTATAAGGCCTTCAGATCTTTCTGCTAGCTGCTCTCTTGTTATTGTAAATTTATTATCTTCATTTAGATTAATGTATGAATCTGTAATTAAATTACTTAAATTATTAAATCCCTTCATGTTCTTGCACAATAAAACTACCCTTGAAACTTTTTCGTGATTATTTTCATTTTTTAAGTCTACCTCAATACCTATTATTGGTTTTATTCCATTTTTTATGGCTGTTTTATAAAATTTAACTAAAGAGAATAAATTATTTGCATCAGTTATTGCAATTGCTGGAAATTCTTTTTCTGACGAATTTCTTAAAAGATCTTTTATTCTAATTAAGCTGTCAGATATAGAATATTCACTGTGAAGATGTAAATGTACAAAACTGTTATTCATAATAACTTAATTGGTTTAAAGGTTTTTCTATGATATTCACATGTACCATATTTTTTTATCATTTCTATATGATGTTTAGTTGGATATCCTTTGTGACTTTTAAAATCATACACTGGAAATTCTTCATCAATTTTCATCATTATTTTATCTCGCGTTACTTTTGCAAGTATTGAAGCAGCGCTTATTATAGGCACTAATCTATCTCCATGTTTTATTGCATATGAATCCCCGCATATATCTGGCTTATATATACCATCAATGTATATTTTAGGATCTTTACAATTCAATTTTTCATAAGAAATTTTCATAGCTTTTAAAGTAGCATTATGAATATTAATTGTATCAATTTCACTTGGACTCACAATTCCAATACCAAATTGGTATGCTTTATCAATTATAACTTCATAATATGATTGTCTATTTTTTTCACTAATCTTCTTTGAGTCATTTATTTTTTCTGGAAGCTCTTTTTCATCTATAATAACAGAAGCAGCGACAACAGGTCCTGCCAATGGCCCTCTTCCAGCCTCATCAATACCAACAATTGTATATTTTTTTTTCATAAACTAGATTATAATAAATAACAATTATCGTACATAAGTAACCTAGATACAAAAATATATTTTAACATGAGAAAAACTAAAGTTGCTGTTATAGGAGTTGGGTATCTAGGCGAATTTCACGCACAGAAATATTACAAAAGTAAAATTGCTGATCTAATAGGCATAGTAGATACTAATGTAAATAGGTGTAATGAAATATCAAAAAAATTTAATGTTAAAATATATCATGATTTTAAAGATATCATAAATTATGTTGACGCGGTAAGTATTGTTGTGCCAACAAATCTTCATTTCAAAATAGCTAAATACTTCATAAAACATAAAAAACATGTTCTTATTGAAAAACCCTTTGCAAGTAATTTAAAAGAAGCCAGAGCACTTAAAAAACTATCTGAAGAAAATAACGTAATTTTACAAATTGGCCATTTAGAAAGGTTTAACAAAGCTTTTACGAAACTTTCTAGCCATATAAAAAAACCAATGTTTATAGAATGCAATAGAATATCACCTTTTAAAATTAGAGGAACTGAAGTTGATGTAATAATGGATTTGATGATTCATGATCTTGATATTATTATATCCTTAAATAATTCAAAAATAAAAAATATTCAATCTAATGGTATAAATGTATTAACAAATTCAATAGATATTGCTCACGCAAGAATTCTGTTTGAAAATAACTGCGTATGCAACCTCTCGTCAAGCAGAATAAGTGATAAGATAGAAAGAAAAATGAGAGTATTTCAAAAAAATGAGTATTATTCACTTGATTACCAGAACTGTATCCTAGATTCATATAAAAAAGTTAAAAAAGGTAGTATATTAGATATTGAAAAAACCCAGGATAAATTTCTTGATAATGATTCGCTAAAAGAAGAGATAGAAAGTTTTTTAAATTGTATAAGTAATAAAAAGAAACCAATTGTAAATGCAGATGATGGTATTAATGCGTTACAGTATGCTTTAAAAATATCAAAAATTATAAAAAAATGATACCTCAATTTGATTTAAAAAAAGAATATTCATTAATAAAAGACGAAGTTAAGGCTGAGTTAGAGAATGTTTTTGCTAATACCAGTTTTATTGGTGGGAAGAATGTAGAATCTATTGAAAAAAATATTGCTAAATATATTGGGACTAAATATGCAATATCATGTAATTCAGGTACTGATGCCCTTCATTTTGCATTAAGATCACTTGGCCTTAAAAAAGATGACGAAGTTATAACAACTCCTTTTACTTTTATATCTACATTAGAGGCAATAATGTATGTTGGAGCTAAACCAGTATTCGCTGATATAGATAAAAATTCGTACAATATTGATAAAAATGAAATATTAAAAAAAATTACAAAAAAAACAAAAGCTATTATACCAGTTCACCTATTTGGAAATCCTTTTGATATCAATGGACTTAAAAAAGAAATCAATAACGACTCTATTAAAATAATTGAAGATTGTGCTCAAAGTTTTGGTGCTGGAATTAATTGTCAAAGAACTGGAAGTATTGGTGATATTGGCTGCTTTAGTTTTTATCCAACAAAAAATTTAGGTTGTTACGGTGATGGTGGTATGGTGACTACAAACTCCGAGGAGACGTATGATATTATCAAAAAATTAAAAAACCATGGTAGCTCCAAAAGATACTATCACAACATACTAGGTTATAATAGCAGACTAGATGAAATACAAGCGGCAATATTAAATATAAAATTAAAGTATATTGATAGTAATAACATAAAGAGAGTAAATATAGCTAAGACTTATAACAGCTTATTAAAGAATATAAGTTATATTAATCTACCAAGAACTGAAGATCATAGTTTCCATGTCTATCATCAATATACTATTTCATCAGAAGCCAGAGATACAATTAAAGAAGAATTAGAAAAAAATGATATTACATCAGCAATTTATTATCCTTTGTCGCTTGAAAAGCAAATAGTTTTTAAAAACAAATACAGTGATTCATGTGCATACAAAAATTCAAATCTAATTGCAAACACCTGCCTTTCTCTACCAATGTTTCCAAATCTAACTCAAGATGAAGTTAAAAAAGTTTGCGAAGTAATACAAAATATCAAATGAAAAAAATAAAAAAAATAATATTAGTTGCAGGAGAAGAATCAGGAGACATGTATGCTAAAAATATTATTAATAATCTTTCAAAATATAATCATATTAAATTTTACGGCATGGGTTCTACTCACATGCATGATACTAAAGCAGAGATAATAGTAAATTCATCAGAACTTTCTGTGATTGGATTTATTGAAATTTTTAAAATATACCCAAAACTAAAAAGTGCACTAAATAAAATGAAAAATTCTATTACAACAATCAAACCAGATTTATTGGTATTAATAGATTATCAAGAATTTAATATGAAACTAGCAAGATATGCAAAAAAAAATGGTATTAAAGTTCTATTTTATATTAGTCCTCAAGTTTGGGCATGGAGAGAAAATAGAATTAAAAATATAAAAAAATCAGTAGATGAAATGGCTGTAATATTTCCATTCGAGAAAAATTATTACAATAAACTTGGTGTAAATGCTACCTATGTAGGGCATCCGCTTGTAGAAAATAATTTATATAAAAAGAAATATCATAATAATTATAAATATATTGGCTTCTTTCCTGGCAGTAGACTAAATGAAGTTAAAAAACATATTCCTATAATTAAAAGTGTTATTGAAAAATACCACAAAAAATATCCTTTAGAAAAGTTTTTAATATCATGCTCAAGTAATATAAATAAAGATTTTTTTAGAAAAAATTTTCCAGAAAAAAACTATATTAAATTTATATCAAATAAGAATATTTATGAAACTATTGATATGTGTAAAGTTGCTGTAGCTGCCTCTGGGACAATTACTTTGCAGATTGCTTTAAAAAAGATACCTATGTGCGTTTTCTATAAGTTATCTAATTTAACATATTTTATTGCTAGGTTTCTTGTAAAGATAAAATATATATCATTAGTTAATATTGTATTAAATAAAAATGCTATTAAAGAATTTATTCAATATAATGCTTCATGTGATAACTTGGTGAGTGAAATAGAAAATTTAACAAATAAAAAAAACTATATAAGTAAGATTTTAGATGACTACGACTCGTTAGAAGGTAAATTATTAGATGATAAATCTAAAGAAAACATTTATGATTTAGTAGAGCGTTTGCTTAAAAAAAACTAATCTTGCTTTGATGACTGTATTACACCTCTTTCACTTTTTTCTATAAAGTTTAATAATTTTTTCACTTCATTATGTTCATTACTCAAAATTTCAAGCTCGTTTGTATTTTTTGGGTTATTACTTGATCTAAAGATTAACTTATAAGCTTTATGCAAAGCATTGATTTTCTTCTGATCAAAATTATTTCTTCTTAATCCTTCTCTATTTAGACCATGTGTTTTCGCAAAACTTCCGGTTGCCAAAAGGTATGGGGGTAAATCTTGATTTAATGCAGCTCCCATGCCAGCAAAAGAATAATCTCCAATTCTACAAAATTGATGCACCAAAACATATCCTGCTAATACTATATTATTTCCAATCTCTACATGTCCTGCTAAAGATGTAGCATTAGACATAATATTATTATTACCTATCAAACAATCATGTGCGATATGTACATAAGCCATTATCCAGTTATTATCTCCTACTAAAGTTACAGAGTTTCCCCCCGCTTTTGTACCTCGGTTTATAGTGCAGTATTCTCTAATTGTGTTTCCTGACCCAATAACTAACTTTGAATTTTCTCCCTGATATTTTTTATCTTGTGGGACTTCTGAAATTGATGCAAATTGATAAATTTTATTATTTTTTCCAATTTCACAATTACTAGAAATAACAACATGTGGACCAATAATTGTATTTTCCTCAATCGTTACATTTTTTCCTATGACAGAGTATGGTCCAATTTCCACTGTTGAATGAATCTCACATGAGGGATCAATAATTGCTGTTGGATGGATTTTTGACAAAATAATATCCTATATATTTTCTGGTAATTCTTTAAAACCGCACATTAATTCTGCTGAAGCAACAACTTCATTTTCAACTGAAGCGACAGCATCAAATATTGCAAAACCTTGTCTACTTTTTGACATTTCAACTTTAAGCTCAATTTGGTCACCTGGAACGACAGGTCTTTTAAATCTTGCTTTATCTATTCCAACAAATAAATACAAACTTTCATTGGGTGGGCATAATTCAGAAGTTTTAAATACCAACAAACCTGAAGCTTGAGCTAGTGCTTCTAAAATTAATACTCCTGGCATTACTGGGTATTTTGGAAAATGCCCATTAAAAAAAGGTTCATTTAAACTCACATTTTTAATGCACACTATAGATTTTCCTTCTTCAAATGCTAAAATTTTATCTACCAAAAGAAATGGATATCTATGTGGCAGGAGATTCATAATCTCCAAAATATCTCCTTTGTTATTCAAGACTTTACTCCGTTTTACTTTTCTTATTTTTTAAAAACAATTTATTTAATTGTTTAAACCTTACAGCATTTTTCAGCCATTGATTATTTGGCATTAAAGGTGTTCCAGAAGAGTATACCCCAGGCTTTTTAATGTCACACGAAACTTTTGTCATTCCTGTTATCTGCGTGTTATCGCAAATTTTAATATGCCCTTGTATTCCTGCTCCACCACCTATTGTACAATTTTTACCAATTATCGCACTTCCCGCAATACCAACACATCCAGCTATTGCTGTATTGTCGCCAATATGAACATTATGTGCAATCTGTATTTGATTGTCTATTTTTACACCATTTCCAATAACAGTATCATTCAAGGTACCTCTATCTATAGAAGTATTTGATCCTATTTCAACATCATGACCAATTCTAACGCTTCCAGTTTGCGGGACTTTAACCCAAATATTATTTTCATTAGCATAACCAAAACCATCCGAGCCAATCACAGTTCCTGAGTGAATTATTACATTATTACCAATAAAGATATCTTTATATATAGTGACATTTGGATATATAAAAACATTTGAACCAATTTTAACATTGTCACCAACATATGAGTTAGCTCCTATATGTACATCATCACCTAAAATTACATTTTTACCAATTACAACATTTGGCTCTAATAATATTTTTTTATTTAAATTGTCTGTTTGAGAATAAACACTGTTATGAATTGCATAATTTATAATTTCTCTCTTATTAAATAACTTAGATATTTTTGCAAATAATAAATGCGGGTCTTTAGCAAGAATTACATTTTTTTTACAAAGTTTTGAAAGTTCTCTTGTAGTTATTACAACCTCAGATTTTGTTTCTTTTAAAGAATTTAAAAACTTCTTATCTGAGAAGAATACAACACTATTTTTTGATGCATTTTCAAAACTTGAAACTTGGTTAATTTCATATTCTTCATCACCAATAAAATCAACGTCAAATTTTTCTGATATTTTTTTTAAAGTGTATTTCACAAATATTAATTTGAATTAAATTTTTTTAAAACTTTTGAGGTTATATTAATAGCTGAATTATCACTTGCGTACGTAACATCTGCATTAGTAAATATCATGTCATACTTTCCGCTCTCTGCGATACCAAGTATTACCTCTTTCAATCTATTTTCTATTTTACCAAGCTCATCTCTTCTTCTAAGCTTAAAATCTTCTTGAGCTTCTGTAGCATCTCTCTTCAAGTCTCTTTCTGCTTTCATTATCTTTCTTTGCAAGGATTCTATCTGATCTTTAGACATTATATCTGACTCTTTTTGAAGTTTTTCTTTTTGCTTGTTAATTTTTTTTGCTTGTGCCTCTAATTTTTTGTTTCTCGGTGTAAATTCTTGCTCAAGTTTTTTTTGTGCCGCTTTTGCTGCCGGCGATTCATTTATAATTTTTCCAATATCTACGTAACCTATTTTATATTCGCCAGCATAAACTTGATTGGTTAAAAAAATACCCAAGATCATAATAAATATATTTTTAAATTGTTTTTTCATTGTCGTTCCCCTGCAGAAATTATTTTTTATATTATAAACTAGTTGGTTCCAAGGTTGAACTGAAAGCTTTCAGTTTTATCTTCTGCTTCACTATTTAGTGGGGTACTTATATTTATACTAATGCCGCCAAATGGTGATAAATATTTAACAGAAAGTCCAGCAGAACCCTTCAAATCTCCAAATTCGAAAGAATCATAATCTTTAAACGCTCTTCCAAAATCTGCAAAAAATGCTGTTCTTAAGCTTTTTATATCGAGAGGAGGCTTAAAAATTACCTCAGCAGATCCTGTAACTGCAAAGTCGCCCCCAAGTGAATTTCCGCGTGAGTCTAATGGCGATAAGCTATTCTTTTTATATCCTCTAACACTTTTAGGTCCACCAGTTCTAAATTTATCATAGAACGGCAATCCTTTTTGCCCAGCATAACCTTGGCCATATTTTGTGGATCCTTTTAATCTTAAAATAATATCTCTTTCTTTATTGATTAAAAAATATGAGTCTGTAAAAAAGGTAACTTTATAGTATTCCAAATCACTACCTGGTACAAAAACTTCTGTACCTAGCGAAGTCTTAAATCCGGATCTTGTAAAGCTCCTACTATCTCTTGTATCAATTGCATAACTCACATTAAATGAAAAGTTATCAAATTTATCACCATTTTGCGCTATAAAATTAATAATTTCATCGGGGCTATTTGTTGTTGACCTTATATCCCACTTCAAATATTTTAAAGCAAGAAAGAATCTATTACTTTCTGTCATTGGCAAACCATAACTATAGTCAAGCCCAATTCTATCTGCTTCATAATCAGAAACAGTATCGGTATTATCTGTTTTTGTGGTTTGTAAATTAAATCCAAATGATCTACTCACGCTATCTAGATTATGATAAGGATTAAAAAAACTAAACGAATACTCTCTTGATGTTTTTGCTGTTGCAATATTAAATGCTACTTTACTTCCAAAACCTAAAAAATTGTCTTGCTCTACTCCGGCAGTTAAACTAAAACCAGTGCCTGAGCCGCCAATACCAGCACCAATATTAAAATTTCCTGATAATTTTTCTTCTATATTTACATATAAATCTATTTTGTTGATTGATCCAGGCACTCTAACTTCTTTGATTCTTACGCTTTCCACATAAGCGAGTCTTCTAAGTCTGCTCTCTGAAGCCTTTATTGCATTTGAAGAATACCAACCACCTTCCATTTGTCTAATTTCTCTCCTAAATACTTCATCTTGAGTTGTTATATTTCCTGTTATATTTATTCTTCTTACATAAGCTCTATTTCCTGGGTCAATATAAAAACTTATATCAACCTCGTCATTTTCTTTATTTTTTTCTGGCATAGCATTAATTTTTGCAAATGCATATCCTTCTTCACTAAGCCTTGACTTGATGTTTTCTGTTGATTGAAGAATCTTTGCTCTCGAGATGTATTCTCCTGTTGTAATTTCAATTAGCTCTGCTATTTCTTTTATTGGAATAATAAGTTTACCAGCTACATTTATTTTATTTACAATATATTGCTCACCCTCATCTATGCTTATTGTTATATAAACCTCTTCTTTATTTTTACTCAAAGATACTTGGGTAGATTCAATTGCAAAATCCATATATCCTTTATCTTGATAAAAACTTGTTAATCTATCTAAGTCTGCACCGAGCACAGGGGATGAGTACACGCCACTGTCTGACCAAAACATATACCAGACTGGCAATGCTGTTTCAAAATCTTGTTTAATTTTTTTATCAGAAAATGATTTGTTTCCTACTATTTTAACTTGCTTTATTTGTGCTCTTACACCTTGCTTAACTACTACCTTTAAATAAATTCTATTTTCTGGGAGCAACGTTTCTTGAATATCTATATCGACTGAGTATATTCCTCTTGCAAAACTTTGTTCTCTTAATTCTGACTTAATTCTTTCAAGTACAGAACTATCATATATTCTTCCTGAAGCAATATTTGCCGCATCAAGAATTTTATCTAATTGTTCTGGCTCGATGTCATCAAAACCCTCAAAGTCAATATCTACTATTGTTGGTCTCTCATCTAATATAATTATTAATGTATTGTTTTTTCTCTTAAGTGTTATATCGTTAAAAAATTTTGATTTAAACAAACTTTTAATAACTAATGGTGTCATTGATGCATCAAATGTATCACCTACTTCAAAAGGCAAATATGTATATATTGTGCCTACGTCAACTCTTTGTAACCCCTCAATGACAATATCTTCAATTACAAATGATTCATCAGCATAGGATTTACTAAATGCTGATAGCAAAAATAAAACTAAGAATATTTTTTTAAACATAACCATTACATAATTCTCATAATATCGTTATAAAGTGCAAAAAAAGAAAGTAGTATTAAAAACGTTATTCCTAATTGTTGCGCTACTATTTGTATTTTATCTGGTACCGGCCTTCTTATTATAAATTCTATTAAATAATACATTAAATGCCCCCCATCTAACATAGGAATAGGCAGCAAATTTAGTATACCTATACTAATGCTTAGCATAGCGAGCAATCCTAAAAAACTAGTATAACCGTTATTAAAAGAGTCTGCAGCATAGCCTGCAATGCCTACTGGGCCAGCTATGCCATCTGATGAGGTCTCACCCTTTATAAGTTTTAAGATAAAATTACAAGTTAGGAGTGTAAAGTCATATGTTTTCTCAAAAGATAACAAAATACTCTGATAAAAACTGTGCTTAACGTGGATTTTATTTTTTAAAATTTCTTCTTTATCCACATAAGGACCAATTCCTGCTCTTCCAATTTTTTTTCCATCTTTTAAAATTTGTAAAGGCTTAAGATTTAATTTTACTTCTAGATTATCTCGAACAATTTTTAAATTTAATATTTTTTCAGGATTATTTTTAATCACCCAAACTATATCATTCCAAGATCTAACTAATTTTCCGTTAATAGAAATAATTTTATCATTTACTAATAATCCAGATTCATACGCAGGACTTTTTTTCTCTATATATCCTAATGTTGTAGATTTATTTGTAAAATTTAGAATACCAAGCTGTTCAATAATATTTTTATTGTCAAAGTTTATCTGCTCATAATTAATCACATCTAATTCAATTTCATTATTGTTCCTTAATATTTTTATATTTATATTATTTTTATTAGAAGCAAATTTTATTGTTTGCAGCGTGACATCCTTCCACGTGTTAATTTTTGAAGAATTAATTGAAATAATTTTATCGCCATTCATAATCCCTATATCTTCTGCAATACTTCTTTCCGTCACATCATAGATCACAGGTTTAAAACCATCATACCCATTAATAAAAATTAATAAGTAGAAAAATATAGCAAGTATAAAATTAAATAGTGGTCCAGAAAAAACTATTAGTGTTCTTTTGAGTAAACTCTGATTATTAAAAGCCCTACCTTTTTCATTCTCATGAACAACACCTTCTCTTTCATCAAGCATTTTAACATACCCACCTAAAGGTAATGCGCATATCTTATAATCTGTATTGTCAAATCCAAATTTTTTTCCACACAATCTTTTGCCAAACCCAACTGAAAACTCTAGAACTTTTACACCACATAATCTTGCGGCAATATAGTGTCCAAACTCATGAAAAGTTACTATAATACTTATCGTTAATATAAAAATTAATATTGTATAAATAATACTCATATAGAAATATATTTTTTGATTATATTTTTTGCTTCAGTTCTCGCTTTATTATCAACATGCATAACATCATCTACTGTTTTTAATTCTTGTTTAATATGTTTATTTAATACTTCTGAGATAACTTTATAAATATCAGTAAATTTAATATTTTCATCCAAGAACCCTTTGACAGCAATTTCATTAGCTGCATTCATAGCTGTTGGAAAAGAGCCTCCTTCTTTTGCAGCTTCTCTAGCTAGGAAAAAACAAGGAAACCTTTCTCTTGAAATATCAAAAAATTTCAAGGATTTTTGACTAACTAAATTAATTAATTCAACTCCTGATTCTATTCTTTCTGGCCAACCTAAACAATATGAAATCGGTATTTTCATATCATTCTTACTTGCCTGCATAATTATTGAGCCATCCGAGTAACAAACCATTGAATGTATTAAACTTTGTGGATGTATTAGCGCATCTACTTGCTCAACTTCTAAATTAAACAAATGCATTGCCTCTATTATCTCCAGGCCTTTATTCATCATTGTAGCAGAATCAATTGAAATTTTTTTTCCCATAGACCATGTAGGATGATTTAATGCTTGCTTTGGAGTAAAACTTTCGAAATTTTCAATCTCACTGTTCAAAAAAGGTCCCCCTGATGCTGTAATAATTATTTTCTCAACTGATCTATTTTTGTTAGAGGCAAGACATTGATGTAATGAATTATGCTCACTATCTACTGGTAAAATAGTTGATTTGTATTGTTTGGCTAAATTCATAAAAAGTTCACCACACATTACCAAGGACTCTTTATTTGCTAAAAGAATTTTTTTTCCTGATTTAACTGCTGCTACGGACGATTCAAGACCTGAAGAACCAGAAATAGCGCAGACAGTAACATCATTTTCCGAATGAGAAACTAATTGGCATAATGAGTCTTTGCCAAATAGAACTTCTACTTCTAATTTCGCATCTTTTAATAATTGAATTAATTTATTTGCAGAATTTTCTTCATTTAAATGAGCAAACTTTGGTTTGAAAATTTTACATTGTTCGAATAATTTATCGACTGATGAATTGGCTGCAAGTGCAAATACATTAAATAAATTAGGGTTTAAAGAAATTACATTTAATGTATTAACCCCAATACTTCCTGTTGAACCCAAGATAATAATGTTTTCTTTCATTATTAAATTATAACAGATAAAAAATAACTAAATATTAAGAAAATTGGTGCTGCTGGCAAAATACTATCAACTCTATCTAGTATCCCGCCATGCCCTGGGAGCATGCTACCTGTATCTTTTTTATCTGAAAACCTTTTTATCAAGCTAACAGATAAATCTCCAAAAGAGGATATTATCACTGCAAAAGTTGACAACATTATAAGTTTGATAGAAAAATATAAATCAAAATCTCTAAAAAAACAAAATAAAATCACAAATACAAAACATGAAAATAATGAACCAAAAAAACCTTCTAAAGTTTTATTTGGACTAATTTGATTGAAAAAAGGCCTGTTACCATAACTTTTACCAATAAAGTATGCTGAAGTGTCGCTCAATGCTATTAATACGATTAAAAATATTAATGATGAAGGAGAAAGTTTATATATAACATAAACAGAGCAATAAAATGCAGAGAGCACTAGTATATAGACAAAGAAATATAAATTGGAAAAATTATTTATTTTATGCACTTCTTTTATAGAGTAAATATACTTAAATATAAATCCCCAAATAATTATTGAAGCTATTATAAAGTACTGCCATATATCGTTTTTTATTAATAAATTACATATGAAAATTGACAAAAAAATGGTTACTATAAATAAATAATATTTTTTATTACTCTTTGAGCCTTCATTGTAAAAGCACATTTTGGATATTTCAAATGCAGATAAAAATATTATAAAGTTTAAAAATAATCTTACAACAACTTCATTAGAAAAAAGTATTATATAAATTACAGTTGAAATTATTATAAACGCAGTAATAAATCTTTTTATTAAATTATTTGGCATTTTAAGATTTTCCAAATTTTCTATTTACACCTTGGTACCATGTAATAGCTTTTAAATAATTTCTTTTATCAAAATTTGGCCATAAAGTATCAGTAAAATATAATTCTGCATAAGATAGGTGCCACAATATGAAATTACTCAACCTTTTGAAACCTCCAGTTCTTATGAGTAAATCAACTTCAGGCAAATCTTTAGCATACAAATATTTCTCAAAATTTTTAATAACGTATTTTGAGCTAATAGCTTTTTTAAATGCCTGCTTAATATCCTGTTTACCACCATAGTTTAACGCTATAAATAAATTTAAATTTTTATTTTTTTTTGTTTCATTTTCAAGTTTTTGAATATTTTCTTTTAATTTATTAGGTAATTTTTCAAGATTACCAATAAATTTTATTTTTATTTTATTTTCTAAAAGGAAATTTTTTTCTTCGGAAAATGAATAAAAAAAAATGTCGAACAAATTCTGTAATTCTAATTTTGACCGCGTGAGATTTTCATTACTTAATGCGAAAAGAGTTATATTTTTTATTTTTTCTTCTAAAGAATAACCAATTATTTTTTTTGCAGTTTCAACACCTTTTTTGTGACCTTCTTTTCTTTCCAGGTTTTTTAATTTTGACCAAGTTCCATTTCCATCCATAATTATTGCAATGTGATTTGGTTTGTTTTTATTGATTTTCATTTTTTTATACTTGCATTAAATCAGCTTCCTTGTCTTTCAAAATTTCATCAGCATTATTAATATATAAATCTGTTAGCTTTTGAATTTTATCATTTGCCTGCTTTTCCTCATCTTCTGAAATATCTTTTTTCTTAAGCAAATCTTTTATTTTTGAATTTGCATCTCTTCTAATATTTCTTATTCCCACTCTAGTTTGCTCAACTTCATTTTTCACTATTTTTAAAAAATCTAATCTTCTTTCTTCTGTTAGTGGCGGCATGGGTATACGTATATTTGTTCCAGCTACCGCTGGATTTAAACCTAGGTCAGAATTTATAATTGCTTTTTCTATAATACTTACCATGTCTTTTTCCCAGACTGCTAAATTTAATGTTCTAGCATCTTCAACTTTTATAGTTGAAACCTGTGACAAGGGACTATCATTACCATAATAGTCAACTTTAATTCCCTCTAATATTGATGGATGAGCTCTTCCTGTTCTAATTTTAGCCAAATTAGTTTTTAGAGACTCAATAGACTTTATCATTTTTTGTTCAGAATCTTTTTGAATATTATCTATCATTATTTTATTATTGTTCCTGTATCTTCTCCATTAATAATGCTCATTAATGAATCTTTTTTCAACATATTAAATACTCTTAAGGGAATTTTATTTTCTTTACATAATACCACTGCTGTAGTATCCATTACTTTTAACTCATCATTTAAAACTTGATTATATGTTAATTCTTTATAAAACTTTGCATCCTTATGTTTATTTGGATCTTTATCATAAACACCATCAACTTTTGTAGCCTTTAATACCATATCAGCATTAATTTCTATTGCTCTTAAACTAGCTGCAGTATCCGTAGTAAAAAAAGGATTACCTGTGCCCGCGGCAAAAATTACAACTCTGTTTTTTTCAAGGTGCCTGATTGCTCTTCTTCTAATGTAATCTTCGGATATTTGATTTATGCGGACAGCTGACATCACTCTACATTGAATGCCTGTCTTTTCTATTTCATCTTGAAGTGCTAATGAGTTTATTACTGTTGCAAGCATCCCAATATTATCGCCAGTAACTCTATCTAATCCAGCTTCTGCTAAACCAGCTCCTCTGAAAATATTACCGCCCCCAACAACAACTGCTAATTGATTCTTTGTTTTATTTACCTCAACAATACTAGATGAAATTTGACTAACTATATCTGGATCAATACCATAATCATACTTGCCTATAAGGGCTTCTCCACTAAGTTTTAGCAAGTATCTTTTCATAGAAAATTAATTTTTTATTTGGGACATCACTTCGTCAGCAAAATTCTCATCCTTTTTCTCAATTCCTTCTCCAACTTCCATCCTATAAAATGATAGGATTTTATTGTCGTTTTTATCAAGAAGATCACTAATTTTAATATCGTTATCTTTTACAAACGGCTGGTTTAGCAATGTAACTTCTGAAATATATTTTTTTATTTTACCTTCAACCATTTTTTGAGCAATGTCTTCTGGCTTACCACTTTCTTTTGCTTGAGCCATAAATATTTCTCTTTCTTTGTCTAGATCTTCATTAGAAATATCTTCAGAATTTAGTGCAGCAGGTTTCATAGCTGCTACATGCATACATATATCTTTCGCAAGATTTTCATTTTCTTTTTCTAGGGTTACTACAACACCTATTTTATTTCCGTGCATATAATGACCTATGTATGCATTATTCTTCTCAAAAGACTTTATTCTTCTAATTTTAACGTTTTCTCCAACTTTACTTACTAATTCTAAACGAATTTCTTCTATAGTTTTTCCAGATGAATGAGAGCTTTTATTAAAATCATCTAATTTGCCACTATAAGACTCAAGTGATGCATTAGATATAATATTTACAAATTCTAAAAAATTTTCGTCTTTAGCAACAAAATCTGTCTCACAATTTACTTCAACCATGTTTGCACATCTATCATTCATAGATAAACTAATAACTCCTTCTGCGGCAATTCTCGAAGATTTTTTATCAGCTTTTGCTTGCCCTGCTTTTCTCATGGCATCAACGGCTAAATCCATATTTCCCTCTGCTTCTGTAAGCGCTTTCTTACACTCCATCATTCCAGCACCTGTTCTATCTCTTAGTTCTTTTACCATTTGCGCAGTTATGTTGCTCATCTTATGTCTCTCTTTAAAAATTATTAATCAGAATCTTTCTCATTTTTTTTTGCTACAGTTTTTTTAGTAGCTGTTTTTTTTGTTGCAACTTTTTTAGTAGCAACTTTTTTAGTAGCAACTTTTTTAGTAGCAACTTTTTTAGTAGCTGTTTTTTTCTTCTTAACTACAACTTTTTCATCAGAAGAATTTTTTGCTGATTTTGCAGAAATCTCTTCTTCACTAATAACAGGTTTTTGTGTTTTTAGATATTCTTGTCCTTTTTTAACAGCCTTAGATAGTTCATCGCAATATAAATTAATTGCTCTCATCGAATCATCGTTCCCAGGAAAAAAATAATCAATATCGTCAAAAGAATTATTTGTATCAACAACAGCTATAATTGGTATATTAAGCTTTATTGCTTCTTTTACAGCAATATCTTCATAACCAACATCTATTACAAACAGAGCATCTGGGATAGTTTTCATTTCTTTTATACCACCCAAACTGTTATTAAGCTTCTCTATCTCTCTTGACTGAAGAAGCTGTTCTTTTTTAGTTAATTCTTGATTTTCTTTTGTAGAATTTTCTTCTAATAATTTTAATCTCTTAATAGATTGTCTAACTGTATTAAAATTTGTCAGCATTCCTCCAAGCCATCTATGATTAACGTAAGGCATGCCGCATCCACTAGCAGCATTTGATATACTGTCCCTAGCAGCTCTTTTTGTACCTACAAATAGGATATTGCCACCCTTTGCTACAATTTTTTCTGCATATGTACACGCTTCTTTCATCAAGGGAACTGTTTTCTGAATATCAATTATATGGATATGATTTCTATTTCCATATATGTATGGCGCCATTTTTGGGTTCCAAAAACTGGTTTGATGTCCAAAATGGACTCCTGCCTCTAATAAAGCAGGTATTGTTATATCTGTCATTTTATCTCCTAAGGGTTAATTATCACCTAAAAAAGTAGCGCAGCCTCTCAAGAGACACCCAGCACAACTCTATAAATTTTAGGTTAGTTTTTTTATATTGCGTAGGCTTTATAACATAGACTTAGCCTAAGAACAATCTGTATAATAATATCTAAATCCATCTAATTTAACCATATAAAATGATAAAAAACGCTAAAGAAATAGAGAAAATGAGAATAGCTGGTAACTTAGCATCAGAAGTTCTTCTAATGATTGAGCAGTATGTGAAACCAGGAATATCAACAAATGAATTAAATGATATATGTCATAACTTCATAGTGGAAGAACTTAATTGTATACCTGCACCCTTAAACTATAGAGGGTTTCCAAAATCTATATGCACTTCTTTAAACCATCAAGTTTGCCATGGAATACCAGATAAAAGAATTTTAAAAAAACAAGATATTTTGAATATTGATATTACAGTAATTAAAGATGGTTATCACGGTGACACTAGTAAAATGTTTTTTGTAGGTAAGCCCTCTATCCAAGCAAAAAGGCTTGTTGATTTAACATATGAAGCTTTAAAAATTGGTATAAAAACAGTGAAACCTGGAGCTACAACTGGTGATATAGGGAATAATATTCAAACTTTTGCAGAAAAAAACCATTGCTCAGTTGTTAGAGAATATTGTGGACACGGTATTGGAAAAGAATTTCATGAAGAGCCACAGATTTTACATTACGGAAACAAAGGAGAAGGTATCACTTTAAAAGAAGGAATGACTTTTACTATAGAGCCTATGATAAATTTTGGCAAAAAGGAGGTTAAACTCCTACCAGATAATTGGACTGTTGTAACAAAAGATCATAGTTTATCTGCACAATGGGAACATACTGTTCTTGTAACAAAAAATGGTTACGAGGTATTAACTAAAAGACCAGAAGAAACCTTATAATGCTTCAGAAAAACATTATCAATAATTTCTCGTTCTCACAAGATAATAAAAATGTTATTAATGATTATATATATTTAAGATATAAGAAGAATATTAGCATAAAAAAATTAATAAAGAATAAGTCAACTATTATTGATCAACTTATTAAAAATTCTTGGGCAAAAAATAATCTAGAAAACAAAGATATAAGCTTAATTGCTGTCGGAGGCTATGGCAGATCAGAGCTATTTCCTTACTCAGATATAGATATACTAATCTTAATAAATAATTATGAAAATAAAGATCTTATAAAAAATATTGAAAATTTTATAGCTGAAATATGGCATTTTAAAGTACCTGTTGGGCACTCTGTTAGAACTATAAAAGAATGTATTTATGCAATAAAAGATGATGTAACTATATATACAAATCTTCTTGACTGTAGATTTATAACTGGAAACAAAGATTTATATAATAATTTACTAAAAA
Source organism: Gammaproteobacteria bacterium (assembly GCA_038114285.1). Classification (GTDB taxonomy): domain Bacteria; phylum Pseudomonadota; class Gammaproteobacteria; order Poriferisulfidales. The sequence continues at coordinate 137,390 of JAYNQN010000001.1, read as the reverse complement.
ATATAAAAAATAACTCATTGTGGTCAAAAGAAAAATTTCTAAGTGCTAAAAAAATCGAACAAAAAAATAGATATAACAAATATTCAAATACAGGTTATCTCCTTGAGCCAGATATTAAAGAGGGCCCAGGTGGATTTAGAGACCTTCAAACGCTAATTTGGGTCACAAAGCGAAATTTTAATACAGATTCTCTTTTTGATTTATACAATAATAAAATAATTACAAAAAAAGAGTATTTAGCACTTTTGCAGTCAGAGAGATTTCTATCAAAGACAAGATTTTTATTACATTATTTGCATAATAAACCAGAAGAAAGACTGTATTTTGCAAACCAAAAAAAACTCGCTGAATTATTTGGTTATGATTGCAAAACTAATATTGGTGTAGAAAAATTTATGCAAAATTTTTACAAGCACATATCTAATATAAAACAATTAAATGAAATTCTTGTAAAATTTATTGAAAATCCATCAGGGGAGAAATTTTTTCAGAAATCTAAAATTATTAATGATGTTTTTTATGTAAAAAATAACAGTATTAGTGTAAAGAATAAAAATATTTTCCGCAAGCACCCTAGTAAATTACTTGAAATTTTTTTAATAAAAAATGAAAAAGATGAATTATATGACATTTCTGCTAACACAATTAGAGATATTAGAGAAAGTTTATATTTGATTAATAAAGATTTTAGAAGTAATTCAAAAAATAAAAAATTATTCATGGACATTTTTTTGCAAGATAATGGCGTTGCAAGATGTCTTAGAAAGATGAATGATTATGGTATTCTTGCCGCTTATTTAAAACCGTTCTCCAAAATTGTAGGGATGATGCAATTTGATTTATTTCATATATATACAGTAGACGAACACACGCTTGCTGTTCTTTCTTATACCAGATATATGAGTTCAAAAGACTGTAAAAATAAATATGGTTTTGTGTATGAAATTTTTAAAAATTTACTTTCCCCTGAAATTCTATATCTAGGCGCCATATTCCATGATATCGGCAAGGGCCAAAATAAAGATCACTCAGCGATTGGCTCAAAGGAATCTTTAAAATTTTGTGAAAATCATGGTATGAATAAGCATCAATCAGAAATGGTTTCCTGGTTAGTTGAAAATCACTTATTAATGTCATTAACAACACAAAAAAAAGATATAAGTGATATAGATGTAATCAAGGATTTTGCTGCTGTTGTAAAAACGCAAGAAAGATTAGATTATTTATATCTTTTAACAATTGCTGATATAAGAGGTACTAATCCTGAGCTGTATACTGACTGGAAAGATTCATTATTAAAAGAATTATATTTATCATGTAAATCTTATTTTAGAAAAAATAAACCTAATATAAAAAAGCCAGATAGATATATTAAAAATTTAAAAAAATCAGTAGAAAAAATGTTATTAAAAAATATTGGTAAAAATGGTTTTGAAAAAATATGGTCATATCTGAACACAGATTATTTGAGAAGACATAGTGAGAAAGAAGTTGCATGGCATATAGAGCTTATCGCAAATAATTTAAATAAATCTGCAGTTTCATTTAAAAAAAATCAAGTTAAGGGTTGTACAGAACTTGCTATTTATCAAAATTTTAGAAAAAATATTTTTTCATATATTGCAAATATAATTGATAATCTTAATATAAATATTGTCGATGCAAGGATAATAACTTTGAAAAAAGATCAAGCTATAGATACATATCTACTTCTTGATAATAAGGGAAAGTTTATAACAGATAAATATACTTTGAATTTTTTAAAAGAAAAAATATATAATGTTCTTGAAAATCCTGATTGCAAAATAAAAAAAATTACTAAAAAACAGACAGAAAACATAGCTAATTTTAAAAAATTTATAAAAGTACAATTAACGCAAAAATCGAATGAAATATTATTAGAAATTAGCACTCTAGATCATCCTGGTCTTTTATCCAAAATATGTGAATCCTTTGATAGTTGCGATCTTATGGTAAAAGATGCGAAAATATCTACTCTGGGTGAAGAAGCTAATGATGTATTTATCTTGGTTCCTATTAATGAAAAACCAAAGATAAAGATCGATTTTAATCAAATTGAAAGTAAAATAAGAGAAAAAATTTCAGAATTATATATAAATTAATGGAGAAAAAAATGACAAAAGAAATAATTGAAGCAGGATATGAAGATCTTACAAACTCTATTGATATATCAAAAAATAAAAATCTAATTGAAGCGGTTACAAAAACCATAGATGAGCTTGATAAAGGAAAAATTAGAGTTGCCGAAAAAGTAGATTCAAAATGGGTTGCTCATGACTGGATAAAAAAAGCTATTCTTTTGTATTTCAGCTTTTCAAATAACTCTGTTATCAAAGGTGCTGAGTCCGATTTCTATGATAAAGTTCCTTTGAAATACCAAAATCTGTCTGAAAAAGAAGCTTTAGAAAATAAAGTAAGAATTGTGCCTAGTGCGACTGCTAGATATGGTTCTTACCAAGCGCCTGGAGTAATATTAATGCCATCATACGTCAATATTGGTGCATATGTTGATCAATATACTATGGTAGACACATGGGTTACAGTTGGTTCGTGCGCTCAAATTGGAAAAAATGTTCATTTGTCTGGTGGTGTTGGCATCGGTGGAGTCTTGGAACCACTTCAAGCTACACCAACAATTATAGAAGACAATTGTTTTATAGGGGCAAGATCTGAGATTGTTGAAGGCGTTATAGTGGAAAAAGGCTCGGTCATATCCATGGGAGTTTATATTGGAAAAAGTACTAGGATATATGATAGGTCTACTGGAGAAATCACATATGGTTTAATTCCAGCTGGATCAGTTGTTGTTTCTGGAAATCTTCCATCTAAAGACGGGAAATATAGTATGTACGCAGCCATAATTGTTAAAAAGGTGGATGAAAAAACTCTTTCTAAGGTAGGCATAAATAATATATTAAGGGATCTTGATTAATGACAAATATTACTAATGTTGAAAAAATTGTAAAAAAATTGATAGAAAAAAAATCAGTGACTCCTGATGATGATGGTTGTCAAGAATATATAAAAAATGAGTTATCAAAATTTAATTTTATTCATCAAAATATTAATATAGAAAATGTAAAAAATATTTGGATTAAAAAAGGTTCGAACAAGCCGCTAATTGTTTTTGCTGGGCACACAGATGTAGTTCCGCCTGGAAATATTGAAGAGTGGAAAACAGACCCTTTTAAACCCGAGATAAAAAATAATATTCTTTATGGGAGAGGTGCTTCTGATATGAAGTCAAGTATCGCTGCAATGGTTTCTGCTTCCCAAAGATTTGTAAAAGATAACCCTAATCATAATGGGTCAATAGGATTTCTTTTAACTAGTGACGAAGAAGGGCCTGCTAAATATGGCACAAAAAAAGTTATCGAAAAATTTAAAAAAGATAAAATTAAAATAGATTATTGTATTGTTGGAGAACCAACAAGTGCTGAAAAATTTGGTGACACTATTAAAAATGGCAGACGAGGATCAATAACTGGCAACCTAAAAGTTTTAGGGGTGCAAGGACATATAGCTTACCCAGATTTAGCTAAAAATCCAATTCACTATGTTGGCGACTTAATTAATAAGTTAAATAATTTTAATTGGGATAATGGAAATAAATATTTTCCAAAAACATCGTTTCAAATTTCTTCCATAAAATCAGACAACGTTGCTTCAAACATGATACCTGGATCAGTTGATATTATTTTTAATTTGAGATTTTCAAACGAATTAACTCAAGAGACTATTAAAGAAAAATTCAAAAACATATTAAACGATCTAAATTGCGAGTATGAAATATCTTGGAATTGTTCTGCTGAACCATTTATTACAAATGAGGGAAAACTTACAAAAATCCTTCAAGATACAATTAAAGAAACTATTGGTATTAATTCTGCTCTATCTACAACTGGTGGGACTTCAGATGCTAGATTTATTTCAAAACATGTAAAAGAAACTGTAGAATTTGGGCCGTTAAACAAAACCGCGCATAAAATTAATGAAAATATTAGTCTTGAAGATCTAGTCAGTTTAGAAAAAATTTACTACAACGTTTTATGCAAAATCTTACTATAATTCTTTTTTGCATAAAGAACTAAACTCTTGCCAATGTTCTTTTTCAGATATATCTAAATAATCAAATATCTCTTTTAACAGCTCATCATATTTAATTTTTGAAATATTATTAGATATAAGTAAATATCTTATAAATACTAAATAAGTATTTAATACGTCCGTTTCACAGTAATCTCTTATTTTTTTTATATCATTTTGTAAGTAATATTCTGTAACTTTACTGCCATCAATTCCATATTTTCCTGGAGCTCCTATTAGTTGAGCAATATCAGTTAATGGAGCCGGTTTTTTGAAACCGGATAGAGTATCCATTAAATCTAGATGTCTTTCATGATATCTGTTTAGATAATTATTCCATTTAAAATCTCTATCATCTTCACCTCTATCCCAATACTTAACAGAAGATATTCCATGTATAAGTGCACGATAATGAATAACTGGCGAATCAAATCCTTTACCATTCCAGCTAACGAGCTGAGGTTGGTATTTATCGATAGCAGAAAAAAATAGCTTGAGAAGATCATTTTCTGGTGAATCAATCTCCCCAAGAGACAACAATGATATTTTTTCATTATTTTTATATAAAACAGAAATAGCAACAATTTTGTGAAGATGTAAAGGTTGAAACATTGTTCCATTTTTTTGAAATTGCGTATGTTCCATTGCTTTAATTATATCTTTCTTGTCTAATCCATTTAATTCTAAAAGTTTTGCTCCTCCATGTGTATCTGGAACAGTCTCTATATCAAAAACTAAAATATTCATTTATTAAAAATTCCTGTTGAAATATATCTATCACCTCTATCACAAATAATAGATACAATAACTGCATTTTTTTCTCTTTTGGCAATTTCTAAAGCAACAAAAGTTGTACCACCAGAAGATGGTCCAGAAAATATTCCTTCTTTTTCTGCTAAATCTCTAGTTGTCTTTTCTGCATCCTCTTGAGAAATATATATTATTTCATCAATATTTTTATCACTGTAAATTTTTGGAATATATTCTATTGGCCATTTTCTTATTCCGGGAATTGATGCATTTTCTTCAGGCTGTACTCCAATAATTTTTATTTTAGGATTCATTGATTTTAGATACTTTGATGTCCCAACTATTGTTCCTGTGGTTCCCATAGATGCAACAAAATGTGTTATTTTGCCATCCGTATCTTTCCAGATCTCTGGTCCTGTAGTTTTAACATGCGCTTCAGGATTATCTTCATTCGAAAATTGATCCAAAACTAAACCTTGTTTTTCATTTTGCATTTTTATTGCTAAGTCTCTTGCGCCCTCCATTCCATCAGCTTCTGTGACAAGAATTATTTTTGCGCCGTATGCTTGCATAGCGGCTCTCCTCTCAATACTCATATTTTCTGGCATGATTAGGATTAACTTATATCTTTTAATAGCGCAAACCATAGCAAGTGCTATTCCTGTATTACCACTTGTAGCTTCTATGATAGTATCACCGGCTTTAATTATTCCTTTCTGTTCAGCAGTAGAAATCATGTTCATAGCTGCCCTATCTTTCACTGAACCTGCTGGATTGTCTCCCTCAAGTTTTACGAATAAATTATTATCTGTTTTATTCAATCTCTTTAAACTTACTAGCGGAGTATTACCAATTAGTGTATCTATACTTTTGATATTCATATTTATTTACTTAATATAAGTGCATTAGCAATTGCAAATTTTTTTTCATCTGCAATTGACACATGAATAATTTTGTTTGAATAAAATTTAAATTTCTTTTTTTTACTAAATTTTACTATTGGCTTTCCATATTTATCATGATCAATAAATATATTCTTCAATAAATTACCATTTAAAATACCTATTCCCAAAGCTTTTCCTACTGCCTCTTTTACAGCAAATCTTTTTCCTAAAAAAGATGTTTTATTTCTTGATTGATTAAATTTAACTAATTCTTTCTCATTTAATATTTTTTCAGCAAATTTATCGCCATACTTTAAGTAAATTTTATTTACTCTTTCAAGATCAACAATATCAACTCCAATTCCAAATATATCCATGACTATGCTCTTTTAATTAAATTTTTCATTTTCTTAATTGCCTCAGCTAATCCAAGAAATATTGATTCAGCTATTATTGAATGACCTATGTTTAACTCGTTAATATGATTTATTTTAGCAATTTCTTTAACATTAGTATAATCAAGCCCATGTCCAGCATTTACAATGAGAGACAACTTATCTGCATATTCAGAAGCATTACTAATTTGTTTTATATACTGTTGTTTTTCACTATTATCAGCTTCTGCATACTTCCCAGTATGAAGTTCAATCGCACCTGCATTTAATTCTTTAGCCGCATCAATAACTTCTATATCTGGCTCAATAAACAAAGAAACTAATGCATTAGATTTTTCTAGTTCCTTAATAACTATTTTTAACAAATCGTAATTTTTTTTAACATCTAGCCCACCTTCTGTCGTGAGTTCTTGCCTTTTTTCTGGGACTATACATACAAAATCAGGTTTAATCTGATTTGCAATCTCACACATTTCTAAAGTTGGTGCCATTTCCAAATTTAATTTCGTTTTTATATGCTTCCTAGCTACTTTAATATCCTCTAGCTGAATATGTCTTCTATCTTCTCTCAAATGCATTGTAATACTATCTGCACCACTACTTTCAGAAATTTTTATTGCGTTAAGCATATCTGGATATGGGGTGTATCTCTGCTGCCTGATTGTAGCTACATGATCTAAATTCACACCAAGTTTTACCATAATTCCGCCTAATTTTTACAAAGAAATATACTTAAGAATTTCTCTTGTTTTAATATTTTTTGGTTGTATATAATAATCTATTAATCTTTTCATTAATACCCTAGATTCCTTTAAAGTTAACTCTGTATAGGGTAAATTACCAGACATAGCCAGCAAAGTTTCTCCATGATACGACTCACCGAAATTAGTACTAATTTTTGGTCCAAAATCAGGTATATAAGAATATTTTTTATTTATATCAATTGCATTATCATTACTATCTGTATCAAAAATTAAATAATGGCCTGTCAAAATTAAAAGACCGATTTCATAATTATTTATTTCCTTTAATAATTGTTTTGACTTCACAAGTCTCCTCAAGGAAATATCGTAATGTTCGTACAATCCTTCCACATGATAATCATTTGTTGTGAGATAAAACATTAGCTCATTATAATACATCCCAATAATATTCTGGCTATTAGACAAATTTATTATTTCTATGCTCTCTGATTCCCTAAGAAATTTTATATTTCCTCTTCCGGACCAGTTTACTTTATATGGAGTAAAAAGCTCTAAAGGATTTCTTTTATTATTTGTTTTTATACCTTTATGAATTAAAGTAATTTTTCCATGACCTTTTGCTACAGCTTGATACATACTACTTGATTCTCTGTATGGGGTTGCCTTAAAAATATAAATATTTGATGTAACCATATTATTTGTATGAATTTAAAAAACTTTCTGAATTTTTCCACCTTGGATCATATTTAACAAAAATTTTTAAATAAACTTTTTTATTAAATAATTTTTCGGAATTAATTCGTGCAAACTTGCTAATCTTAACCAACATAGACCCATTTTTTCCAATTACAATACTTAAATGACTATTTTTTTTCAAAAAAATAGTTGCAGCTACAGAAATTAAATTCTCTTCATCCTCAAATTTGTTAATTTCAACATGTAAAGAATAAGGTACTTCGACAGATAAATATTTTATGCATGCCTCACGAACATATTCAGCAACAAAAAACTCGCTAGGTTTTGTACTTATTATTCCATTAAATTTTTTTGATCTATTATCCGGTAAGTATTTTTTTATTATTTTTTTTAGTTTAGTAATATTTTCAGATTTTTTTGAACTTATTGGTATTATTTCATCATATATACCAACTATTTCATTTGGTATTTTTGTAAGAATTGTTGGGAGTTTATTTTTATTTTTATCTAAATCAATCTTATTTAATACAAGGATTTTTGAAGAACTAATATTCTTAATATTTTCTATAACTTTATAATCATCTTCGTCAATTTTATTATAATTAATTATGTGTAATATTACATCAGCTTCATGCATTGCTGTTAATGCATTTTTATTTAGAATTCTATTAAAATCTTTTCTAATATTAAAATTTATACCAGGTGTGTCAACAAATATATATTCCGTATTATTTTCATGAAGTACACCGTCTATTTTGTGACGTGTTGTTTGAGGTTTTCTTGTTGCGCCTGCTAAATGCTTACTAATTAATAGATTAAATAAAGTCGATTTTCCAACGTTCGGTTTGCCTATGATTGATATATTTCCACTATTCATTTTTATAGATTTCAAGGACTTTTTTATATGCCTTTGCCGCTGCTTGTTGCTGAGACTTTCGTTTATTTAAACCTACCCCGTTTTCACATATGTTATGTTCAGCTATTTTACATAAAGTTTCAAAAGTAATTTTTTTATTTACATTTATTTCATCTGTTTCATATAGGGGTAAACTACAATTATGTGATTGCAATAATTCTTGAAGTTTAGTTTTAGAATCTTTAAGATCATCGTTACTAGGAAGAGTTGTTATATATTTATCAAATATTTTGTGAATAAATAATTTGGCTTCTTTTGGACCATCTATTATATAGACTACTGCTATTAATGCTTCAAGTGTATCTGAGATTATAGAATCTCTTCTATTTCCTCCAGATTTTCTTTCACCTTGGCCTAGTATAACTTTATTACCAATATTATAAAAATTAGCTATCTTACTCAATGTCTCCTTACGAACTAAGTATGATCTTTTTCTGCTTAAAGAACCTTCATCATCATTTGGGAAATTCTCATAAAGATATTCTGCAACTATGAAACCTAATATTGCATCTCCAAAAAATTCTAGCCTTTCATTATTTTTATTGCTTGCACTTCTATGAGTTAAAGCATCTTTATATATTTCTGAATTTATAACACTATGTGATAATAATTTTTCTATGTCAGATTTATTCATCATATATATTATTTTATTGAGCTTCCTATTCTTTCATATTTTAAACTATATTTATTGCTATCAAAATTCATCCATATTAAAAATGCTTTTCCAACAAGATTTTTATCTGGAACAAAACCCCAATATCTACTATCACTACTATGATCTCTATTATCTCCCATAACAAAGTATTTTCCTTCTGGGACAATAAAATTGTCATCATTTGTGGGACTCATATTGTCATTTAATACATAATACGATTTATTCTTACTATTGCTCTCCAAAAAAATATCTAGTTCTGGCCTTAAAAATTCATTCTCATACATATGAGTATTTTTCAGTGTTTTTTCGTATTTTATGTTATTTACATATAAATTTTTATCTTCATACCTTATTTGATCTCCCGGCAAACCAATTACTCTCTTTATAAAATTGATTTTTTCATTGCCTGGATACCTAAAAACAACCACATCACCCCTTTTTGGATCTGAAACATTAATTATCTTTGTTTTTGTAATTGGCAATCGTATTCCATAATTGTACTTATTAACTAAAATATAGTCGCCAATAAGTAATGTTGGCAGCATTGAGCCTGACGGTATCCTAAAAGGTTCCGCTAAAAAAGACCTTAAAAATAAAACTATAATTAGTATTGGCAAAAATGATTTTGCTTGAGAAAAAATCCATTTTAAGAAACTGCTTTTTTTCCCTAAATTTTTTTTTGAAATTAAAATTAATATAAAACTAATAATTATTAATAAGACCAATATAAATTCTAAATCTATGCTATTCATTTATATTTCTTCTATTAGTTTTATTTGTATTTTAATCTTTTTTTAGAACATTCAAGACATCTTCTAATTCAGATAATAATTGATGGACAAGCTGTGATGACATAGAGTTATCATTGCTTGCATCATCATCTGATAATTTTTTTCTTGCACCCTCGATTGTATATCCTTGCTCATATAAAAGACTTCTAATTTGTCTAATCATAAGCACATCGTGTCTTTGATAGTACCTTCTATTTCCCCTTCTTTTCACTGGTGAAAGCATTGGAAACTCCTGTTCCCAGTACCTTAAAACATGAGATTTTACATCACACAATTCACTAACTTCTCCAATAGTAAAATATTTTTTACTTGGTATTGATTCACTAATTTTTCCATCAGTCACTAATTGCATTATTTTCTACCCTTGCCTTTAACTTTTGACCAGCTCTAAATGTAACAACTCTTCTTGGGCTAATTTTCACATCTTCACCTGTTTTTGGGTTTCTTCCTGGCCTTTCGCTTTTATCTCTTAAAACAAAATTTCCAAAACCAGAGATTTTCACGTCAAAACCAGATACCAAAATTTCAGAAATCTCTCCAAAAAAAACTTCAACAAATTCTTTTGCTTCTCTTTTATTTAAACCAAGTTCTTCGTATAGTTGTTCAGCAATTTCTGCCTTTGTGAGCGCCATTTCTTACATCCTTAATATTATTTTCTTAATACAATTTTAAATTTATCTTCAAGTCCTTTTAAAATTGTAGCTATATATCTATCCGCATCTTCGTGCGTCAAAGTCTTGTTTTTATCTTGAAAAACAAAACCCATGCCTAAACTTTTTTTCTGTTCAGGAATGTTTTTTCCCTCATATAAATCAAAGAGTAATATTTTTTTTAGAGAATGTACATTAATTTTTTCTATTGTTTTTAAGATGGTTTCATAGGTTATAGATACGTCTATTAAAAAAGATAAGTCTCTTCTTATATATGGTAATTTTGAATAATTTTTAAACATTTCTATTTCACTATGTTTTATTTTTTCAATAAGATCACTAATTGATAAGGAAAACGTAATATAGTTCTTTTTATTATACTGCATATCTTTTATTACATAATCTAGATCCGACTTATTTAAACCAAATAATTTTGCTATTTCTTCAGCAATTGTTGTCATATCATATTTATCAAACTTCTGTTTTTTTGATGCCCAATTTTCATCTTCTTTATTTCCACAAACAACAGAAGTAAGGACCTGCTCAGTTTTTTTACCAAATACTGTACTTATTTCGTATAAACGAAACGAATTTTCTGAATTTACATTATTGTTGTATTCAATATTATTAATCAATGATGAAACTAGATTACTTCTAAGTTTATTTTGCTCTAAACTCATATAGTTTTGTATTTTATAATGATCAATAAATTCTTTGTTTTTCCAATCTAAATTTTCCATATGACTATCGTTAACAAAAGAATAATTAATGCATTCTGAGTAACTATTAGCATAAAGAAACTGTTTGATTTCATTTATAACTTTGTATGGCAAATAAGATTTTTTTGCATTTACTACAATTTTCTCAGGAGTCACTGGGATATTTTCATATCCATAAATTCTAGATACTTCTTCAACATAGTCTGCATGGATATTTAGATCATATCTATAACTTGGATTTAGAACACTATTGGTTTTTTGATTATATTCACAGCCAATTGATAGAAGAATTTCTGAAATTTTTTCATCTTGTATGTCTATTCCAATTGTTTTTTTAATCATCTCATGATTTATTACAACTTCTTTTTTTTTAGGAATAAAGCTCTTTTCCTCTATAACACTAAAATCAGAAAAATCACAAATACTGTTTTCGTATAATATACTTTGCAATTTAGCTAGAGCTTTTTCTGGCAAATTATAATCAACTCCACGTTCATATCTTTGAGATGACTCGGTTTGTAGCTTAAGTTTTCTAGCTTTATTAGCCAGACCCTCTGGCACAAAAAAAGCGCTTTCTATAATAATATTTCTTGTAGTGCTTTTCACTGAAGAATCTTCAGCACCTATGATTCCAGCGAGGGAAATTATTTTTTCAGGATCTACTATAACAAGATTATTTTTTTCTAATTTATATTCATTGCCATCAAGTGCTATAAATGCCTCATTATTTTTTGAGTGCTTAACAGAAATCTTATCTCCAATTTTGTCGGCATCATATGCGTGCATTGGCTGGCCAATATCAATCATTATGTAATTTAGAATATCTACTACTGGGTGAATAGTTTTTATTCCAATATCATCAAGTTTTTGTTTTATATAATTTGGCGTTTTGCTAGATAATGATATATTTTCTAAATACATATAACCATATTTTGGGCAAAAATCTTTTTTATCTACCTCAAATTTTTTATCTGTGTTTTTTGATTTTGCTATTATTGAATTATTATTATTTTTTTTAGTTTTAAATTTATACTTTTTATTAATACAATTTAGCTCCCTAGCAATTCCGTAAACTGATAAGCAGTCTGATCTATTTGGAGTTAAATCTATATCAATAATAAAATCATTTTCTGATTCAAAAACATCATCTACTTCTAGCCCTGCCATTGTAAGATGATGGCACATTTCATCAGTGCTATAAGGTATTTCTATATAGTCTTCTAACCAGCTTCTTGTTAATTTCATGTCTTACTACTCTGAAATTGTTTTAAAAATCTCAAATCATTTTCATAAAATAATCTTAGATCAGTTATACCTAATTTTAACATTGCAAGCCTTTCAACACCCAGGCCAAATGCGTATCCACTATATATGGATGAATCAATATTTGCCATTGACAAAACATTTGGGTGGACCATTCCACACCCTAGTATTTCTAGCCAGCTTCTGTTGCCTTTATTATCTATATATTCTATATCAACTTCAGCAGATGGTTCCGTGAAAGGAAAATATGAAGGTCTAAATCTTATGTTTAAATCATCTTTTTCAAAAAAACTTTTTAAAAATATATTTATAATAGACTTTAAATTTGCAAAAGAAACATTTTGATCAACATACAAGCCTTCTATTTGATGAAACATTGGAGTATGAGTAATATCAGAATCCTTTCTGTAAACTTTTCCAGGTGCAATAATTCTTATAGGCGGCTTATTTTCATCCATTGTTCTCACTTGCACTGAGGATGTATGTGTTCTTAACAGTAAACTTTTTTCCAAATAAAAAGTATCATGCATAGCTCTAGCAGGGTGTGTATCTGGTATATTTAGAGCTGTAAAATTATGGTAATCATCTTCTATCTCAGGACCCTCAACACACTCAAATTTTAAAGATTCTAATATTTGAATAGCAAGATTCATAATTTTAGTAATTGGATGAATACTACCAATAGATGAAGCTTTTCCAGGCATGGATAAATCAAAGTCATCATCTTTACTTTGAGAATTATTTTCCAAGGAAGATTTTTTATTGGCTAAAAGTGAATTAATTTTTACTTTGGCTTTATTAAGATCTTTTCCAGCTGCTGCTTTTTCGGAAGGATCTAGGCTTGAAAGAGATTTCATAAGTTTAATTAATAAACTTTTTTTCCCAAGAAACTGAACTCTTATCTTTTCTAAATCAGAAAGATTACTAGTATTCTGTATTAACTCTGTTGCTTCCTTTAAAACTTTTGCTAAATTATTTTTTAAAGAATTGCCAGACATTATGCTGCAAGTTGGGACTTCGCTTCTTTTGCTATTGCGGCAAAGGTTTCAATATCATTCATTGCTAAATCTGCAAGTATTTTTCTATCAATTTCAATATCTGCTTTATTTAATCCATTAATTAGAGTGCTATAACTTAAATCATACATCCTAGCAGCAGCGTTTATCCTTACTATCCAAAGAGATCTAAAGGTCCTTTTCTTTTGTTTTCTGTCTCTATATGCATACTGGCCTGCTTTAGTAACTGCCTGAGTAGCTACTCTATACACATTTTTTCTAGCTCCATAATATCCTTTAGCTTTTGCTTTAACTTTTTTGTGTCTTGCGTGTGCAGTTACACCTCTTTTTACTCTTGACATTTCTTACTCCAAATTAAATATATGGCAACAGTTTTTTTACTGCTGGTGTATCAACTTTTTCAACTAAATCTACGGATCTTAATGCGCGTTTACGCTTTGTGCTTTTTTTAGTTAATATATGTCTCAAATGCGATCTTTTGCATTTAAATTTTCCGGATGCGGTAGATTTAAATCTTTTTGCTGCACCTCTATTTGTTTTTAACTTTGGCATTTACTTTTCCTTAATTCATTTTTTAGGCGCTATCACCATAACTATTTGCCTACCCTCAAATTTTGCTCTTTGCTCAACTTCAGCAACATCTTCCAAATCTTTTTCTATTCTCTCAACTTGTTTCATACCCAGTTCTTTATGAGCAAGTTCTCTACCTCTAAATCTAATAGTAATTTTTGCTTTATCTCCATCACTTATAAATCTTTTTAAATTTGCAAGTTTTGTTTGATAATCATTTTCTTCTGTACCAGGCCTCAACTTTATTTCTTTTACTTGCTGCTGCTTCTGTTTTTTCTTAGCTTGTTGTGCCTTTTTATTTTGTTCAAATCTAAATTTTCCATAATTCATGACTTTACAGACTGGAGGCTTAGCATTAGGTGTAACCTCTACTAAATCAAGATCTGCTTCCTTAGCTATCTCTAAAGCGTCATTTATTTTAACAACACCTAGATTTTCTCCTTCTACTCCTATTAATCTAACTTCGGGAGTTTTAATACTCTGATTAAGTCTTGTATATTTGTCTGAACTAATTTGTACTCTCCTATTATATACTAATTTATTATGTTTTTTTACTACTCAATCTAATTATAAAATCATCAACACTGATCAATTTATTCTCAGTGCCGTCATACTGCCTAACTGAAATTTTATTAGATGATACCTCTTCATCGCCAATTATTACAACATATGGAATCTTTGCAATAATATGTTCACGAATCTTATATCCAATCTTTTCGTTTCTCAAGTCTGAAGAACATCGAAAACCACTATCTTTTAAAATTTTTTCGATTTTCTCAGCGAATTCTACATGTTTATCAGTTATATTGACAATTATTATTTGCTCTGGGCAAAGCCAAAATGGTAATTTTCCTGCATAATGTTCAATTAAAATACCAATAAAGCGCTCCATTGAACCTAATATCGCTCTATGAACCATAACTGGAGTAGTTTTTTCACCTTTTTCGTCAACATATGAAGCCGATAATGCAGAAGGCATTGAAAAATCTAGTTGCACGGTTCCACATTGCCATTCTCTTCCCAAGGAGTCTGTCAACGTGAATTCAATTTTTGGCCCATAAAAAGCTCCTTCACCAGGTAAAGTAATGTAATTAGGCACATTTTCTTTTAATGAGTTTTCTAAAATTTTTTCAGATTTATTCCATATATCATCAGTTCCAACTTTTTTATCAGGTCTAGTTGATAGTGCTACTTTTATATTTTCAAACCCAAGGTTATTGTAAACTTTAAAAGTTAATTTTATTAATTTTGTAATTTCATCATGAAGTTGTGATTCAGTACAAAAAATATGTGCATCATCTTGGACAAATTGTCTAGCTCTCATCAGGCCATGAAGAGTTCCAGAAGGCTCATTTCTGTGAACAAGGCCAAATTCACATAGTTTAAATGGCAAATCTCTATGACTTTTTAAACCTTGGTTAAATACTTGTAAATGCCCTGGGCAACTCATAGGCTTAACAGCATAATCTCTTTTTTCTGAGTGAGTAGTAAAAATCATATCACCAAACTTATCCCAATGGCCTGACTTTTCCCACAGTGATCTATCTAAAATCTGTGGTGTATTTATTTCTTTGTATCCAGATTCAAAGTTAATTTTTCTCATAAAGCTTTTTAATAGTTGATATATGGTCCATCCTTTATGATGCCAAAAGACCATGCCAGGAGCTTCTTCTTGAAAATGAAATAAATCTTGCTGCTTTCCAATTTTTCTATGATCCCTTTTTTCAGCATCTTCCATTTTTTGTATATAATCTTCTAGCTCTTCTTTTTTGTCCCATGCAGTACCATATATTCTTTGAAGCATTTTATTATTTGAGTTTCCTCTCCAGTACGCGCCAGAAACTTTTGTTAGTTTAAAGTGTTTTAAAAATTTTGTATTTGGAACGTGTGGCCCTCGACACATATCTATATATTCCTGATGAAAATACAAAGCTATTTCCTCTCCCTTAGGAATTTCTTGAACAATTTCTTGTTTATATGGCTCATTTCTATCAGAAAAAACTTTTAAGGCTTCTTGACGTGTAACAACTTTTTTTATTACTTCATAATTTTTTTTAATAAGATCTTTAATTTTATTTTCAATTAAAATTAATTCATCTTCATTAAAAGACTTATCACAATCTATATCATAATAAAAACCATTTTTTATCACTGGCCCTATTGCCATTTTTGCATCAGGATAAAGTTGTTTTATAGCATGGCCAATAAGATGTGCAAATGAATGTCTAACTATCTCAATTCCTTCTGCATCACTTTTTTTAATTATTTCAACGCTACAATCATCTTCAACAGTCACTGATAAATCTTTTAATTGTCCATTAATTTTTCCTGCAACCGCAACTTTTACCAAAGAGTTGCTTATATCTTTAGCAATATCATACAAAGTTGTGTTATTAGGTACTTCTTTTTTAGACCCATCTGGTAACGTAATTTTTGGCATTCTAATATCTAATCATATAAAATTAATGGTAGGCACGATTGGGTTCGAACCAACGACCTCTACCATGTCAAGGTAGCGCTCTAACCAACTGAGCTACGCGCCTTTTTAAAATAATGTTAATATAACATTTATATAATAATGATGCATAATAGTATTAATTAAATTATAAAATATTTATGAAAACACTAAAAAATTATATAGTTACTCTGCTTATTTTTGGAATTATAAGCTCTTTTTCATATGCGGAAGAGTTTAAGAATGAAGAGCCGGTATATCATGTAGTATTAATATGGCTCAAGACGTACAGAAATGAAATGAGAATAAATAAAATTATAAATGCTAGCAAAGAACTTAAAAATATTCCTGGGGTTCTAGAAGTCTCCTCTGGTAAAGTTTTAAGAAGTTCTAGAGTAATAGTTGATGATACGTTTGACGTAAGTGTAATTATAAAATTTGCTTCAAAAGATTATCTTAAAGACTATTTAGTTCATCCAATTCATATTAAAATTGCAAATAATATAATAAAACCACTTGCAAATAAAATTGTTGTATACGATACAATTGTACAAGAATAAATAAAGGAAAAAAATGGAACTAATTTTTCATAAATCTGAAAAATATATTGAGGAAGATATTTTTTATTACATAAGTGATCAAAGAGATAAGCACTCTATGATTAAACCAAAAAAAGAAAATCTAATTTCAATGACAGTTGATTCAGAAGTCATAAAAGCGCCTAATAAAAAAGAAATTTCAAATATATTTTATCCTTACAAAAAAAATAGTATTGATAAAATTTATATTGGGCTAAGTTTTCCATTATTTTCAAACAATTGGGCTGCATCTTATTTAAGATATCTTTTAAAAATAATAAAAAAAGATGGATCAATTATACTTCCCGTTTATCCTGAAGAACAAGCAGAAGAAAAGGGTATGTGGTCAAGAAGTTTTTTAGAAAACATTTTTACTAGCAGAACAAGTTGGAAAGGAATAAATAATGTTTGGGCTGAAAATGATGGCGTAATGTCAATGAGAATTGGCAAAAAATTTCCAGAAAAATTAAATAGCACATTAAATTATTACCTTGATGAATTAGGTGATAGTGTCTTTAGATGTCAAATAGAAAATAATGACAATAATAATATAAAAATTATAAAGAGTATTTGGTCTACAAGTAAATTTAGTGCAATTATTGAAAAAATAATTCAAGAAAATTGTCATGTTAAAAATCCTATTTACTGTGATATAGGAGACAACCCAGCGCTGCCATATGAAATTAACGTTAGCAAATATATAAAGCTAAATGAAACCTTATGTTTGACTAATAACAGCGAATTATATAATGAACTAAACAACTATTTTGTATACCGAAATATAATCCCAAATAAAAAATTTGATAAATCAAATATTGAGGTGTTAAATGACATAAAGCCTAATATTATATCTATAATATATAATCAAAATAATTTAGAAATTTTAAAAAAATTAACAGCTTTAAATCTCTCTGCTACATATATTTTCTTTGGGCACTTAGATCTTAATGATGAATGTTATAAGAATTTTGTTGTTAAAACATACTCAACTATTGTTGCAACTAATATAGATTTAGGTAAAACTATAAATCACTACTCTGATATAATTGAAAAAGAGATTAATGAAGAAATATCAAATAACAAAGATAAGCTTTATGTATTAATTCCAAAATAATATGGCATTTAAAAAATATTCAAGAAACCCATATAATCCTTTATCAGATAAGCCCTATAAACTTTCAAGATCACGTATTGATAACTATCTTAATTGTCAAAGATGTTTTTATATGCATGAAAGAAAAGGGGTTAAAGCTCCTTCTGGCCCAACTTTTACATTAAATAACGCTGTGGATAATTTATATAAAAATGAATTTGATATTTATAGAAAAGACAAAAAGCCACATCCGTTAATGTTGAAGCATGGTATTGATTGCATCCCATATGACAACGAAAACTTAACTGACTGGAGAAACGCTTTTAAAGGTATTCAATGGCATGATAAAAATACTAACTTTCTTTTGTTTGGTGGAATAGATGATGTATGGATCAATAAACAAGGTGAGTTACATATTGTAGATTATAAAGCAACTGCAAAAAAGAGTTTTAATCCAAATTTTGATACTGGCTGGGAAGCTTGTTATAAAAAACAAATAGAAATATATCAATGGTTGTTCAAAAAAAATGGATTTAAAGTTTCTAATATAGGATATATTTTATATGCAAACGGAAAACCAGATGAGAAGGAATTTAATGGTAAATTATCATTTGATGAACACTTATATCCACTTGTTTGCGATACTGAATGGATTGACAAAATAATTATTGAAATGTATGAATGTTTAAATTCTGACAAATTACCTAGATCCGGCGGAGGATGGAATGGTGAAGGATGTGAGCAATGTTCTTACAAGAAAAAATTATTTGATATTTTTAAAGAACATATAAAAACGTAGACCTTTATGTGAATACTCCAGCAAAATATGGCAACCAGGCATATACTATTATTGCTACAAAGCCTATTTCAAAAAATATCACCCTTTTAAAGAATAATTTTTCATTACTTGATTCAGAAGAAGATAATTTAACTGCAACCATAACAATGTCAAATAAAAGTACCATCAAGTAGATTGGTAGCGTTGCTGGCACCCCAAGCGTTAAGATTGTACCTAATGCATTATCTAATATAAGTTCAGTATCTTTATCTTGAACAAAAATTAAAAAAATAAACCCTAAAACCAAAAGCAAGAATCTAAGTAAACCTATCTGTTTTATAAATATTTTAATAACCTATTTTTCCTTCATATAATGTTTCATTAAAACTTCAGCAACCTCCGGTCTTGCAAACTCTTTAGGAAGAGACTCGCCTTTTGATAACATTTCTCTAACTTTTGTTCCTGATAAAAGAACAAAGTCATCCTTTGTATGATCATCAACATCTCGCATCATTACAACTTTATTAAGTTTTTTAGAATAAGCAGTATGATCAGCTTTAAATATTTTAATTTCTAATGCATCTGCTGGAATATTATCAAAAATATCTTGCGCATCAAATGCGCCATAAAAATCTCCAACACCAGCATGATCTCTTCCTACAATCAGATAACTGCAACCACAGTTTTGTCTAAAAACTGCATGTAACAATGCCTCTCTAGGGCCTGCATATAACATATCAAAACCATATCCCGTAATCATCACATAGTCTTTTGGAAAATAATGATCTACCATCGTTCTAATTGCTGAGTCTCTAACATCTGCAGGTATGTCTCCTGGCTTTAATTTTCCAAGCAACATATGTATTAATATTCCATCTGCATCAACTCGTTCGCCAGCCATTCTACATAATTCTTCATGCGCCCTATGCATCGGATTTCTTGTTTGAAATGCTACAACATTTTTCCAGCCTTTAGATTCTATTGAAGATCTAATTTGCATAGCGGTTCTAAATGTTTCGCCAAAATCTTTTTCGAAATAACTAAAATTCAAAACTTTTACATCTCCGCTAACCAATATGTTACCTTGATCATAAAAGGTTTGAACGCCTGGATGAGACTTATCTTTGGTTCCATAAACTTTTTCTACAATATTATCAATTTCATTTGAATCAAGTGTCTCAATTTTTTTAATTTCCTGAATCGCAATGATTTCTTCGCCGTCAACATTTGGGTCAATTAATGCAACACTATCACCCTCTTTAAATTCAACTTCTTTATCAGTTAAATTTACAACAGGAGTTGGCCAAAAAAGCCCATTTTCTAATTTCATATCATTTGCAACTGATATAACTTCACTTTTACCCATAAACCCTTCTAAAGGTGTAAAATAACCCGCGCCAAGCATAACTAAATTTGCTGCGGCAGCAGAATTAACTGTCATTTTTTTCATTGAATTCGCAGAGTTTAAAAGCTCTACTTTTTCTTCTTCTGTGCTAACTATTTTTGGCATTAGCTCATCTGAGCCATGTGGTTTTATCATCTTTTTCCCCTTATTTACTTGCGGCTTAATACTTTAATATAATTTCTTTATTATTCCCATTACGGTATGATTATCTCATAAATATTATTATACTAAATAAAATACTCTATTACTAAAATGAAAAATTTTATAGCCCCATCAATTTTATCTGCTGATTTCGCCAAATTGGGCAAGGAAGTGGATGACGTTATATCTGCGGGAGCTGATATTATTCATTTTGATGTTATGGACAACCACTATGTCCCAAATTTAACAATAGGACCTTTAGTATGTAAGTCACTTGTAAATTACGGTGTTAAGAAACCAATTGATGTTCATTTAATGACTACTCCAGTAGATGAACTTATCAATCAATTTGCTGATGCAGGTGCTTCAATGATTTCATTTCACCCAGAAGCCACTAAGCATATTGACAGAAGTATAGAGTTAATTAAAAGTAAAAATTGTAAAGCAGGTATTGCATTAAATCCTGCATCACCACTTTCTTTGTTAGATCATGTTTTAGATAAAATAGATTTTGTCTTAATTATGTCAGTAAACCCTGGCTTTGGTGGGCAAAAATTCATTAATAACTCGCTTGATAAAATAAAAAAATGTAAGGAAATGATTGATAATTCTGGCTGCAATATCGAAATAGAAGTTGATGGTGGTATAGGAATCAATAATATAAAAACAATTAAAGAAGCTGGCGCAAACATATTTGTAGCAGGTTCAGCTATATTTAATTCTAATGACTATCAAGAAGCTATCAAAAATATGAAGCAAGAAATTTCTACCAAATAAAAATGCTAAAAGAAGAATTTATAAAACTTGCCAATCAAGGAAATGCTAGAGTTTCACTTAATAAAAAAATTCAAAATTTCAAAAAAAGTCCTCTTCAGACATATAAAAATTTAGACAATAAAAATTCTTTTTTATTTGAATCAGGTTCTAATAAAGGCAAATGGAGTAGATATTCTATAATTGGTACACAATCGTCTGAAATGATCAAAGTTAAAGGTAATACTGTTTTTTATATTAATGAAGACAAAATAGAAGAAATAAAAACCAATAATCCTTTGGAGTGGATTGAAGATTTCTATTCTAAAAATCAAGTTAAAAACCTCCCTAAAAATATTCCTTTCTCCGGAGGACTTGTTGGATATTTTGGTTATGAAACAATACAATTTATAGAAAAAAAATTAGATATTGAGAAAATTGACGTATTGAATGTCCCTGATATTTTTTTATTTGTTTGCAATGAAATTATTATTTTTGATAATTTGGATAACTGTATACAAATAATCGTCAATGCAAAAACAGATAAAGAAAATAGTTATGAAGAATCTATTTCTCGAATTGAAGAAGTTGAAAAACTAATTAATGAGAAAAAAACAATAAACCTAAAAAATAATTCGTTAAACAAAAATGACTTCACATCATCGTTTAAAAAAGAAAACTTTATGGCTGCTGTAGATAAAACAAAACAATACATTTCAGATGGTGATGTTATGCAAGTTGTTTTGTCTCAAAGACTCTCAAAAAAATTTGAAGGCAATCCGATTGATATGTATGAAGCTTTAAGAGATATGAATCCTTCTCCATATATGTACTATTTAGATATGGATGATTTTCAAATAATAGGCTCATCTCCCGAAATACTAGTTAAATTAGAGGATGAAAAAGTCACAGTAAGACCTATAGCAGGAACAAGACCAAGAGGAAAGAATGAGGCTGAAGACATAAAAAACGAAAAAGATTTATTATGTGATCCTAAAGAATTAGCTGAACACTTAATGCTTATTGATCTAGGTAGAAATGATATTGGTAAAATATCTAAAGTAGGAACTGTTGAATTAACAGAAAAAATGATTATAGAAAGGTACTCTCATGTTATGCATATTGTTTCTAATGTTACTGGAAAAATTGAAAACACAATAAAACCATTAGATATTCTCAGAGCAACTTTTCCTGCTGGTACAGTTTCGGGTGCTCCTAAGATACGTGCAATGGAGATTATTAATGAACTTGAACCTTTAAAGAGGGGTATATATTCTGGAGCTATTGGATATCTTTCTTGGACAGGCGATCTTGATACCGCTCTATCAATTAGAACAGCTGTAATAAAAGATGACTTTATACATGTTCAGGCAGGTGCTGGTATCGTTTATGATTCTGTACCGGAAACAGAATGGGAAGAAACAATGAATAAAGCTATGGCATTATTGAAAGCTTCTGAAGAAGTTACAATTTCAAATGAGGATAGATAGATGATTTTGATGATAGATAATTATGACTCTTTTACTTATAACGTAGTGCAATATTTAGGTGAACTGGGTGCAAATGTCAAAGTTGTTAGAAATGATATGATATCAGTAAAAGATATTGAGTATATGGAGCCTGAAAAAATTGTAATATCACCAGGCCCATGCACACCAAAAGAAGCGGGTATTTCTATTCAAACGATTAACCATTTTCATTCTAAATTACCTATTCTCGGAATTTGTCTAGGACATCAAAGTATTGGTGCTGCATTTGGTGGAAATATTATTAAAGCAAAAAAAATTATGCATGGTAAAACTTCTCTTATTCATCATAATCAAAATTATATATTCAAAGATATACCTACTCCTTATACAGCAACAAGATATCACTCTCTAGTAATTGAAGAAAAAACTATCCCAAGTTGTCTTGAAGTTATTGCAGAAACGAAATCTAATGATAAAAGTGATAACGAAATTATGGCAATTAGGCATAAAGATTTTCATACATATGGTGTACAATTTCACCCTGAGTCGATCATGAGTGAGCATGGTCATCAAATTTTACAAAATTTTCTTGATATAAAATGAATATAAATGAAGCAGTAGAAAAATTTTCATCAGGCAAAAGTTTAAAAAAGGGTGAAATAAAAGAAGTATTTCTTAGTATTATGAATAATGAGTGCGATGATGCTGAGATTATTGCTTTTTTAATGACACTTAAAACCAAAGGTGAAACAGTTGAAGAAATTTCTGGCGCAGCAGAAGTTTTAAGAGAAATGAGTCAAAAGCTAAAACTGAATTCAAATCATATAGTAGATACATGTGGTACTGGTGGTGATGGTCAAAATACTTTTAATATATCGACTGCTGCTGCAATTGTTGCTGCTGCCGCCGGTGTAAAAATTGCTAAACATGGTAACAAATCAATTTCAAGTAAATCTGGAAGCGCAGATCTTTTAGAATACTCTGGCATAAATATTAATTTAGATGAAGCTCAAGCAAAAAAATGTTTTGAAGATAATGGTATAACTTTTATGTTTGCACCAAAATATCATAAAGCTATGAAAAATGTTGCAAAAGTAAGAAAAAGTATAAAAACAAGAACAATATTTAATGCATTAGGTCCATTATCTAATCCTGCAAATGCAAACTTTCAAATATTAGGTGTATACGATAAAAATTTAGTTTTACCAATAGCGAGAGTAATTAAAGATCTTAAGATTAAAAGAGCAATGGTAGTGCATTCTCAAGATGGCTTAGATGAAATATCCTGTGAAAAAGATACTTATGTAGCTGAATTGAAAGATGGAGATATTACTGAATATACAATTAACCCTAAAGATTTTGGTATAAATATTTTGCCTTTAGATTCTTTAAAAGTCAGTACAGTAGAAGAGAGTTATAAAATTTTTATTGATATGCTAAACAATAAAAATAATGCTGCAGTTAACATTGTAAGTTTAAATGCTGGTGCTGCTATTTACATATCTGGAATCAAAGAGGATTTAAAAAGTGGAATAGAATTAGCTCATGAAATTATTAGCTCAGGAAAAGCTTTGAAAAAATTTGAAGATATTAAAAAATCTGTGCCTGAAAATATTAGTACACCAAAAATTTTAGAAGAAATTTTAGAAAATAAAGCAAGAGAAGTAGCTGAAAGAAAAACAAAAATTTCAGTACAAGATTTAAAAGAAATTGATTATATGCGTTCACTTAAAAGAGATTTTAAGGGTGCTCTTTTAAATAAAATAAATCAGAATAAAGACGCTGTGATTGCTGAAATTAAACGAGCTTCTCCAAGTATGGGAGAACTAAATATGAATATTATTCCTGCAAAAGTTGCATATGATTTTGAAGAAATGGGGGCAGCATGCTTATCTGTTTTAACAGATGCAAAATATTTTAAGGGCTCTGGCGCAATTTTAGAGATGGCGAAAAAGGGTTGTGGCTTACCTGTATTAAGAAAAGATTTTATTATCGATGAATATCAAATAGACGAATCTGTAACAATGGGTGCAGATTGTATACTACTAATAGCATCAGCTTTAGATAAAAATCAAATCAAAAAACTTTATGATGCCGCAAAGCAAAGAGACCTAGATGTTATTGTTGAAGTACATGATCATAATGAGCTTGAAACTGCACTTGAAATAGAATGCGATATTATTGGAATTAACAACAGAAACCTGCATACTTTTGAAGTAGATTTAAATACGACGGTTGATTTAGTTAAATATATAAATAATGATCAGCTTGTAATCGCAGAAAGCGGAATACATACTTCTGATGATGTAAAGAAAATGAATGACTGTGGTATAAAAACTTTCTTGGTAGGTGAATCATTTATGACTTCAGAAAATCCTGTAGATAAATTTAAAGAGATTTTTACAAAATAAATTGAAAATTATAATTAAAAATTGTTCGCAATGTGGTTCAGATAGAATAGATTTTACTGTGCCCTCTGGAGACAATAAAAAAAGGTACATTTGCAAAAGTTGTGGTTTTATTCATTATCAAAATCCAAATATAGTTTCAGGTTCAATTTTAGAGTGGGATAACAAAATTTTGTTGTGCAAAAGAGCTATTGAACCAAGAATAAATTGTTGGACACTACCTGCTGGATTTTTAGAAAATGAAGAGCCTCTTGAAACTGGTGCTGCAAGAGAATGTGTAGAAGAAGCAAACGCATATTCAGATGATATGAAAATTTTTTCTATATACAGCTTAATTCATATTAGTCAGATTTATATTATGTATTACGGGACTTTGAGAGACGGAAAACATAGCCCAGGATTAGAGGAGTCTTTTGATACAAAACTATATAGTAAAGATGATATTCCTTGGGACGAATTAGCATTTCCGATTATCACAGAAAACCTTAAATTATATTATGAGAAAGGAAAGCCAACTTCACCTTATACAGGCATTGTTGATAAGGTAGATAACGAGTACATTATTACAAGAAATTAAGTTTAATGTTTGTTCATGAAAAAGAATCATATTGTCCGTATTGTGGAGAAATAATATCTCTTTTAATAGATCCATCTATACAACTTCAGGAATATGTTGAGGATTGTCAAGTATGTTGTAGTCCCATAGTAATTAGTATCGAAATAACTCATAATGAAGATATTTTGATAAATACAAGAAAAGAAAATGAGTAAAATAAAAACATAAGAAAATGGACTTAACATTCATATTAGCAGTTGCTCCTCCTCTCTTAATAGTCGCCTATATTATTAAAGCCGACAGATTTCCTGAGCCAAAAGGAACTTGTTTTTTAACTTTTGTCGCGGGCACAATTATTATTATTCCTGCAGCAATTTTAAATGATATATTAATTCCTAATACTAGCTATGCTTATATAGCTGGTTTCACCGAAGAAACTCTAAAATTTCTAACTATCTATTTCTATGTAAGTAGAAATACAAATTTTGATGAGCCAATGGATGCTATTGTTTATGGGACATTAGTTTCCCTAGGTTTTGCAACATTTGAAAATCTTCAATATGTTTATTATTCTGGTGGCTCGCCAGATTTAATTGCAATAATAAGAGCATTTACTGCTATTCCTTTACATGCATGTTGTGGAATTATCATGGGCTATTATTTTGGTTTATATATTTTCAAAAACAGAGAAAAAATCAATTTAATCAAATCTTTATTTTTTGCAATGGGATTTCATGCGGCATACAATTTTTTCGCAACCCGTGATATTTTATTAATGATTCTAATATTAATTATATTAATTCTCTTTGCTAGAAGGCTTCATAAAATACTTAGAAAGGAGCAGTATTCCAATTAATTATTGAAAGAGATAGAAGTTATGGAGACCCATAGGTGTTTGTAGGATACAAAGGAAGTAATAAATAATTATTATTTTAACTCGCACAAGGCGGTGAATCTTTAACATACTCGTCTTTTTCTTTCCACTCATCCATAGTGAATAAATGAAGCGATAATGCATGAACACCATTTTCTAATTCATATTTTAAGAGCTCATTAATCTTTCTATGACGTTGAACTAATTTAACGTCTTTAAATTCTTCGGAAACCAAAACTACTTTAAAATGTGTTTCAGTGTTAGGGCCACTATGCATATGGCTTTCATTTATTACCTCAAGGTGACTTAATTGAAAATTATCTCTCAAGGTATGTTCTATTTTCTTTTCTACGTTCATTCATTTACCTCAAAAAAATTCAAATAATTTTGGTAAGTAATTTCACATATATAATCATAGGACTGATTTCTATATTTTGCTACCTCTTTTGCAACTTCCACCAGATATTCTGGTTTATTTAAGTGTTTCATTGCTGAAGTTACACTTGGTTCTTTTCTTGAGATATATGGAGATAGATAAGGAGAATCTGTTTCTATAAACAATTTATCATCTGGAATAATATTAATAAAATCTCTTAAATGCTTACCTCTTCTATCATCACATATCCATCCTGTTAGACCTATATAAACTCCCAAATCAAGATAATCAATAAGTGCATTTTTTGTTCCAGTAAAACAATGTACAACAATATTCTTACAATCCTCAATATTATCTTTTAATATTTTATGCATTTGATGAAAAGCATCTCTTTCATGAACAAATAAAGGCAGATCTATTTCCTTCGCCAAAGAAATATGCTCCATAAATACTTTATGTTGTACCTCTGGTGTTGAAAAATTTCTATTAAAATCTAATCCGCACTCACCAACTGCTTTTGTATTGTCTTTTTTTAATAGCGATAATAGTTCGGCATAACTTTTTGAATTCCAATCTTTAGCATTGTGTGGATGATATCCTGCAGTTGCAATAAAATTAAACTTCTCAGCTAAATCTATAACTTCTTTGCTTGAATTGAGATCATTTCCAACCAGAACCATTTTTGAAACATTGTTTTTTTTTGCTTCATTAATAATGTTATCTTCCTTACCTGAAAAAACGTCATCAGTTAAGTTCACACATATATCAACTAATTTATTGCTCACTTTCCCTGCACTCATTACATTTAGTTCTATCAAAAGCATTAATGATTTGCTGACATTTTGGGCATAACTCTTTGTAAGTAGGATTTAAACTCTTATCCAAAGTAATTCTATCGTCAAATACAAAACACTCTCCATTCCAATACTTTCCATCAGTTTCATTTAAGTAATTAATAATACCGCCTTTGAGTTGTTTAAAAGAATTTATGCCC
>JAYNQN010000001.1:88483-109384 GCA_038114285.1 Gammaproteobacteria bacterium | reverse complement strand
TTCACACCTAATTCCTCCAGTGCAAAACATAACAACCTCGCCTTCAATTTTTTTTAACTCATTAACTTTTTCAGCAAATTCATCAAACTTTAAAATATTTAAATTTTTTGCATTTTTAAAAGTTCCAATATTAATTTCATAATTATTCCTGGTGTCTAACAAATATACATTTTCATTATTATCAAGTTTATCTTGGAGTTCTTTTGGCTCAATATAATTTTTTTTAATGTTAAATATATTATTTACTTTTTTCTTGATACTTATTATCTCAGGTTTTACTTTTATTTTAAGCTTTCTAAACGGTGGCTTATCTGAGTATGTGTGTTTAAATAGTATATTTTTAAAAAGATTATGTTGATAAAAAAATTTTTCTATAAATCTAATATCTTTTTCATTACCTGCAAGATTAACATTAATACCTTCAACTGAAACGTAAACTGTCCCAAAGATATTTTTTTTTGATAAAAATTCTTCTATATTTAGCGCAATACTTTCTGGAGAATTAATTTTTATAAATTCATAGCCTGTAGTATTTAAACAAACTTTTTTGTCTGTTGTCATTTAGAAACCTTCAGTTGAAGTGAATAGCCCTACTCGTAAATCCTTTGCTGTATATATTTCTCTTCCATCTACAGAAACCACACCGTCACCTATTCCCATAATAAGTTTTCTTGTAATTAATCTTTTTATATTAATTTTATAAGTTACTTGTTTTGCTGTTGGAAGTATTTGTCCTGTAAATTTAACTTCACCTACACCCAAAGCTCTTCCCCTGCCTGGATATTGTGACCAACCCAAATAAAATCCTACAAGTTGCCACATTGCATCAAGTCCTAAGCAACCTGGCATAACAGGATCGCCAATAAAATGACAATCGAAAAACCATAATTCTGGACTTATTTTTAGAGAAGCATCTATAAAACCCTTGTCATATTCTCCGCCACTTGAGCTAATTTTATTAATCTCGTCAAACATCAACATGCCTGTATTAGGTAATTGTGCATTACCCTTTCCAAACATATTTCCTTTTGCACACTCTAATAATTCTTCGTGCTTATAAGAATCTTTTTGCTTTATCATTAATCTTGCTCCGGTTGCGCATGAAGTATTACAGGTTTAAACTCAGTCAAAACTTTTAATCTATCTAGAGCTAATCTTAATTCCCCAATATTATTAATGGATGTTAATCTGGTTTCTTTTATTACATCTTGATAAGGTAATAACGAATCTCCAAATATTAAAATTTCATCATCTTTTATTAAACTTCTAATTTTTCTTAACTCATTTGGTAGAAATTGCTGGTCGCCATTTGAGTCTACGACAACCATTAATAAATCAAATCTACCCTGTTCATAACTAAAAAGTACTTCATCAGCCGATGTAGAGGTTCCAATATAAATTGGCATCCAATCTGCATCCTCGCAAACAAGGCATAATCTTAGCATACTTAAATTATCATTATGCGAAATTGGAGTAATAATTAAAATCTTGCTGCTTGTTGTTTTTTTAACTTTACTTGAGTATAGCAATAAAAAAGACTGCATTAATTCAACTACAAATTTTTCTTGTGACTGCCTAAATGTGCCTAAACGACATTCATCCCTTACGTGCTGAATTAGTGGTGCAAATAGGTCTTCCAATAAAAATACAGATCCTAGCTCCTTATATGCAATCTCAAAAAGGTTTATTAGTTTATTCGCATCTAATTCTCTTATAGCTTCAATACAACCATCAAAGT
This sequence comes from Gammaproteobacteria bacterium, assembly GCA_038114285.1. GTDB lineage: Bacteria > Pseudomonadota > Gammaproteobacteria > Poriferisulfidales. The sequence continues at coordinate 107,646 of JAYNQN010000001.1, read as the reverse complement.
GTTCCATTACTGAACCAGTACTTGGCCTATTTGCTAATGATGTTTTTACAACAGTCGCAGATTCATCTGACTCAATTAAATCTTCTAAATTTTTTAAATTTAATTTTGCAATATCGCCAATTCTTCTCCCGCCACTTATTATTCTTTGAAGTAGTATCAATTTTTTTACATCGTTATCTGAATATAATCTTCTTCCATTATTGCTTCTGGATGGTTTTACAGCTTTATATCTTCTTTCCCATGCTCTAATAACATCAGCGCTTAGCCCTGTTCTTCTAGAAACAATTTGTATTGGGTGTTTTGTATCGACCATAATTCTGTTTGCTTTATAGGGTTATTTAATAAATTTAACTATGTTTATATTTATATGTGCAGAACATATACATTTTATCAATTATTATTGTCATACTTTTGTTTATCTAATTGTCAACCTTTTGTCACATATATTACCCATTTTTTTCATTTTTGTAAAGCTATTGTCCATAACAACTAGTTATCAAAATTGTAAAAAAGTATTTTCTTTCTTTACGGGTTTGCTATACTGAATTTGTAGTTTTCATTCATTCTGTAAGGAGGACGCAATGAAAAAATTTTTAATAAACGCTAGGTACTATCTAGCACCACTATTAATATTTGCATCGCTTTTTGGTGTAATTGCTGGTGGACCATGGGTATGGACAGGTGTATTTTTATTAGGTGTAGGTATCATTGTTGATACTATCACTCCTGCTCAGACTATGGGTGCTGGATTTGATGAAAATGGTGACACAAACGGAAACCCAACATTGTTGAATATAACAATGTACGCAATGTTAGCTGTATTTGTAATGATACAAATAGCAATTGCATGGAGAATTTTCCAATATGTAAACGGTATCGAATATACAGGTGCAACAGCTTCATTCTTAGGAATGACTTATTACACAGGTATAACAGGAGCACAATTAGTTGGTGCTGTTGTTTCTTCAGGTATCTTTGCAGGAATCGGAATTATCTACGGTCATGAGCTAGCTCATACAAAAGGCTTCAGCTTCTTAATCGCTAGATGGATGATGGGCTTAAGTGGCTCAGCACATTTCTGCTATGCACATGTATACAATCATCACTTAGAGCTAGGATGTGAAAATGATCCTGCAACAGCTCCAAGAGGAAGAAGTTTATATGCGCATTTACCTAAATCACATTTTGGACAAAGTAAATTCCTATACACAATGGAAAAACAACGTCTAAAAAGATTAGGTGTACCATTCCTATCATGGCAAAACAGATGGATTAGAGGTTATGCAATGTCATTACCAACAATCGCATTATTCTGGTATGCAGGTGCGTGGACAGGTATAGCATGTATGGCATTAATATGGTTAATCTCTAACTTTGAGTTAGAAGCATTAAACTACTTAGAGCACTATGGTTTGATCAGAGAAACTGGTTCACCAATTGATTACAGACACAGCTGGGATAATTCAACATTATTCACAAGTTGGTTCTTTATTGAAATTGGAAGACAAGCTGACCACCATGATAGAGGTGAAACACACTTCTGGGAATTAGATGAAGTGGGAGCACCAAACTGCGGTAATGGTTACTTTACATTATTTGCGTTAGCTCTAGTACCACCTTTATTCCACAAATATATGAATAAGCAATTAGCTAAGTGGGATGAAGAAGAAGCTTCAGAAGGCGAACTAAAAATCGCTAGTGATATGAATAAAATCGCTGGATATACTGGTTAATCTTAAAGAAGCAAAGCTTTGTAATACTAAAAACGCCCTCTAAAATAGGGCGTTTTTTTTATGGAATCAGTTATAATAGTGACTTAATTTAATCAAGGATAATAATTATGTTTAAAGAATCTGCAGGGAAAAAACCATTAATATATGTCGTAATTTTTATAATATCAATATTTTCAATTGTTTATGCATTTAATAAGCAGCCATATACAGAGGGTATATTTTGGCAAGTTAGTAAAGACGGAGAAGTCCTGGGCCACATATATGGAACGATACATATGAATGATGAAAAAATTACCAAACTAGATAAAACAGTTATGGATATCTTTGACAATTCTGTTGGATATTCTATAGAAGCTTTTCCAAGCAGCCATTTATGGAATCCTTACCACGGGTTTGAAAATATAAAAAAAAAAATGATGTTTGAAGATAAGACGCTAGCTGATGTAGCTGGAGAAAAAACTGCAAACGATGTTTTTCAAATACTCACAAAAAACGGTGTTAATGAAGAATATGCAACTAAAATCAAACCTTGGGCAGCAATGTTTAGTATTGCTGCAAAATCAAAACATTCTGGACCAATTGTAGATCACAAACTATTAGATCTAGCCAGCATTCAAGAAAAAGAGATATATCAAATTGAATCACCTGAAGAATTACTTGCTGCATTCTATGCAATGCCAATGGATTCCCAAGTAGAACTTCTTAAATCTAAAATTAAACATTTCCCAAAGATACAAGAAGCTTTAGATGGCATGGTTAATGCATATATGAAAGAAGATTTACAAGGTCTAATGGATGCAAGCACTAGCTTTGTTGACAAAAGTGATTATAAACAGAATAAGCACTTACAAGTTTATCTGAAACACTCTGTATATATTAGAAATATAGTAATGGCTCATTATATGAATTTACCTTTTTTATATGGTTTAGATAGATATAAAGGACAGGGTGGCACATTTGTATGCGTTGGTGCACTGCACTTACTTGGTGAGAAAGGTGTTCTAAATATACTCGAAAAACAATATGGATTTGAAATTAAAAGAATAAAATTTAAATAAATAAGTTCATCCTTAAAACTTTATAACTCTCTTGCTTTTAATAAGTCTATTAAGATAGCTATTATCAAATTTAAAATTGTGAGTTTACCAATAAATACATAACTTAACATAAAGACCCATGCTTCAGGACGATTACTCTCCATTAATGGCCAATAAAAAATTGTGATTGTATTATTTTCCAGTAAAATTGCGAGTAAGCTTAAAACCGAAAGTCCAAGACTACCCCATTGAGCAGGGATAGTATCACCGTATAAAGCAACTCCAACTATTGCATATACATAAGTTAAAACAATAATAATTCCCGTGACATATAATATTTTAATACCCGTATCCGCAATTATTGAGATATTAGATATTGCGATTTTTGGTACAAACTTTGTTATTTGTGGCTGAGATAAAATTCTAAACAACCTTAATACAAGTAAATTAGATAGAAAAGAATATGGTAGAAAAGAAATAACAATTATAAATGCATCAAAATAAATTCCAACATAAGAAAATTTATCTCCAACTATTGACCTGCTATCCCAAACACTGTGACCAAAGTATCTTATCGTTATTTCAAAAAAAAAATAAATAGAGCAAATAAATTTAATTAAATTTATGTTTTTTTCAGAAATTATTTCGTATGAAGATACAGATAGCCCAATTATAAAAGATGCAAAAACAATTATTACTAATGATAATATTTGAAAATTTAAACTACCATTTAATTTTGTACAAAAGTTATAAAAGCGAGACTCTAAATCAATTTTTGCCATAATCTTTCTAATTAATATTTTTTGGTAACAAATTTATATTAAAAAAAAAGCAATCCATTGCCAGGGATCATCTAGGAGTCAGACAGAAACTTTACCAGCTAAGAGCTCCACCAGTTTGATACTCGGTTACCCTTGTCTCAAAGAAATTCTTCTCTTTTTTAAGATCTAATACCTCAGACATCCATGGGAAAGGATTCTGTGCATTTTTAAATTCTTCAGGAAGACCTATTTGTGTAAGTCTTCTATTTGCAATGTACTTAAGATATTCCTCAAACATTGGGGCGTTCAACCCTAAAATTCCTCTAGGCATTGTGTCGTATGCATATTTTGTTTCTAGCTCAACTCCCTCTAATACTAATTTAGTCATATCTTTTTTAAAATCTTCAGTCCATAAATGTGGATTTTCAACTTTAATTTGATTTATCACATCAATACCAAAGTTCATGTGCATCGATTCATCTCTTAAAATATATTGAAACTGTTCTGCTACTCCAGTCATTTTATTTCTTCTGCCCATTGATAAAATTTGTGTAAAACCTACATAGAAAAATATACCTTCAAATACTACATAGAACGCAATTAAATCTCTTAAGAGTCTTTGATCATTCTCTGGTGTTCCAGTTTTAAAATTAATATCACCCAAACTTTGTGTATAAGGTAAAGCCCACTGAGCCTTAGTTGCTACTGATGGTATTTCACGATACATGTTAAATAACCTACTTTCATCCATACCAAGTGACTCAATACAGTATTGATAAGCATGTGTATGTATAGCTTCCTCAAATGCTTGTCTTAATAAATACTGCCTACATTCTGGATTTGTTATATGTTTATACACTGCAAGCACTAAGTTATTTGCCACTAAAGAATCTGCCGTCGAGAAAAAACCTAAATTTCTCTCGATAACCATTCTTTCATCATCTGTCAAACCTTCTTCACTTTTCCATAAAGCTATATCTGCCGTCATATTAACTTCCTGGGGCATCCAGTGGTTATTACATGCTGACAAATACTTACTCCATGCCCAATCATATTTAAAAGGAACAAGCTGGTTTAAATCAGCTCGACAATTTATTATTTTTTTATCATCAACCTGTATTCTTCCTGCTCCAGTTTCTATATCTTCAAATCCTGTTAATCCAGCATCTTGATTTTGATCAGAAGTATCTGTAGTTTTTAGGTCCTGTTTTATTTCAGCTTTTTCTTCCTTCTTAATAGGTTCTAGTGTTTGTGATATTGGATCGTCCCATATTGATGACATATTAATCTCCCAAGTTTACTGACATGCTTCGCAGTCAGGATCTAATATTGAGCAAACTTTGCTTGCTTCATTTTCATTACCAACAGCATTTAATTTACCATCAGCCATTGTGCTCTTTTCAACATGGGTTGCACCCATAGTTCTTAAATAATAAGTTGTTTTTAAACCTCTAACCCAAGCCAATTTATATAGATTATCTAATTTTGGGCCGGATGGTTCTGCCATATATAGATTTAAAGATTGTCCTTGATCAATCCATTTTTGACGCCTAGAAGCAGCTTCTATTAGCCAACGTGCATCTAGCTCAAAAGCTGTAGCATAAACATCTTTTAGATCTTGAGGAATTCTATCTATAGAGGCCAAACTTCCATCAAAATATTTTAAATCGTTTACCATGACTTCATCCCATAAATCTCTTTTCTTAAGATCATTTACTAAAGCAAGGTTTATTACAGTAAACTCTCCCGACAAGTTAGATTTGACATACAAGTTCTGATAAGTAGGTTCTATACTTTGCGTTACTCCGGTTATATTAGAGATTGTTGCTGTTGGAGCTATTGCCATGGTATTAGAATTTCTCATTCCAACTGTTCTTACTCTTTCTCTTAATGACTTCCAGTCCAAATTATAAGTTTTATCTACAGCAATATATTTTTGTCTTTCCTGCTCAAGTAAATGTATAGAGTCAATCGGCAAAACTCCTTGAGACCATAATGACCCGTCAAAGGTTTCGTATTTTCCTCTTTCTTCTGCTAAATCTGTTGATGCTTTAATAGCAAAATAGCTTATATATTCCATTGTCTCATCAGCAAATTTTACTGCTTCGTCGCTAGAATATGGTATTGATAATTTATACAAAGCGTCTTGAAAACCCATTAGGCCCAGGCCAACTGGTCTGTGCTTCGCATTAGAATATTGAGCTTTGTCTACGCTGTAATAATTATAATCAATTACATTATCAAGCATTCGCATTGCTGTATTTATTGTTTTTTCTAACTTATCAATCATAATTCCATTTTCATCTATATGAGCTGCTATGTTTACAGATCCTAAATTACAAACAGCAATCTCATCATCAGAAGTATTCAAAGTTATCTCAGTACATAAGTTTGAAGAATGCACAACACCCGCATGTGATTGTGGAGATCTTATATTGCATGGATCTTTAAAAGTTATCCAAGGATGGCCTGTTTCGAATAGCATTCCTAACATTTTTTTCCATAAGTCTAAAGCTTTTACCTCTTTAAATTTTTTAATCTTCCCAGATTTTATTTGAGATTCATATTCTTCATATTTTTTTTCAAATTCAATTCCTGAAATTTCATGAAGCTCTGGTACTTCGTCAGGAGAAAACAAAGTCCATTGTTTTTCTTCCACAACTCTTTTCATGAATAAATCTGGAATCCAGTTAGCTGTATTCATATCATGCGTTCTTCTTCTATCGTCTCCAGTATTTTTTCTCAAATCTAAGAATTCTTCTATATCAAGATGCCAAGTTTCAAGGTAAGCACACATAGCTCCTTTTCTTTTTCCACCTTGGTTAACTGCTACAGCTGTATCATTAGCAACCTTAAGAAATGGGACAATACCTTGAGACTTTCCATTAGTTCCTTTTATATGTGTACCCATGCTTCTTACTCTCGACCAATCATTTCCAAGTCCTCCAGCAAATTTAGATAACATTGCATCGTCAGTTATTCCGTCGAAAATACCACGCAGATCATCAGGTATAGTACTTAGATAACATGATGAGAGCTGCGGGCGAAGTGTTGCTGAGTTAAACAACGTTGGTGTTGAGCTCATAAAATCAAAAGATGATAATAACTTATAAAATTCTACTGCCTTTTCATTATTGTTGGGTTCATTATTAGCAAGGCCCATTGCAACTCTCATGAAAAAAGCTTGAGGTAATTCGATCTTAATATCATTTGTTTGTATAAAGTATCTATCGTAAAGAGTTTGAAGACCTAGATACGTGAATTGAAGATCTCTTTCTGAGTCAATTGCATCAGATAATATATCTAAGTCATATTTATCAATTATAGATTTATCAAGTAATTCGCGTTTACAAGCAGCATCTAAGTATTTCTTAAAATAATCTTTATATACATCAGACATCTGCTTAGAAGTTGCTGAAACTTTTTTATCATATATAAAACTAAGTGCTTCAGTTCTCAAATTATCAAGTAATAATCTTGCTGTAACAAAAGTATAGTTTGGTTCTTTTTCAATCAGGACTCTAGATGACATAACTAATGCAGTAGATACATCTTCATGTGTTATTCCATCGTATATATTTTTATTAAGTTCTGCTTTGATTGGCTCTACTGAAACATCTTCAATACCTAGGCATGCTTCCGCAATAACTGTATCAAGTCTTTCTGTATCTAAAGCTAGGTCACTATTTCCACCTGATAAATTTATTTTAATGTCTGAATTATCAATTTGTTCTTGGCTCTCTGTAACTGATCTTTCTGCGTTTCTTTGCTCTCTATAGAGCACATAAGATCTAGCAACTTTTTGATGTCCTCCACGCATCAAAGCGAGCTCGACTTGATCCTGAATATCCTCAATATGAAATGTTCCTCCATCAGGGATATTTCTTGTTAGTGCATTAAAGACGTCATTACTTAGCTCAGATACTGTTTCATGAATTCGTGATGATGCGGCAGCTTGGTTTCCTTCTACTGCTAGAAAAGCTTTTGTCATAGCTACTGATATTTTATCTATGTCAAAAGCAGCTATGCTTCCATTTCTTCGTATCACCCTAAATTTTCCTGGTGCTGTAAGGTTTAGCTCTCCTATATTTTGTGAGCTTTGTATAGCGTCACTTGCTCCAGATGAAACCGATGATATACCTAGTCCTAGATCTGATTCGTTATTATCCATTTTCCGTCCAAATATTTATATATTTTAATTAATATTATTATCGTACTACTATAAGATGTGTTTACTATACTAGTCAAGCACAATATGCTGTGTTTAACCATTGTTTAACATGGGTATAACCTGTGTATAATTATTAAAAATAACATTCATTTTTTAGATAATTTTCAGCAAATATAAGAAAAATATAGGAAAAATTTGATAACTATAATTTTAAAAAAAAGCTAAAATAAGGATATATTATGAGTGATATAAAAAAAATCCCTGTACATTCTATTGGATCAGAAAACTCTGGCGAAAATTGTTCCGCTAGCGAACCATTTGCACTAAGAATACTTGACTCTAGTATGGCGCCAGAATTTGAAATAGATCATATAATTATAATTGACCCAAGTATAACGCCAAAAAATGGTGATTTCGTGCTATTTGAAACTAGCAACAGTTTAATCATCAGAAAAATAGAAATTGCTCAAAATATTACTTTAAAAGCCTTAAATCCAAGCTTTAATGATATATCCATAGAAAATACAGAATCAATATTAGGTGTTATAACTCAAAGATCTGGGAAGAGGAGAAAGTTTCATAAAAGATATAATTAAAAAAAAAGCGCAGAATTTTCTGCGCTTTGAAATACCACTCTATGTAAGTGGTTGGAGGAAACTTAAATATATTAGAATTTTATGATATTATAATATAAATGTCAACAATATATTTGGAAATATTTATTAATGAAAAATACATCATATAAGAAGCTTGATCCAGATAATTGCGCAATGTGTGGCATGTGTCTAAACCACTGCCCGACATACAAAATTAGTAGAAATGAATCAGAATCTCCACGTGGGAGAATTTCAATAATACATGGATTAAATAATTCTATGTTGCAACCAAGTGAATCAGCATTAAAACACCTAAACTCATGTACCCTTTGTTTAGCCTGCGAAGCTGCTTGTCCTGCAAAAGTAGATTTCTACAAAATGATGATTGACGCTAGAGATAAATATTTCAAGGATCAAAATATTAAATTTAAAATAAAAACAAATCTAATATCTTTTTTTCTTAAAAATTATTTTCTAAAAGGTATTGCCTCAAAGATAATTTTTTATATAACTAAACATAAATTTAAATACTTGAATAAAAATATATTCAAGTTTATGAATTATATACAAGATTACAATAATCACTATGAAATAGATCAGACAAGAATAAAAAAAAATACCATAGGTATTTTTACAGGGTGTGCAACTGACTTTTTTCAAAAAGAAGTTGCAAATAATTGTATTAATATTTTAAAAAAAAGCAAAATAAATTACGAAATTATTAAAAATGCAAGATGCTGCGGCTCTCTTGATTATAATAGCGGAAAAATCGAACGAGGTATCAAAAATAATAAATTAACAGTTAAAGAGTTTAATAAAAAAAAATACGTTTCAATTATTGGATATGCAAGTGGTTGTAGTGCCTTCATAAATAAGAATAATAAAGATGTAAATTATCAAGATGCAACAACATTTATCCTTGATTTATTAGAAAATAAAAAAATAAATAATTATAAAATAACAAAAAAAAATATATGCATTCACAAACCATGCACTACAAAATCAGCTGAGATAAATTTTGAAAAATTAATAACAGTCTTAAAAATGATCCCAGGTATCAAAATTTTTACGTACGATGACAATTATTGTTGCGGCGCTGGTGCACAAAATTTAATACATAATCAAAAAAACTTATCAAAAATTATTGAACCAAAAATTAGTTTCATTAATTCTAATAATATAGACTACTTACTAACATATAATATTGGATGTTCTTTAAATTTTATTAACGAGATAAATATTAAAAATATAAAAAATGTTAAAGTAATGCACCCAATAACTTTTTTAAATGATAGGATATGCTAATGAAAAAATATTCTAATAGAGACAATATTCTAATAAAATCAAATGAGATTTTATCAATGCTTTTTAACATTAAAAGTTCTGGAAGAATATCACCTTCAAATTCAGTTGAGGACGCTAGGACGTTAAAAAAATCTGATGCTCAACTTGTAAGTAATCTTATGAGAGTAAATCATTCAGGCGAAGTAGCCGCGCAGGGACTCTATATTGGCCATGCAATTCTAGCAAAAAATGAAGACCAAAAAAAAATGATGCTTAAAATGGCATCTGAAGAAAAAGACCATCTTGAATGGTGTGAACAAAGAATTCTAGAATTAAAAGGACGTCCAAGTATATTTAATCCTTTGTGGTTTTCAGGATCTATAGCAATAGGCATGCTTTCAAGTATATCCAATGATAAAAGTGCATTAGGTTTTATAGAAGAAACAGAAAAACAGGTTGCCGAACATCTAGAATCACATATTAAAAAAATACCTACTAATGATAAAAAAACACATAGTATTTTAAAGAAGATGAAAGCAGATGAAGAACAACATGGTAAAACAGCAAACGATCATGGCGCTAGCAAATTGCCAAAAAATATTAAAAAATTGATGGAAACTACAGCAAGTATCATGAAATATGTTTCTTACAGAATATAAATTCAGTACTCTAAACTTATTACTTTATCAAGCTGCTCCATAAAAAAATTTAAATCTTTTTTTGATATTATATACGGAGGCATTATATATATTAAATTTGAAAATGGTCTAAGCCAAATTCCATGCTCTACAAATCTTTTTTGAATAGATGCAACATTTACTTTATCTTTCATTTCTAAAACTCCAATAGCACCTATGACTCTAAATTCTTTTATAGCTTTGTTTTTTGATATTTTTTCTAAACCGATTTTTAATATTTTTTCTATATTTTTAACTTTTTTTTGCCAATCATAAGAGAATAGTAAGTTAATATTTGCAAGAGCTACAGTACAAGCAAGCGGGTTTGCCATATAGGTTGGCCCATGCATAAATATTCCAGGATCTTTATTTGAAATAGATTTTGCTATCTTTTTTGATACAACTGTTGCCGCTAAACTCATGTAGCCACCAGTTATAGATTTTCCTAAACATAAAATATCAGGAACGATGTCTGAATGATGAAATCCAAATAATTTCCCTGTTCTACCAAATCCAGTTGCGATTTCATCTAAAATTAATAACACATTATATTTTGAGCATAATATTCTTAATTGCTTCAAATAATCTGGGTGGTAAATTCTCATACCGCCAGCACCTTGTAAAATTGGCTCAATTATAACTGCTGCTATATTTGAATTATTTTTTTTTAACATATTTTCCATTTGTTCGAGGCTTTTGCTTGTTTTTCTTTTATATGTACTTATATCTTCAGGACATGAAACATAATATTGTTTCAATAATGATTTCTCAAAAATTGAATGCATGCCATTAGTTGGATCACTCACTGACATAGTACCCATTGTATCTCCATGATAACCGTTTCTCACAGTTAAGAATTTTTTTTTCTTTAAAAGATTTTTGGAATGCCAATACTGTATAGCAAATTTCATTGCAACCTCAACAGATATAGACCCAGAGTCAGAGAAAAAAACCTTTTGTAAACTTTTTGGGGTAATTTCATTTATTTTTTTTGCAAGATGAATAGCAGGTTCGTGTGTAAAACCACCAAACATTACATGTGAAAACTTTTTAATTTGTTTTTTTAAAGCATTGTTAAGTACTGGGTGATTGTAACCATTTATAACACACCACCAGGACGACATTCCGTCAATTAGGCATTCTCCAGATTCCAAATATATATTTACTCCTTTTGCTTTTTTTACTGCATATATAGGATTTTTATCAATAGCTGAAGCATAAGGATGCCACACATATAGTTTGTCTTCATTTATCATTATTACAAGTAAAGATCTTCTTATCCTTTAAATTAAGATTATTTAAATTTTTTCCTTCATACATCTCATCATACAATATATTGTCATTAAGATTAAATTTCAAAACAAATTTTTTTATAACATTTTTTTTATTTTGATAAAAATATGCTGTGATTTTCTCGTTATTTTCTTGTTCAAGAATATAATCAAATTCATATCCATTTGGAAGAATATTTACTATTTTATAATTTTTATGTATTACAAAAAAATGAACTGTATTATCATCAACATTCTTACATTTTAATTTATAAACATTATTTGAAAAAGAAATTCTTATACTTAATATAATTATAAAAAAAAAGAATAAAAATTTTGAAATCATATAAATATTATCAATATATTTCTAATGAATAAGTAATATCAACTGCTTTTCCTAAAATAACACAACATGAACATTGTTTTTCTATTGATAATTTAATAAATTTTTCTAAATCTTCTCTATTTTTTTCTTCAGATTCAATTCTATAACTACAGTGTATTTTATTTATTAAAGAGGGTTTTGTTTCAGTTCTTTTAGCTTCAACTTCTAAATTAAAACTTTTTATTTTTATATTTTTTGTATTTGCCATACAAATAATATCGAATGAAGTACATCCTCCCATTCCAGAAATTAATAATTCTGTTGGCCTTGCGCCATTATTATGTCCTCCACTGTCGACCGGGCCATCCATCATAATTTTATTGCCACTTTCAGTATTTGCAGTAAAATTAACACCATCAATCCATTCAATATTTGTTTTCATTTATTCTTCCGTTATTATTTTATTCTCGTCATGGCTTGACCAGGCACTCCATGACCCTACATATAATTTTGATTCACCAAAACCACAATATTCCATTGCCAAATAATTATGACATGCGGTAACTCCAGATCCACACATGTTTATAATCTTAGTTGACTTACTTTGACCTAAATTTTGAAACATCTTTAAAAGTTCTGATTTTTCTTTAAACTTTCCATTCTCATCAAGATTATTTTTAAAAGGCATATTAATTGCTCCTGGAACATGGCCAGCTTTTTTATCTATCGGCTCCTTCTTTCCTATGAATCTTATGTTTTCTCTTGCATCAATTAACAAATAATCTTGGTTATTAATTAACTGCATTATATTTTTTGTGGCCACTATTATTTTATCGTTATATGAGTATCTATTTTTTTCCTTGAGACCCAAAGATGGAACAGATCTAGACACTGGCAAATTGAGACTTTTCCAAGCTTTTAATCCTCCATCTAATACTGAACAATTTTTAATTCCAACTAGTCTAAGCATCCACCAAAATCTTGCAGACATAGAATTATTCTCATCATCATAAATTATGACTTGAGAAGTTTGGTTTATACCATGCTTATTTAAAAAATCGGAAAAATCACTGATATCTGGGAGGGGGTGTCTACCTGAATGTCTTGTAACCTTTGATGAAAGTTCAGATTCTAAATTCACATAATGAGCATTTTTTATATGTGAATCAAGATAATTTTCATAACCCAATTCTTTTTTTAAGAGATTAAATCTGCAATCAAAAATTTTTAGATTATTTTTATTAATAATTTTTTGTAAATCTTCAGGCTGTATTACTAAATCGCTCATTTACTTTTTTTTATACTTGTTGACATAAATTACGTAAAGATAAAATATAACTACAAATAAACCTATAAGAGAAATTATTTGCCCTTGAGTTAACGAACTTATGTTTGCCACGATTGCTGATGCAAAAATTAATATTGCTAAACCAAATCTATTTCTTTGCCAACCTTGCATAGTATCCTCATTATATGATCAATTCTTTTTCTTTAAACCATGCTCTACAGCTATAACAGCTGCCTCTACCCTTGAATGAATCTCTAATTTTCTCAATATTGATTTTACATGTAATTTTACTGTTCCATCAGAAATACCTAAATTTTTAGCGATTAATTTATTACTTTGTCCTTCAGCTAGTAATTCTAGGATCTCATTTTCTCTGGGTGTTAAAGTTTCAATTAAATTACTGATATTTATTTCTGTGTCGTCACCTTGATGGAATTTTGCTAATATTTGCACTAAGTTTGGCGCTACAATTGTTTCCCCTTTCAATACATCTTTTAATGCAACAACCAAGTTATCTGGCTCCATATCTTTTAATAAATAACCACTCGCCCCATTTCTTAAAGCCTCAATTAAATCTTTTTCATTATCGCTTGTAGTCAACATTACTACAGGTAAATTTTTTTGTAATTCCCTTATATTTTTTAAAACTTCTATTCCTGATGTGTCCGGCATTCTTAAATCTAACAATACTATATCTGGGCTCATTGTCTCGATTGATTTCAAACCTTCCTTTCCATTGCTCACAGATGATATTACATCTATATCATGTCTTACTAATAATCTTTGCAAACCCTCTCTAAACAATGTGTGGTCATCAATAATTATTACTTTTATTTTCATGTTCTTTTACTAACCTTCTTTTTCGTTAAACGAGAGAATAACTCTAACTCCTTCCCCAGGCTCACTTTCTATTGCTATATGTCCACCTATTTGTTCTGCTCTATCTCTCATAATAGCTAATCCTACATGCTCTCCTGAGTCTTGATTATCATGTCCAATAAAACAGGACTTTGCTATGCCAATTCCATCATCTTCTATAATTAACGAATATTTTCCTGTCTCATAAGACATCAATAATACTCTAACTATTTTTGCTTGAGAATGTTTTTTTACATTTGTGAGAGCCTCCTGAGCAATTCTTTTGATATGCAGCTGATCATTCTTATTTGATTTTATTATTGGTATTTTATTCTGAAAAAATATTTTTATATTTTCATTTTCTTCTTTAAAGTTTTCAACAAGCTTCGAAATCTCACTTTCTATATTATCAATTTGCTTCGGTGATCTAAAATGTCCTATTAAATGCCTTATTTCTGTATTTGCAAGTTCAATACTTTCTTCCAAAGTTTCTAGTTCATCAGTTATTCTTTTGTCTGTATATAATTCTTCCGTATTAAACTTTCTATTATTTTTCATGTATATAATACCTTGCAAACTTTCGTCTAAAACTCTAACTTGTAGTCTTAGACTTGCCAAAGTTTGCGCGAGCGAGTCATGTAATTCTGATGCCATAAATACCCTTTCTTCCATAATTGCAAGTCTATTTGCCTCTTTATTTTTTTCATCCTTATATCTTGCAAACTGCTCTAACTGCTCATTATTTTTGTTAAGTTGATTTTCAATTATTTCTGAAACTATATTTAGATTACTACACAAATTTTTTAAATCTTTATGGCTAGAAATTTTTACTCTAGATGTTAAATCACCAGACATTATATTTAATAGCCATTGATTTAAATCTTTAATAAATTCTTCTATTTGATCTTTTTTATTTTTTGGGTTCGACATAATTTGGATCTTTTGGGTTAAGAAAAATAAAATTATATTGATTCTTCTCCAACTCAACATAGTCAATCGTCATACCGTTGCACATTTCATGCGATATATTTGAGATTATAATTTCTATATCCTGTATTTTTAATATCTCGTCATTATTTGTAATGTTATCGTCAAATCCTAATGCATAATGAAAACTATTGTCTTTTTTTTTCATTACAGCAACTCGTAATTTAAAGCCTTTATTTTCTTCTTTTTGAATTTCCTTAGTAAATGCAGATATTGCTTCATCAGTTATATTAATCATTGCAATTCTCTTTAATAAAATTTATAAAATATTTTATCCATGGGCTTTTTTTAGTATGCCTCAGATGCGCAAAATTTGCTAATAGGTTTTTATAAACAAATCCGTCGTCATTTCCATTTATTCCATAACCACGTTTCATGTTATATATATGTTTATATTTATAATTTTTTTCATATATAAGACTTGCGTGGTGAAATTCATGCGCATTTAAAAGCACATTTTCTTTCATTCCCCAAAGATGATTTTTTTTAACCTTGAGTTTA
Source organism: Gammaproteobacteria bacterium (assembly GCA_038114285.1). GTDB lineage: Bacteria > Pseudomonadota > Gammaproteobacteria > Poriferisulfidales. Next base: position 92,157 of record JAYNQN010000001.1, on the reverse strand, counting down.
ACATAACCTCTTCCTACTGGCTTTTCATTCATCTTAACTGTGCCTGGAATTATACCTGCCATCTTATAAGTTTTATTTTTATACTTTATAGATTTTGCGAGGTACATTAGGCCACCACACTCTGCGTAAACAGGACCATTATTTTCAACGAAATTTTTAATTTCTAGCATTAACTTTCTATTATTTATTATATTTTTAGCATTAACTTCTGGAAAACCTCCGCCAATAAATATTGCATCTACATTTTTAAGATTTATATCTTTTTCAGAATCTATATAAACTATCTCTGCGCCGAAGTTTTTAAAGTTATCTAGGTCATCTGCATAATAAAACCCAAAACTCTTATCATAAAATACTCCAACCCTAATTGCGTTTTTTTTATTAACTTTAATACTGTTTGATACAATTCGTTTTGTTTTTTTTTCTTTAAAATTTATACCAATTTTTAAAAATTCATTTTTATCGATTGACTCGTTTATGATTTTTGAAATTTGATCAATATTTTTATTTGCTAATTTTTGTTCATTTGCAGGTATTAATCCTAAATGTCTCTCAGATATAACTAACTCTTTATTTTTTCTCACTGAACCTAAAATTTTAAGATCTGTATAATTTTTTACTGCATTTACAAGTTTATTTTCATGTCTTTCATTATTTACTTTGTTTAAAATAATTCCCTGAATATTACACTTTGTTTCAAAATTTATATAACCTTGAAGAAGTGGTGCTATGCCACGAGTGATTCCTTGAGTATCTATTACTAACACAACATTACTTTTGGTTAAAATTGACATGGCGGAATTATCGTCTGAACCTTTCAAATCTAACCCATCATATAGTCCTTTATTACCTTCTATTAAATTAATTTTTGCTTTATTACTATTATAACAATCAATTATTTCTTTTTTTGTCTGGGTATTGAAATCTAAGTTATAACATTGATTTCTAGATGATAAAGCTAACCAACTCATATCTATATAATCTGGTCCTTTTTTAAAAGTTTGAACTTTATGATTTAAATTAGCTAATATTCTTGATAAACCTAATGATACTATAGTTTTGCCAGAAGATTTATGTGCTGCTGAAATATACAGGCTTTTAATATTATTTGTTTTGCAAATGCTCATCTTTAAGGCTATCTGGCACAAACTCTAAAATTAAAATCCCAAATATAAAAACAGCTGAAGCAATTGCTATACCACCAAGACCAAGCATAAACTCGTAAATACTTGGTATATATCGTGCAACTTCTCCATCTCCAAAAGTGCTATTCTCAATAAAACCAGGAAAAATATCTAACGGAAATGCCTGTCCAGAGATTATAATGACATATAGTTGAATGAACCCACCAAAAATTATTAAAAAAGATGATAATAACAAAGTATTCCAACAATTCTCAAATCTTTTGGAAGAAACAAGATATAAGGGTAAAAGTGTTCCTAATAATATTTGCCCAATCCAAAATAAATAAGTGTATACATTTCCAGAAAGAAGTAAAAAAAATTCATAATCATGATGTGTTGTTGCATATAGATTTGTAAGGTGAAATAAAATTGTAAAATAAAGAACAGCTAATATGAAATATAACAAGAGTTTTCTTAGTCTTTTAAAAATTATCTCTCCTACAATTACTTCAAATGACGATTTTAGGTAATATATCGTTTGTATAAAAATTGCAGTACCAAACAATAAAGACATAGCTATAAATAATGGTGCTAGCATTGCGCTATCATAAGCCTCTTTTGCTACAAGGAAACCAAATATTGAACCTGTACCAGTTGTTAAAATAATTCTCCAACCATAAGCAAACATTCCAACCCTGGTTACATACTTATTAAATCTCCCTTCAAACATCATCCAAAGATAAATCACAGCTATTAATAGAAAGCCCGTGTATAAAAATATATTCCAAGCAAATATGGATTTAAAATTAAATGTTGTCATCGCAACTATTAATCTATCAGGTCTACCTAAATCTAAAACTAAAACCATTAAACCGCCTATTAATAAACCAATAGCTAGCAACCCTGATAATCTTGATAATGGTTTATATGCTGGCACACCAAAGACAGAGGATATTGAAGCAATATTCAGTATTCCAGAAGCAGAAACAATTAAAAAGATAGCAAAAACATGTGGTATTCCCCAAACAACTTGATTATTCATTCCTGTTAACCAATGCCCTTCATGCTCAAGTGTCACGAATGCAAATAGACAAGAAGCTAGTGCAATAAAAATCAAAATAACAGGCAAAAAAAACTTTTTGTCCAACTCTACAGATTTATATCTAATTAAATTCATTAAATACCTCGATACCTTACTGCTGTATTTAAACCTAAATCACTTCTTATTTCTTTTCCACCAAATTTTGAGAGTTGCTTAGATATTTCACTTTCAGGGTCATTTAAGTCCCCAAATAATATTGCCTGATGCCCATCTTTTTGACATGCTTCTGAGCAAGCAGTAGTTCCGTCGCCTCTATCTATTTTATGAACACACAAGGTACAGCTTTCTACACAGCCCTTTCCTCTTGGCGCATGTGGCAACTGATTTTCTAAATTTTCATGAACAAACGATCTTGCCTTATAAGGACATGACATCATGCAATACCTGCAACCAATACATGTATGTTTATTTACCAAAACAATACCATCAGCCCGTTTAAATGATGCGCCAGTTGGACATACGTCTACACAAGGAGGGTTTTCACAATGCTGACACATCATTGGTATAGAATGTTGTTTACCTGAAAACTCATCTATTAAGTTAAGCTTTCTAATCCATTGTGTGTCCGTAGCTGGTCTTCCAAAATCTTCAATACCATGCTCATCATTACATGCTGTAACGCATGCATCACAATCCTCTGTACATTGATTAGTATCAATTAACATACCCCATCTAATTTTATCAGATGCTGGCTCATCTAAAGGTCTTGCATAAGCAAATTCTTGAAAAAATACACCGGGCGCAATTGATGCCAATCCCACCATTGTTGATTTTTTTAAAAAATTTCTTCTATCTAGCTTTATTTCATATTTTTTCATTTTTTTGATACTTTATTTTCTATTTCAACCTTCTTTAATGGTTTTGATGCATGACAATCAAAGCATTCAACTTTTGCAGCAGCTTTAATATGACAACCAGAACAGAAGTGTTCTTCAGATTTTACACTTGGATATGAACCATCATCTGCTGGTTTTATGTGACAATCTATACAATTATTTAAACTGTATTTTTTTGTTCTGATACCATTTACTACGGTTTCATGACTTTGATGTTTAATAAAAAAATGATGTTGAGCTCGCATTACATCAGTAGGTTCAACACAACTTTCACCTGAAGAGACTGGGATATTATGCTGAACATTATCGTGAGTTATTGAAACATTACTAAAAAAGACTAATATAAAAGTTAATAATATCTTTATAGATAGCTTTTTATGCATACTGAACTTCTCCCCATAAATTCAGATAATAAGTATATGAATTTTTTCTAATTACCTAAATTAGTGATCACCCAATGCCATATCAATGTATCCGGTTGGACAAACATCAGAGCATATATGACAACCAATACATTTTTTGTAGTCTGTGTCTACATAACGTCCTGTAGTTTGTTTATCTTTTTTAACTCTAAAAACAGCATCTTGAGGGCAATAAATCACACAATTATCA
>JAYNQN010000001.1:52330-88473 GCA_038114285.1 Gammaproteobacteria bacterium | reverse complement strand
TTGTTACTAGTTCTTGCACCTGACTGTAAGTGTCTGCGTCTAAGTTGTTCTTTAAAAACCCTTCAACAGTCTTTAGTCGCTGAGTAGCATTCTCGCCTAACTTCTGCATTTCCATCTCTGCTGAAACTTCTTCTACTGCTTGTTCCTCTGAAAAACATTTTAATCTTTCGTCAAAATTTCCAAGTATTGAATCAGAATCTGGGCCAACATCATCTCTTACATTTCTAGCTGTATATGGAAAATGCGCTAGATGCATTTTGTCTGTATTGATAATTTCTTGCCCTGATCTATCTTCATAATTATGAACAGAAAAATCTAACTCATCAGTCCCCCAGTGTGCCCCTGGTTCATAATCTGCAGGTTTCAACCCTGATTCTTTAAGTTTTTCTAGTAAATTGAAATGATGAACATCAACTTTTGGTCTTTTCTTTAATTCTTTAAGATCAACTTTTCCTAGGTACTGATCTATAGTTTCAGCTGCTATTGAGCCTTGCCCAATTGCTGTAGTTAAAAGATGAGGTCTAATAATATCACCACATACAAAATGTCCAGGTTTTCCAGGAACGGTATAATTTTTATCTGCATCAATTAAATTTTTACCGTTATTAAATTCTTCTAACCCATCCAAAACTCCACTTTGACCTATTGCGGCAACTATTAGATCAGCTTCAATTTCAAATTCAGTTCCTTCAATCTTTTCAGGCCTTCCTTCTTTCATTGTGCATTTAGCCATTTTTAATGCATATGCCCTTCCTGTCTTATCATCTACCAAAACTTCTAAAGGCATTACCTCGTCAAGAATCTGAACACCCTCTTTTTGAGCATCATGCACTTCATGTTCAGAAGCTGTCATTTCAGACTTCTTAAAGAGCGTTGTTAGTGTTACATCATTGTGAATTCTATTTTCAGCAAGTTTTTCATCATGCTTTGAGCCATCCTTTAAAATATTTTCAGGTCTAATGTTTTCTGATAATTCATCTTTAAGAGTTCCTAAACGCCTTGATGAACAAACAACATCAATTGATGTATCACCGCCACCTATGCAAACAACTTTCTTAGCGGTTACTTGTAACCTTTTTTGTCTAGAAGCTTCTAAATACTTAATAGCTGAAATGCAATTTGGCGCATCACTATTTGGTACTGGTAAATCTCTACCTGTCCAACATCCAATTGCCCAAAGAACTGCGTCATAATCTTTTTCTAAGCTTTCAGCTGATAAATCTTTTCCAACTGTAGTGTTTAACTTAACTTCAATGTGTCCCATTGCTAAAATTCTTTCAATTTCAGGATCTAAATATGTATCAGGTGTTCTATAACTCGGGATACCAAAGCGCATCATACCCCCAAGCTTATCATGTGATTCTATTATAACGCTTGCATGTCCAAGTTTTCTAAGCTGATATGCAGCGGACATTCCTGCAGGACCTCCACCAACAATTGCTACCTTTTTTCCGCTCATTTCTTTAGTACATGAAAATGAATAGCCATTCGCAACTGCTTGGTCACCAATATATTGTTCTACACCATTTATTCCTACAAAATCTTCAACGTCATTTCTATTGCAACCATCTTGACAAGGAGCTGGGCACACTCGACCCATCATTGAGGGAAATGGATTTGCAGTTGTGGATCTTCTAAATGCGTATTCTTGCATGCTAACGTCATCAGGGGCTTTTTCTATACCCCTAACTATATCTAACCATCCCCTAATATCTTCTCCAGACGGGCAGCTACCTTGGCATGGAGGTGTTCTGTGGACATATGTTGGGCATTTGTGAGATTTATCTTGCTGAAAAATGTCGTGTGATAGGTTTTCATAAGTATGAACACCATCTTGAAATTTTCTAAAAGTTAACTTTTTTTCAACTACGTCTTTTTTAGCTGCCATAATCTTCTCCTTGTTACCAAATAAATTATAAAGCACTATGCTGCTTCATCTATATCCCGTTGTGAGTGGTTTTCATCGTCATTTTCATCTTTTTGTCCGGTCAAAATTATTGCATTACTTACTAATTGATGGACGCTTACAATTTGATCCATAGAAAAATCATAGTATGGAAAAACCTTTGAAAACTGGCTTTTGCATATTGCACATATTGCAGCCATATGAGTTACACCATTTTCTTCCACAACTTTTCTTAAGGCCTCCATTCTAGGCAATGCTCCTTTTACTCTTAACTCCATTAAATCATCTGTTAAAAGGCCGCCGCCGCCGCCGCAACAAAATGTTCCTTCTTTTATAGTATCTGAGGACATATCATAAAAATTATTGCATGCTGCTTTTATTACATCTCTTGGAATTTTAAATTGTCCGCCTGCTTCGTCTCCCATTCTTGAAGCTCTAGCAACGTTACATGAATCATGATAGGTTAAAACCATATCGTCATTTTTTGATTTATCAAAATTTAGCTTATTATCTTGAATTAAACCATGAGTAACCTCGCAAATATGTTGAGGAATAGGATAATTTTGATCTAGAAAATCCCATGGGCCAGCTAAAGTATTAAGGAAACTATATGCAACTCTCCAAGCATGTCCACATTCTCCAAAAACTATCCTTTTGACTCCTAAATTTATCGCTGCTTCTCTTATTCTCAATGCAAGCTTTCTCATGTTGTCATAGCTTCCAATGAACATACCAAAATTTGCAGCCTCACTCGCATGAGAACTTATTGTCCAAGAAATCCCTGCCTCATGAAAGACCTTAGCATACCCAATTAACCCATCAACATGTGGTTCGGCAAAAAAATCTGCAGATGGAGTAACCAAAAGAACATCAGCACCCTTCACATCCAAAGGAAATTTCACAGCAACTCCAGTTTCGTCTTCCACGTCTTCTTCTAGACCTTCAAGCGTATCTTCAAGAGCAGGCCCAGGTAAACCAAGGTTATTTCCAATTTTATGTACTTTACTAATAATTTCATTGCAATATTTTTGTCCTACACCAATGGTATCCATAACCTCTCTTGCGGCCATAGAAATCTCTGCTGTATCAATACCGTAAGGACAATAAACAGAACATCTTCTGCATTGTGAGCATTGATGAAAATATGAATACCAGTCATCCAAAACTTCTTTGGTTAAATCTGTTGCGCCAACAAGCTTGGGGAAGTATTTTCCAGCAAAGGTAAAATATCTTCTATAAACTTTTCTATATAAATCTTGTCTTGCAACAGGCATGTTTTTTGGATCAGTTGTGCCAACATAATAATGACATTTATCAGTACAAGCACCACATTTAACGCAGGAGTCTAGATAAACTTGCAATGATCTATATTTGCTTTGAAGATCTCCCATTTTTTTTATAGCAACATCGTGCCAATCTTCCACAAGCTCTCCTGGGAAACCTAAAGGCTCTTGATGCGGCTCTTTTGCAATAAAAGGTTTGCTATGAGACATAACATCTTTTTGTAATTTAGGAATAATTGGATATTCTCTTAATTCTGGTGTTTCAAATTTATTATCTGCCATAGTTATCCTTTATTTCATAAAATTAATTTTTTTCTAATTCTTGAGCCCATTTTGCAATATGTCTTTTATCTCTTGCATTATCAACTTGATTTCTTGAGGGACTAAAAAATAAACCTGGTGCATGAAGTAATTTGCTATATGGAAATATAATCATTAATGAAGCCACCATTACTAAATGTGAAATTAAAATTGGATCAGATGGAATATTCTGGATATTAAAAGTCATCAAACCTATGAAAAAAGATTGGACACTTATAACATCTGCACCAAGATAAAAACTCATAGCTATCCCAGTAGTGGTAATACATAAAATTAGAACTAACATTAAATAATCAGATGGGCTTGAAATATACCTTACTCTATCAACCACGATCCTTCTTGCAAGAAGTCCAACCAAACCTACAGCCATTAAAATAGAACCGTATTTTCCAAAAGGCTGAATTACTACAACCCAAGTCCAAACTGGGTCAATAAAATAACGAAGATGTCTCAACATGTCTAAAAAAAGACCAAAGTGAAAAATCCATCCAAACAACCAGGTAGCTTTACTGGATTTAAATAAACTTTCAAACAAAACAACTTCTTTGGACATTCTAAAAACAACACCTGCTTTTGTTGTAGGTGCAGGCATTGTAGGTATCTTCAGAGGTGCTGGAGTATTTTTATACTGTAAAATCTTTACAAACAATCCATAAGCTAATATAAAAAAAGCTATATAAAATAATGCAGCTATTAAAGTACTTAAGATAGATATCTGCATGCTTCAGATCTATATATACTTATACGCAACCAGTTGGCTTAGGTAGTCCTGCATACTTACATGCTTGCTTAGCAGGGCCGTATGGAAATAATTCATATAAATATTTACTATTACCTTTCTCTTTACCTAATTTTTTACCAATTTGTTTTGTAAGAACTCTTACAGCTGGAGCAATTTGATATTCTTCATAATACTCGCGTAAAAAATTTATTACTTCCCAATGGTTATCTTCAAGCGCAGCTCCATCGGCTTCAGCCATAGCATTTGCTACGTCTGCATCCCATGAGTTTAAATCTGCTAAATACCCTTCTTCATCAACTTCATAACTTTTTCCGTTAACTTCTAATGCCACATTTACCTCCGATTAAAAAAATTAAACTCTATAGCCAAGACTGCACTGAATCATGTTCTGTAGTCAAGTCTACAAACTCTTCATATCCTACTAATTTAACACCATCTATTACATTATCTAAAGATAAGCCCCTTGCCTCAAGATCAGGTTGTAAAGCATACATCTTAAAATTTTTTAAAGAAGTCTCAATTAAATCTGAGAATTTTGTAGATTTCATTACAGATATCACAGCATCCTCAATAAATAATATACTGCTGTCCTTTGCGCATAAAGACAAGCATGAAGAAACTGAAGAATTCTCAAATGGTGATTTATTTACTGTATGTAACATGCTCATGTATTTGCCCCTTAAAAACTCATAACAATGTCTTGCTCATTCATTATATTAGCAAGCTCTGCTCTAGAAACTAAATTTATAGAACTTTTTTCTGCGTAATCTTCATCTTCATCTTCCCAAACTAATTCTTGCAAATCTGAAATTGATAGACCTCTTTCATCTAATGACTCTTGATCAATATATATTTTTTTTATTTCATAATCACCAAGTGCAGCATAAGTTGAAGAGAAATTTTTCATACCAATTCCTTCTGTTTTTTGATTCTTCATTAATTGGTATACGCCGTCATCTGTGAAAGTTAAACTTACATCTTGATCAAAAGCAGCAGATATTAAAACTACCTCTAAAGATTCTAATGCATATATAGTTCCATAAGGACTTTTTCTATTTACATACATGAACTTTTTAATTTTTCCTTCTTCGCTCATTTGTTAGTCCCCAAAAGTAATTAATCTATCAGCCTGTATTCCTGCTTCTACTAATTGGCCAAGTCCAGAGATTCTAAATCCCTCTGCTATATTATCAGAATCTTTTCCATTTCTTTCAGCTTCACCCTCATCTAGAATACCTCTTCTTTGAGCTGCAGCGACACAAACAACCATATCAATATTATGTTCTTTTGCTAATTTCGACCATTCTTGTGTAATATTTCTATCATCTTGTGGCGGTGTAGCAAGCCTTGTTGCATTATTAACACCGTCATTATAAAAGAATACACGATATATCTCATGCCCCTTATTTATAGCAGCTTGAACGAACTTAAGTGCTGAATCTGAGGCCTGATGTTGATATGGCCCTTCATTTATTAATATTCCTAATTTCAAATCATCTCCTCTAAACTTTTTCAATCATTAAAATCTAATATGAGTAGATGCATTGAGACTATTTCTAGCTCCTTTCCAATTATTAATGTGGAATTTAGTGAATGGAAGTCCTGTTAATTCAAAAAATCTAGGCCAACCTATTCTCTCAACCCAATCACTAATTCTTTCCCAATCTTTAGCATCATCTCTATAAGCTCTTAGTATTTTTTTAACAATTGCTGTAGCTTCTGGCCATCTTGGAGGATTATTTGGTATACCAGCAGCAACTAGTTTTTGAAATGTTGGTTTTCCTCTAGCATTAGAATGATTTCCTCCGACCCATACAGATAACTTTGTATGTTCAGCATCATTAATTTGCATTGGAGGACATGGTGGATAACATGCACCACAACAAATACATTTTTTTTCATCAACTTCAAGTGAAGGCTTTCCATTTACTTGTGCAGGTCTGATCGCAGCAACTGGGCAACGAGCTACAACGGAAGGTCTTTCGCATACATTCGAGACTAAATCATGATTAATTTTTGGCGGTTTTGTATGTTGAACATTTATAGCTATATCTCCCTGACCTCCACAGTTTATTTGACAACAAGATGTTGTCATATGAACTCTATTTGGCATATTCCACCCTTTAAATTCATCTATAACTTCATCCATCATTGCTTTTACAACACCAGATGCATCAGTACCAGGTATATCACAATGCAACCAACCTTGAGTATGTGAAATCATAGCAACAGAGTTTTTAGTGCCACCAACAACAAATCCATTCTTTTCTAATTCTACAATCAATGGTCCAACTTTAGATTCTTGATCAACCATATATTCAATATTGCTTCTAATGGTAAATCTTACATATCCATCAGCAAATTTATCACCAATATCGCATAATAAATTTAATGTCATAACATCTAGTATTCTCTGAGTACCTGCTCTTACTGTCCAAATTGCGTCGCCACTATGCGCTACATGCTTCAAAACTCCAGGCCTAGGATCTTCATGATAAGCCCATTGGCCATAATTTTTTCTCATAACAGGATGCATGTACTGAAATGCATCTGGACATCCTGTTTCTATTGGAGGTCTGTTTACTGTTTTTTCAACTTGTTGTTCTGACATTTTGTATTCCTTTATAAAATTTATGTAAAGTTAATCAATTATGCTTCAGCAGCTTGCAATTTTTCTTTAAACCATTTTTCTGCTTCGTCATCCCAACCATCCATTCTTACATAAGAACTGGTTGTTGGATCGGCCACCATATTTGGATCAACTTCTAAACCAATCCCGTCTAAGAAATTTACTAAGCCAATTCTTTCGATCATTTCTCCGCAACGTTCATGCTCCAAACCATTTTCCGCCCAAAAATCAATTGTTTCTTCAGCTAGTTCTGTAAGTTTTTCGTAATCTTCTTCGGTATCTAATTTCATAAATGGCACAATAACAGTTCCCATTAAATCACCGACTTTAAGAGTTCTTTTACCACCCATCAATATTGTTGCTCCTTTATCATCTCCTGGACTTAAAGCTTTAGGCATTACATTTAAACAATGCATACATTTAACACAGTTTCTGTTATCAACTTCTATTGAATCATCATCCTTTAAAGACAAGCAGTTTGTTGGACATCTTGTAATAACATTATCGATGACATATTGCCTTCCTTTCTTTTCAACAAAATCCTTTACTTCTGACTGATCAACTTTCATATCGTCTTTCCAAGTACCTATAATTGCGAAGTCGGCTCTCTCAATTGAATTAACGCAATCATTTGGGCAACCTGAAACTTTAAATTTAAATTTATAAGGAAGAGCAGGTCTATGAACATCATCAGTAAAATTATTAAGCAATGTTCTATGTATTTTAATTTCATCAATATTAGACTGCTCACATCTTGCAGCTCCAACACAACACATGCCTGTTCTTACGCATGGGCCAGCGCCACCTAGATCCCAACCATATTCATTGATTTCATCAAAAAAGTGTTGAGTATTTTCAGTGGTAGAACCAATGAACATGATGTTTCCTGTCTGACCATGAAATGTTTGTAAACCTGAGCCATGCTTTTCCCAACTCTGTCCGAGTTGTCTTAGCATATCTGTAGAATAATAATTACCAGCTGGGGGCTGAACTCTTAGTGTATGAAATTCTTTAGACTCTGGAAATGCATCGCCAACTTCAGAGAAACGGGGAATTATTCCACTACCATAACCAAACACACTCACTGTTCCACCTTTCCAATAACCTTTTCTTGTTTCATATGAGTGTTCTAATTGACCTAATAAAGAATTTGCTGTGCTTGATATTCTCTCATTAGAATGTTGATCTCTTAATCGTTTAATTCCTGAAATGAAGCTTGGCCATGGGCCATGCTCTAACTCATCTAACATTGGTGTAGTATGTTTATCAGCCACTCTTATTCTCCTATGAATTTCAAATTTCTTATCTAGTGATAATTTAATTTTATGAGTTTATCTAAAATAATGACACTATTCTTTTGGGGTGTGCCTTCAGCCATATTATATATCTCTAAATGGATATAAGTAAAAACAAATACCCTAAAAAACTGAAAAATATATAATTCAGTAGTAGTATCCTATCAAATTAAATAAAAGATGTCATAAAAATGAAATCACCTTTTTTACTAGAAAATGAAACTGAATACAGTTTATGGCGGGAAAAAAAGCTAAATCTATATCCATTGAATATAAACGATATATCAATAGAGCTAGATATCAAAAATATAAGTTCTGATCAAATTAATATAATTAAAAATACTATAAAAAAATATAATTACATAATTTATAAATTCTCCTCATATATAACAGACAACGATTTGCAAATTTTTTGTTCGAAACTAAATCTTCAAAGTTCTGTATCCAATCTTTTTTCTGATGATAGCGGAATTTCAAACATAACTAACGAACAAAATATTTTAAAAAAAGATTCTCGTTCTGAATACATACCATACACAAATAAATCTTTAAATTGGCATACTGACGGTTATTACTACCCGGAAAATATGTCAGTAAAATCATTCTTATTACATTGTGTTAATCCAGCTAAAAATGGAGGTAAAAATTTAATCTTGGATCATGAGGTAATTTATATTTTTTTAAGAGATCATAATCCTGAATATATAGATATATTGATGCATAATGATGTAATGGAGATACCTAAAAATAAAAATAACAAAGATAGTAAAAATATATCAGGGCCAGTTTTTTATATTGACGAAAATGGGCTTTTGAATATGAGATTTACATCAAGACAAAAAAATATTATTTGGAAAAAGAATGATATTATTAAAAAAATAAAAAATTATATTTTTGATTTTATTACAAATGATAATATATATGTACAGCATCTTTTGTTAAAAAAGAATCAAGGTTATTTAGCTAACAATATCCTTCATAAAAGAGAAGAATACGTTGACGGTCAAAACAAAAGACTTATTAAAAGACTTAGATTTTCAAAAAGGATTTAAAATATGTTAACAATGAGTGAAATATTAATAGAACAGTATAAAATTCAGACTTACAAAGAATTAAAAGAATATATATTGAAAAAGATTGAAGAAGGAGAAATGTTTCTGTCACTTGATATTAAACCAAGTTTTGATGATACGCCAGAATACTGGGAAACTGATCTAGAAAATTTATTCACCTCACCTAGAAAATAGACCTATGTATTGGGAAGAAGATGAACAAAATAAACAACCAAAATCTAGCAAGAGTATTGTAGATATTTCATTTAAATTCAATGATAATGGTACTGCAATTGCTGCTGACCATGCCTACGACCTATTTCAGGCTGTATTACAAAAATTTCCAGAAATTGAAAAAATTGATAATTTAGCAATTCATTCACTTTATGGGGCAGAGTCTGGCGCAGGCTGGGAAAGACCTGAAACAGAAATATACCTTTCTAAAAGAACTAGATTTAGTATTAGACTTCCAATAGATCATGCACAAGATTTTTATAAACTAGACGGACAAACACTTGTTATTGGAAACTACAAAATGAATTTATCAAAACCTACAACAAAAGGGTTGATTAGCACAGATACTTTATTTTGCAGAACTGTAGTGGTTGATCATAATAAAAGTGAGGATGAGTTTTTAAATGATGTGAGCTCATCTCTAAAAGCAATGGGCATAAATGTTAAAAAAATGCTTTGCGGCAAGGAGCACACCGTCAAAACCCCTAGTAAAACTCTTATTGGGAAAACTTTGTTAATTACAGATCTTGAAAAACAGGATTCTATAAAATTGCAAGAGCTCGGAATAGGTATTGGAAAATTATATGGATGTGGTATCTTTTTACCTCATAAAAGTATAGCTCCAGTGGCTGTAACAAAAGAATAATGATTCAATTGTAAAATATTTGGAAAGGAGGTAAATATGCCCACAATAGAAATAGCAGGCAAACAAATAGAAACTACTGAAATGGGATATTTAGTTAACTCGGAAGATTGGTCAGAAGATTTAGCTAAGGAAATGGCAAGCATGGAAAAATTAGAGCTTACATCTCGCCATTGGGATGTGATAAATCATTTGAGAGACGAATTTTTTAATAATGCCGGTAATCAGCCAAACACGAGAAAACTTGTAAAATATTTTGAAAAACTCTGGGGAGAAAAAATTGATGCTAAAGTTTTATATGATCTTTTCCCTGGCGATCCAAGCAAACAAGGTGGAAGGATTTCTGGCCTTCCAGAAAGCAGAAGAAAAGGTGGTTATTAAACTACCCAATTTGGCTAGTGGATATTTTATTGTTAAATAGGTTATCATTTTAAAAAAAACATAGAGTGGACTTAATAATGAGTAAAGAAAAGCAAGATAAAATAAAAAAATTACTAGAAATGCAAAAAAAATTCATTGCATTAGATAGAGAGCACGGTGTTGAAGCTTCAGAATATTTTGCGCCTGACGATAACTCAGAGATTTCTGGTTTTAGAGAAGAGTATAGAGATTTAGCAATGGATATTGTTGATCTTGCTCATGAAGAAAAAGGCTCAAAAAAATAAAACATGCATGAAATTACCGTTATTTTAGGTGAGAACGAGTACCCTTTAAAAATCAAAGAAAATATAGTAAGCGAAGCAAAAACTTTCTTCACAAAAATGGATGCTGACATGGATAAAGGTTGGCAGATGAGTAAAAGCTGGGTTGAAAACCCAAATCAATTCCAAAAATGTCAAATAGCAGCAGATCGATTATTCACATCTATTCACTTAAATAAAAAAGAAACAGCTATTATGATGGCTGCTTACATAATCGATAGAATGCCTAAAGTTAAAGTCATTGATATAGACACGACGGGCAATATGGAGGAAACATCGTTTTCATAGATTTCATGCAAATACAATCCAAGTTGTAGCAATATATTTTTTTTCAGATAAAACTTCAGAGCCCCTATGTTTATGTGTCCAAAATGGAGGAAATAATATTAATTTTCCTGCCTCGGGTAGAACCGATACATCTTGGTAAAAAAAATCTGTTGTGCCACCTTGATTCTCTTTAATATCATTTAAATAAAATATTGCAACTAATTGTCTTGAGCTAAATTCATGGCTACCCCCGTCAATATGCCAATGATAATATTGCCCAGCTTCTGTTCTTTGTATCGCATAACCCATATCCTTGAAAGGGCCATTGAAAAAATCAAATTCTTTTTTAAATGTATTTAGTGATTTTGCTAACGCGTTAAAAAATATTTTGTCTATATCTTTCCACATCTCTTTTCCACTGATAAAAAGATCTGTTGATTTTTTTATACTTAAATCTTCTGAAAGGTTCTGCCCAATTTTGCCTATATAATGATCTTCTTTATTTTTCTCAAACCTTTCTATGATATTTTTACAGTCATCTTTTTTTAATGCATTTTTAAATTCGTAAATAAAAGTGTTTGGCTTTATCTCAATCATAAGTAATAGTGTATAATAAAAAAAAATATATTAATTTTTATTTAAGAAATGAGTATACAAAGAATACATAGCGGTTGGAATCAAAAAGGTAAAAAAAGACAAATTGGTCAAATTGCTAGCGCCTTAGCTGTCAGCATTTGGAAAATATCAAAAAAAACCTTATTAAACTTAGAAAATGAAGGTTTTGATACAGATACCTGGGCTGATAGACTTGAAATTCTAAAAGAAGTTTCATGTTTTCAAATTTATGTAGTAAACAATGAAATTACTTCATACGAGAAAGATAAAAAGATAAATTTTATTACTGACATTGCTAAAAAAATTAATGAGACAGTTAATATTAATCAAGTTGATCTAAAAATACCCCAAGAAAGTATAAAAAATAAATTTATAGATTTATTAAATTCGCGTATGCAAGAGTATTCAGAATTAGAATATACCGAGGAACCAAGTTATAAGGCTAGAATTATTCTTGGCAATCACTTAATGACACATATGGGTGACCTAGATAATAACTGGATAAGAATGTATGTTATTGACCAGGAAGTCCCAAAAATATTGTTGTCGTTAAGAAGACCTATAAAATCCTTGGTAAATAAATAAATTATTTCTTCCAATTACCAATATTACTTAAGTTTTTTTCAAGTCCATCTTCGTAACCAGCGTCGTACGCTTCAGTTGTTCTTGTTTCTTCTCTTGGTGGGTGGCCTAAGAAACCACCTTGCCAACCAAGTATGTACTCATCTTGAACTCCCTGTTCTTCCATTTGCACAACTGCATTTCTATATGTTTCGTTCATGTTTCTCCTCTTAAATCATATAAATAGTAAAAATTAAATTTTAATTAATTATAAATCAAATTGCATTATAAAAAAATTCTTTTGCTTTGCCACTGTCAATAGATTTTTTAATTTGATTAGAGGCTTCATTAAAACTTAAATTTTTTATAAGTGATAAAGCCAAAGAGCCAGTATATATTAGTGTGTCTTTTGCAGGGCAATTTTTTCCACTTAAAGCATCTATACCAATTTCAGAAGCTTTTTGTGCAAAATCTTCAATATTAATATCGCTTGAGATGTCATCTAATTTCTTTTCTTCTTGCTTTTCTAAATCAGGTAAAGGTACGGCTCTCATATTTTGATTTATCGATATTTCTTTTGGGTTAAAAATTTTTTCTTTCATTTCACTTTCGTCCACATAATAAAAAACTTTTCCATCTCCTCTTAGTGCGGGAGAAACCCCTCCCTCTACACCTTTCACCAATATAGCTGAATCGAAGCCTGCAACTTTTGCTAATTCTGAATATACTGGTGGGTAAGCAGCATGCACATAACCTGTTAATAAATGAGTTTTATTTTTTGCTCTAATTGGACCTACGAGAACCTCTATTGTGGTTAATATTGTTCTTTTAACCATTCTGGTTCTTAAATCTATTAAATTATACAGAGGTTCACAAAATTTTTTTTGATCAATATATGTCCATCCAATATCATTGTTGCTTAATGAATCACTTGCTTCTTGCAAATTTTTATCAACATTTATTCCCAAAATTTCTAATATTCTTTTAGTAGTTAATCCAAATTTCGGTCCAACAGTTTGCACACCATGTGAAACAGTAGGAATACCTATTGATGAAAATACTGCTGGGAGAAATGCACTTAACGGTGTATTTCTTAAAAAACCATTATATGGTTCTGCTATATCAAGAAGCTCATCCACGTCAGCTGTAATAATATTTGACTTATTTATGAGTGCTTTTAAGGATCCTATATTTTCTTCCATAGTCTCTCTTTTCATCCTCATTGCTATCAAATAAATAGCTGCTTGAACAGAATCAACATCATTATCTAAAATATTCAGCATTGTATTATAACTATCTGCTTCAGAGATATTTTTACTAAATTCAGGTCCAGTTGCGACTTTTTGTATTGCTCCTCTAATAATATTATTTGACAAAGCATTCTCCTTAAATCATTTATTATTTTATGATTATAAGTATATACTAGCAAAAGAAAATATTGTTAATGGGATATAATATGAAGAAAAATGAAGTTGAATTAAGTAGTGGTTTAAGTGCATTTGAAGCAAAACATTTCTCTAGAGCTATGCAACTACTTTCACCATTAGCAGAAGCAGGCAATACAGAAGCGCAACATAGATGTGCAATAATGTATCAAAATGGTCTTGGAAATAAAACGAATCCTTTATTAGCTTTTAAATGGATGAAGGCAGCAGCTGAGAGTGGGCATGCATTAGCACAACACGGTTTGGGTTTTATGTATATGGAAGGAGATTGCACCGAAAAAAATGGGGAAGCAGCTGTGCATTGGTACACTAAAGCTGCTAGTCAAGGTCTAGTTGGCTCATTAACCACGCTTGCAATGATGTACGATGAGGGGAATCTTGTTGAGCAAGATAAAGAAAAAGCAAAAGAGTTGCTTAAAAAAGCAGGTTTTTGAAATAATAATTTAAAAGTGTAAGATAATATTTATAATAGTTTTTTTGAGAAAAATACATGCACAATATTTATCAAAGATTAAATAGACTTTTATATGCAATAACACTCAT
The DNA here is from genome assembly GCA_038114285.1 of Gammaproteobacteria bacterium. GTDB lineage: Bacteria > Pseudomonadota > Gammaproteobacteria > Poriferisulfidales. The sequence goes on along the minus strand of JAYNQN010000001.1, from coordinate 74,236 downwards.
GTTATTTCTAATCCATCCTTTAAATATAATTTATTACTTTATAAAAGGTAAATCTCTTTTTATATTTTTTAGTAATTTACTTCCATATGATCAGCGCACAGTGGCATTAGCTGCATTACTAATTTTTCCATTCTACTTATTAATCAGATGGGTCCTTACAGGAAGATTTACAATAAAACCTGTTTAAAATTTAGTCTATTGAATCCGTAACAGCTCCTTTTGAAGCAGTGCCAACTAAAGATGCATATTTAGCAAGAACACCTTTTTTATATTTAATCTTAAATTTTGCTAATTTTTTTGTTCTTTCTTTAATTTCTTTTGTAGAAATCTGTAGATCAATTATTTGTTTTTGCGCATCTATTATTATTTTATCGCCATTTTTTATAATGGCTATTGGCCCTTTAATAGCTGCCTCAGGAGAAACATGACCAATCACAAACCCATGGCTTCCTCCAGAAAATCTTCCATCAGTGATTAACGCCACATCTTTTCCCAAGCCTTTACCCATTATTGCGCTTGTTGGGCCAAGCATTTCTCTCATACCTGGACCACCAACAGGGCCCTCGTATCTTATGACAACAACATGTCCTTTTTTAACCTTTCCATCCAAAATAGCTTTCATAGCAATTTCTTCAGAATTAAAAACTATTGCTTTACCTTCAAAAACAAGCCCTTCTTTACCCGAGATTTTTGCAACTGCTCCTTCAGGAGCTAAATTTCCATATAAAACCACCAAATGACTATCTTCTTTAATTGGATTGTTTAAAGGCCTGATAATTTTTTGTTTTTTTGGATATTTTTTTATATTTTTTAAATTCTCGGATAGTGATTTTCCCGTAACTGTTAAACAATCTCCATAAAGCATTCCAGCATCTAATAACATTTTCATTAAAGGCTGAATGCCGCCAATTTCAACTAATTCTGACATCATATATTTTCCACTAGGCCTCAAGTCTCCTAGGACAGGGACTTTCTTTCCAATTTTTGTAAAATCATCTAACTTCAGCTTCACGCCAATGGAATGAGCCATAGCTAAGAGGTGTAAAATAGCATTCGTTGAACCGCCAAGTGTAATTGTAACAGTTATAGCATTAATAAATGCTTTTCTAGTCATAATATCTTTTGGAGTTATATTGTTTTCTAATAAATTTTTTATTGCTTTTCCAGAGTTTATACAATCTAAATTTTTATCTTTTGAAATAGCTGCCTGTGATGAACTACCTGGCAAACTCATTCCTAGTGCTTCTATTGCTGATGCCATTGTATTTGCAGTGTACATTCCTCCACATGAGCCTGGTCCTGGAATTGCTTTTTTTTCTATATTTTTTAGATCGAGTTTAGAGATCTCTTTTTTTGCATATTGACCGACTGCCTCAAAAACAGAAACAACATCAATTTTTTTATTTTTATATGTTCCCGGCAAAATTGTTCCACCATATATAAATAATGATGGTCTATTTAACCTTGCAAGACCGATCAAACATCCGGGCATGTTTTTATCGCATCCACCAATCGCTATTATGCCATCAAAACCCTCACATCCTGCTACAGTCTCAATAGAATCAGCTATAACTTCTCTAGAAACTAATGAATACTTCATGCCTTCTGTACCCATTGATATACCATCTGAAATTGTAATAGTATTAAATATTACTGGCTTTAAATTGTTTGATGCGACGCCGGAACTAACTGAGTCTGCCAATTTATTTATATGTGAATTACATGGTGTAACTTGACTCCAAGTTGAAGCTATTCCAACTTGAGATATATTAAAATCTTTATCTTTAAATCCAACTCCTCTAAGCATAGCTCTGCTTGGGGCTCTTTCATAGCCTTTAACAATTTCACTAGAATATTTTGTGTTATTTTTTTTCATTACCTTTCAAAAATTACATAGTGCTCTATGTCGAGCTCTATCCCAATTGACTCACCTATTTTATGATTATGATGGCTTGGTGCAAAACAAAGCAAAGGATATTTTTCATTATACAACAATTTATATAAAAATTCTGCACCTCTAAATTGTTTTTCAACTACAACCGCTTTTGTAGGACTATCATCATTATGAATAATATCATCGGGACGAAGTAACATTTCACAATTATTATATTTCATTTCATTTTCTTTCAATTTATCTTTATTGATTAGTCCCAATGGAGTCTCTAACTCATTATTATTATTTTTTGTTACTGGAATAAAAACTCCCAAGCCAATAAAATCTGCTACAAATTTATTTTCTGGCTTATGGTAAATATCATATGCCTTACCAACTTGTTCTACCTTTCCTTCATTCATAATTGCAACTTTATCAGCAATATTAAAAGCCTCGTGCTGATCATGAGTAACAATGATTGAGGTTATTGAGAATTCTTTTAATAAATCTCTTACATCGGAAACAAGTTCTTCTTTGATATCTGCATCAATATTTGAAAACGGTTCATCTAATAAAAGAACTTCTGGAGATGGCGCTAAAGCTCTTATAAGCGCGACCCTTTGTTGCTCGCCACCTGATAACTCATGAGGATAGTTATTTTTATAGTTTTCTAAATTTACTAAATTAAGCAAATAGTTAACTCTGTCGTCTTTGTCTTTTTTTGAGCCTTCATTTAAGCCAAATAAGATATTTGATTTAACATCCATGTTAGGAAACAAAGCGTAGTCTTGAAAAACCATACCCATTTTTCTATTTTGAACCGGTGTACTTTCTAATTTATTAGAAATGCATACACCATCTTTTATAATAGTTCCTTCTGTAATATTTTCAAAACCAGCTATAGCTCTTAATAAAGATGTTTTTCCACATCCACTTGGTCCTAATATGCAGCCAATTTCTGACTCATTTAAGTCAAAATTAATATTTGAAAGCACTGCATTTTTATCAAAATCTAGAGATAAATCTGAAATAATTATTTTTTTATTCATTTAAAAATTATACCTTATTTCTTTTCCCTAATATATTTTTTGTAATTAATATTACAGGTATTATACCGGCAGCAACTATCATTATTGCAGCATTTGAAGCATCTGCTATTTTTTCATCAGAAGCTAATTCAAATGCCTTGACTGCTAAAGTGTTAAAATTAAAAGGCCTTAATATTGAAGTGAGTGGTAACTCTTTCATTACATCAATAAAAACAATTAAAAAACTTGTAAGAATTGAAGTTTTGAGTAATGGGAAATGAATTTTTGATAATATTGTTTTTGTATTAGCACCTAAAGACCTAGCAGCATCATCTGTCGCTATACTCAAAGAGTCTAGACCAGACTTTATAGTCCTCGAAGAAACTGTTAAAAATCTTATACAATAAGAAAATATTAAAATAAAAAAAGTTCCACTAAAAAGTAAACCAACATCATAGTTAAAAGTAGATATTAAAATCTGATTTAGAAAATTATCAAGTGTTGCAAAAGGAATTAAAACTGCAATCGCAACGACTGGTCCTGGTATTGCATATCCTAAAGTTATTATTTGCATTATTTTACTGATAATACTATTTGAATTAAATCTTTTTACATAATTTATTAAAATTGAAAGCATAGATATAACCATTGCTGCTATGAAAGATAATAATATAGTATCTTTAACAATATCAAAAAATTCAGAGTTCCAATTTTCTCCTGATATATATATAGACCAATAAATGAGTTGAGCAAAGGGTATTAAGAATCCAAAAACTAAAGGTAATATACATATAATAATAATAATAATATTTTTTTTAGTTGATGTAATTCTATAGTCAAGTTTAGATTGTGTTTTTATATTCTCTGCATAACGCACCTTACGTCTTGATTGCTGCTCAATAAAGACAAAAATAAATACAATAGTTAATAACAAAGTTGCCATTTGTGTCGCAGTAATAGTATCGTTCATACCAAACCAGGTTCTAAAAATTCCAGTTGTGAAAGTTGGAACTCCTAAAAATTGTACTGTACCAAAGTCAGCAAGTGCTTCCATAGCAGCCAAAGTAACCCCCAAAATAATAGCTGGTCTTGCCATAGGAATTGATATATTTAAAAATATTTTAAGTTGTGAAGCTCCAAGTATCTGTGAACTCTCATAAAGTTCTTTTGATTGTTCTAAAAATGCTCCTCTCGCAAGAATATAAACATAAGGATAAAGAACTAGAGAAATCATTATGATGGCACCAAATAAATTCCTTATATCTGGTAAAAAATTAAAATTATCTATAATACCTACATAGGTTATTGCAATAATGTAAGCTGGCATAGCTAATGGCATTAGCAAAAGCCAAGAAATAATTTTTCGAAATGGAAAATCGTATATTGATGTTAACCATGCCGTCGTAGTTCCAATTATAAATGTGCAGAAACCTACACCTAGAGCTAATGATATTGAATTTACAAAATAATCATAGAGCACAGTGTCGATTATATGTTGCCAATTTTCATTAAATGGATAGAAAATAGAAGAAGCCAAAAAAATAAATGGCACCATGAAAATTAATGCAATTGCTAAAGCTAATCTTTCTAAATTTAAAATCTAAGTTTCCCCTTTAATTACTTCCAACCCACTCTATCCATCAATTTTACAGCATTGGGATTTAAATCACCTAATTTATTTATAGATTTTTCGTCAAGTTTAATTTCTCCCCAATTTTTAATAACGCCAGTAACTTTAGCATTTTGCAAAACTGGATATTCATTGTTTGTTTCTGCATACCATTCTTGAGATTCTTTATTTAACAAAAACTCTATTAACTTATTTGCATTTATAATATTTTTTGAATTCTTAGCAATACCTACACCACTAATATTTACATGTGAACCTCTATCATTTTGATTTAAAAAAGCTATTTCGACTTTATTTGCTATTTTTCTTTTTTCCGCATCCTTTGAATTAAGCATAAGAATATAGTAGTAATGATTAACAATCGCAACATCGCACTCATTTTTAGCTACTGCTGTTATTTGAGCTCTATCGTTGCCTGATGGTTTCTTTGCAAAATTATTTACTATTTTTTTAATAATTTTTTCTGTTTGTTTTTCACCTAAATTAAAAATTAATGATGCAACTAGAGACTGATTATAAATATTATTTGATGATCTAACACAAATTCTATTATTCCAGTTCTCCAAAGATAAATCTTCAAATTTCAAAATCTCTCCTTTATTTACACTCTTTTTTGAATAAACAATTGTTCTTATTCTTTTTGATAGTCCAACCCATTTATTATCTTTATCAATATAATTGGAAGAAATTTTCAATTTACTTGTATCTATATCTTGCAGAAGACCCATTTTCTTTGCTCTTTCTAATCTTCCTGCATCTACTGTTATAAAAATATCTGCTGGAGAACTCTCTCCTTCTGCTTCTAATCTTTTAATTAATGCATCAGATTTTGCTGTAACTAAATTTACAGTTATACCAGTTTGTTTTTGAAATTGGTCTAACAATGGTTTTATTAATTTAGCTTTTCTTCCTGAATAAACATTTACTTCGCTAGCATTACTAATAATAGGTAATAATGTAAATATTAATATTAAAATAACATGCAAAGCTTTATAATTTACAAAAAACAGTGTATTTTTCATTTATATTTTCCTTAATATACTTTGGTGCTTTTGGAAATAAATGATAATATTTCTCATTTGCATTTGCAAATGAATGATAAAAGAATATCTGGAGTCTTAATTATGTCAATGTCTGATAGAGATGGTTATATTTGGTTTGATGGTGAGTTAGTTCCTTGGAGAGAAGCCAAAGTTCATGTATTAACTCATACGCTACACTATGGTATGGGAGCTTTTGAAGGTGTTAGAGCATATCAAACTGAAGCTGGAACCGGAATTTTTAGACTTGAGGATCATACAAAAAGACTTATAAATTCCGCAAAGATCTTAGGAATGAAAATCCCTTATTCTCAAGCTGAGATAGAAGACGCCCAAAAAATTGTAGTTGAAAAGAATACTTTAAAATCTGGATATATAAGACCTATGTGTTTTTATGGCTCAGAGGGAATGGGACTTAGGGCAGATAATTTACAAGAACATCTTATAGTTGCTGCTTGGGAATGGGGCTCTTATTTTAGTGATGATAATCTAAAAAATGGAATACGTATTAAAACTTCTTCTTATACAAGACATCATGTAAATGCAACTATGTGCAAAGCTAAAGCAAATGGGAATTATATTAATTCAATGCTTGCTCTCCAAGAAGCATTAAATTGTGGCTACGATGAAGCGCTATTACTAGATGTTAACGGGTATGTAGCTGAGGGTAGCGGAGAAAACATTTTTATAGTAAATGATAATACAATATACACCCCAGAAGTAAATTCTGCTCTTGATGGAATTACAAGAAGAACAGTTATGAAAATAGCGGAAGATGAAGGGATAAAAATTATTGTAAAAAATATTACAAGAGACGAAATATATATTTCAGATGAAGCTTTTTTTACAGGAACTGCTGCAGAAGTTACTCCAATAAGAGAACTTGACGACAGATCAATTGGGAATGGGTCTAGAGGCCCCATTACAAAAAAACTTCAAAAAAAGTTTTTTGATATTGTTAATGGAAAATCTGAAAAATATAAACATTGGTTAACAATTGTGAAATAATAAATATGTCCATCAAAAATGCAAAAAAAATGACAGATGTAATATTTATTAGTAAAGATGATTTACCACTAAGCTGCCCAAGAGATGACTATTTAAAACTATCACACCCTAAAATATTTTTACCGATTGAAAAACAAATAAATAAAATAATTCAATGTCCTTATTGCTCAACGATATACCAATTAAGTGAAAAAAATATAACTTAAAAAAATATCTGAAAATATGTTAATTTCGGTGATCATAACAACATACAATAGCCCTAATTTTCTTAAGAAATGTATTGATTCCTTTTTTTCTCAAATAGATAAAGAATTTGAGATTATCATAGCTGATGATGGTTCCACAAAAGAAACAAAAGAACTAATTAATCAATATAAAAATTCTAAGATAAAAATTTTACATGCATGGCAAAAAGATAAAGGATTTAGGGCAGCAAAAATAAGAAATGAAGCTGTAAAAATTTCTTCCGGTAAATATTTAATTTTTATTGATGGTGACTGTATTGTTCGTAATGACTTTATTAAAAATCATAGAAGAATTGCAGAACAAGGTTTTTTTGCAAGAGGGAATAGAGTAATGTTATCAAAAAATTTTTCAAATTTAATATTAAAAAATAATATAGATATTAATTCTTTTAATATCTACAAAATTATAAAATTAAGATTAAATAAAAGTATTAACAGAATACTCCCTCTATTACGCTTTTCTAAATATCCATTTAAAAAAATTCGTATGAAAGATTGGAAAGGAGCAAAAACATGTAATTTAGCATTATGGAAAAAAGACTTTGAAAATATTAATGGCTACGATGAGAATTATATTGGATGGGGGAGGGAAGACTCTGACCTAGTCGTTAGATTAATAAACAACAAAATTTTTAGAAAAGAAGCTATATTCTCTACAGGGGTACTTCATCTAAAACACAAAATTAATAGTAGAGAAAACTTTTCCAAGAATGATAAACTACTCAATAATGCCATTAAAGAAAATAAAACATATATTGAAAATGGATACATTAAAAAATGAGTTTATTTAAAAAATCTAATATCCTAGTCATTGGTGATGCTATGCTTGATAAGTATACTTTTGGACACACTAATAGAATATCCCCTGAAGCACCTGTACCTGTTTTAAAAGTTGAAAAAGAAATTCTAAAGCCTGGCGGTGCTGCAAATGTTGCTTCAAATATAAGTTCTCTTGGTCTTAAAACATCTTTAGTGTCAGAAGTAGGAATTGATGAAAATGGAAAAGCTTTAAGAAAAATTATTAAATCGCAAAAAATTAATCTAATCTCAAAATCAGATAAAAATTATAATACAATTACAAAAACAAGAATTATAAGTCAAAATCAACAACTAATTAGAATTGATAATGAATGTAGTTACACTGATGAAAAACCAATCAATATCATTTCTAAAGAAATTGAAATTTTAATTAAAAAATCAGATGCAGTAATTTTTTCTGACTATAATAAAGGCTCTTTAAGAAACATAAAACAACTAATAAAAGTTTGTAAAAAATTTAAAAAACCTGTTTTTGTTGATCCAAAAGGAAACGATTTTGATTGCTATAAAAATTCATTTGCAATAACTCCAAACTTAAAAGAATTTGAGAATATTGTAGGGCCATGCAAAAATCATAAAGAAATTATAAGCAAAGCAAAAGTTTTATCTTCTAATTTAAATATTAATTCTATTTTAATTACTCTAGGATCAGAAGGAATGTTATTAGTCAGTAAAAATAACACACCAAAACATATTAAAGCAACTTCAGCTAAAGAAGTTTTTGATGTGACTGGAGCAGGAGATACTGTAATTGCAGTTCTTTGTGCAGCATATTTATCATCAAATGAACAAGATCTTTATTATGCAGCGTTAGTTGCCAATATTGCTGCTGGCGAAGTAATTAAAAAATTAGGTGCTCAATCTATTGACGCTAATGAACTTACATCGCTTGTATACAAGAATATAAGTCTTGAAAACGAAATGGAAGAAGAATACTTTAAAATGTTAGATGAATTAGATGATCTCGAAAGAGTCATTAAAAGTGAAAAAGAACTCATGAAAATTATTAACTTAATAAGAAAACTTGGTTTCAATATTGGATTTACAAATGGTTGCTTTGATATGCTTCATCGAGGGCATATAAAATATTTAGATGAAGCAAGAAAGTCATCTGATTTTTTGTTTATTGGCATAAATGATGATTCTTCTGTAAAAAAATTAAAAGGTAAAGATAGGCCTATAAATAATGTAAGAGATAGAATAGAAATGTTAAGACGCGCAACATTTGATGATGCGTTTATCATTAAATTTAATGAATCTACGCCACTAAAATTAATCAAAAAAATTAAACCAGATATTCTTATAAAAGGTGGTGATTACAAGATAAATGAGATTGTAGGCAGTGATTTTGTAAAAAAACATAACGGTAAAGTAAAAACTATCCCGTTTGTAAAAGGTTGCTCGTCCTCAAATATAATAGAGAAAATTAAAAAAACATAACTTAAGATATTTATGTCTAAATCAAAATTACTAATTATCCCACAGAATTGGCTTGGCGATATTGTAATGTCTCAAACACTTTTAAAAAAAATAAAATTTGAAAATCCTGATACCTCAATAGATATCTTGGTAAATTCGCAATTTAAAGGTTTAGTTAAAAGAATGCCGGAAGTTAATAAACCAATAATATTAGATTGTGGGCATAAAGAACTTAATTTTTTTAAAAGATTAAACTTAGCAAAAAAAATTAAAGGGAACTATGATCGAAGTATAATTTTATCGAGGTCAATGAAATCTGCTTTAATACCATATTTAGCAAAAATACCGATAAGAACTGGTGAATTAGGAGAATCAAGATATATCATAATTAATGATCTTAAGAAATTTAATAAAGATGATAGGAGAAATACCGCTCTAAGGTATGTCTCTATGTTTTCTAAAAAAGAAGAGACGTTAGATGAAAAATATTTTCCTTCTCTACAATCTGATTCCAAAAACATTAAAATACTATTTGAGAAATATAAATTAAATTTAGAAAAAAAAATAATTATTTTTGCACCTGGCGCTGCTTTTGGGCCCTCAAAAATGTGGCCTGTCGAGAAATTCAGAGAACTTGGTAAAAAATTAAATGAAGATTTTTTTATTTTAATACTGGGTAGTAAAAATGAAAAAATTATCGGTGATCAAATTCTTACAAATAAAAATATGATTAACTTATGTGGCAAGACATCTTTAACAGATGCTACTGACTTAATGCATGTTTCTAAATTCTGTATTTCTAATGATTCAGGCCTAATGCATCTTGCCTCATCTACGAATACCAAATCAATATCTATATATGGGGCTACATCACCTGCATTAACTCCAGCGTTAACTAACAATAGAGAAATACATTATAAAGGAATGGCATGCAGTCCTTGTTTTGAAAAAATATGTAAGTATGGCCACTACAATTGTTTAGAAAAAATTCAGGTAGATGATGTATTCAAGTCATTTAAATAATTTCTAACACCTTCTTCAAGACTAAAAAAATCATAACCATATCCTGCAGTTTTTAATTTTGAAATGTTTGCTTCTGTAAAATTTTGATATTTTGGAATAAGATAATCTGGCATATCAATATAATTAAAATTTCTCTGCTTATCATGATAATAGTTAAAAATAATATTAGCAATTTCATTAAAGGTTTTTGCTTTTCCTGTTCCTACATTATAAACATCATGAAAATTATTCTTCATAAAAAAAATATTTATGGAAACAACATCATCTATATAAATAAAATCTCTCTTTTGCTCTCCATCTTTGTACCCACTAGTACCTTTAAATAATGAAATCTTGTTAGACTGCACATATTCTTGATTCATTTTATATGTCATTGAGGCCATTTTTCCCTTATTTTCCTCACCCCTTCCATAAACATTAAAATATCTAAGACCTACTGCAGGGTAATCCTGCGCCATTACATATTGGTCAAATAGTAATTTTGATTCTGCATAAATATTTAAAGGAGCTTCATTATCTGGTATTTCTTGTGAATCTTCATTTAGTCCATAAACAGAAGCACTTGAGGCATAAATAAACTTTGATCTATTAGATTTTGCTATAGATAATATTTCTTTCGAATACTCAAAGTTTATATCCATCATGAAATCCTTATTGTATTCCATAGTATCTGAACATGCACCTTGATGAAAAATACACTGAATATTTTCAAGATTTTTTAGATCTCTAAAATGCCTATACTCTTTAAATTTAAGGTTAGAAAATTTTTTTGGATCAGGAAAATTTTCTTTATCATCTAATAATATTAAATCATCAATACCCATTAAATTTAATCGTTTAGCAATATTAAATCCGATAAATCCAGCTGCACCAGTTACTACTATCAACTTACACCCCTATTTTCAAAATATTTGTTTATTTTTTTTATTACTTCTTCAGTACTAATTAAGCTCATAACATTTTTATTATTATTTTTGAATCTCCATTTTGCCTCATTTGGTTTTAAGCCTTTATACTTAAATAAAGCATCGTTATATTTATCTACGCATAAGTCCATACTATTATATGGTCCAGCTCTAACAGTATTAGTTACCCCATACAAACCTATTACCGGTGTTCCAACACATGTTGCTATATGAATTGGTCCACTATCTGGGCTTATTAAGAGTTCTGAGTATTTAACCAAAGATAAAAAATCATGTAAATTCGTTTTTCCTGAAATATTAAAAGGCTCTGTATCCATATATTTAATAACATTATCTACAAATTCTTTTTCTTTAATATTTGGCGCAGAGGAAATAACACATTGCATATCAAAATTTTTACAAATGTAATCAGCAACTTTTGCATACCTTTCCACCAGCCAATTCCTATTACTACTTCTTGAACATGGGCTTAAAACAAAATATCTTTTTTTTAGATCAGGAAAATTTTTATACAAATCATCTTTAGAAATTTTCTCCTTTATATTCCACTTATACAGATAATCATTTTTACTAATATTTAAAACATCAAGGAAACTTAGAAAAGCATTTACAACGTGAGTATGTCTAGAATTTTTTATTCTCTGATTTACAAATAAACTGTGAAAGTCACTAGATCTTTTTAGATCATATCCTAATTTTATTTTAGAATTTACAAATAGACTTATTATGTTAGCTCTTAGAGAAACCTGCATAATAAATAATATATCATAGCTAATTTTTTTAAGTTTTTTCTTAATTTCGATATATGATTTAAAAGTATCTTTTTTATCAAATATTATAAAATCTATACCATCAATTTTATTTAAGAAACTTGCTTCGGCTTTACCAATTATCCAAGTGATTTTTGCTTTTGGATATTCTTTCTTAAGTGTATATATAAAAGGCAACATATGACAAATATCACCTAAAGAAGAAGTTCTTAAAATGCATATATTATCTACTTTTTTTTTATTATTTTGCATATAATGAATTATGGATAAAATTATAAAAAACAATAATACATATGTACAATATGATCCCAATGTATTTAATAACTTTTCTGAAAAATTATTTAATATAGATTATATAACTAAAAAGGGACTAATCAAATCTACAATAGACGGGAGAGGAAAAACTTTTGTATTAAATTACAATAATGAAGAATATGTCCTTAAACACTATATAAGAGGCGGGATGGTATCTAAACTTTCATATGATAAATACATTCTTAATTCTTTAGCATCAACTAGGTCACTAAAAGAATACAATTTTTTAAACATAATGCATAAAAAAAAATTACCAGTTCCAAAACCAGCCGCTCTTCAAGTTACAATGGGGAGATTTACATATCAGGCCAGCTTAATTACTTGTAACATTGAGAATCAGGGCACACTTTATAAATTTGTAAAAGAAAATAGAATGACTCAAGCCTTATGGAATTCGCTAAGCATAACTCTAGATAAGTTTTTTCAAGAGAACGTGTATCACTCTGATTTAAATGCAAAAAATATAATTATTAATGAGAAAAAATTTTTCTTACTTGATTTTGATAATTCTTATTTTTTTTACAATAAAAAAATGTTTACAAAAAGTATAAATAGATTAGAAAGATCTTTAAAAAAAATAAAAAATTATAATAATGAATTTAATGACGTAATGAAAAAATTTTACTAATTAATAATATTTTCTTTTTCTAAAATCGTTAAATACTTTTTGACAACATCATTAAATTTTAAATTATATGCCTTTGCTAAACCACCCATTTTACCAAGTGTATCGTTATCTAAATCGTCAAGTTCTTTTAAGTGCTTCGCTATGTTTTCTTTAACTGGAATCCAACTATTATCTTCAATAACAGTTATTCCTTTACCCTTTCTTAAACTTACAATTTCTTCATAAAAGTTATCAATATTTGGACCAACAAGTATTGGTTTACCGTAAGTTGAAGGTTCTATAACATTTTGAACGCCTCTCTTTGAGTAACCTCCACCAACGTATACATATCTAGCACCAGAATAAAATTTTGGTAAGTCTCCAAAAGTATCAATAACTAAAACACCAGAAAAATTTTCGTTAAGATATTTTTCTGCTTTAACTAGTTCTGAAAATAAATATGTTGAGATACCGTTTTTTTCAAAAAATTTGCAAACTTTCGATGATCTTGATATATGCCGAGGCGCAATAACTGTTCTGGTTCCATTATTTAGCAATTCTTTTATTCCTTGTAAAAAATATTTTTCATCTGGCTCATGAGTTGATGCCATTAAGAAGTAGTTATTCTTATATCGTTGCCATAATTTTGTTTTATGTCTCCAATACGGTCCTTCGTTTTTTGAATCCAATTCAACATCAAATATTTTTCGTTTATTGTTTTCAAATAATTTTTCATTCCTTTTATCTGATAATTCATCACCAAAATCTGGGATATAGGCATATTTTAGATTTCCGATAGTGAATAATAGTTTTTCGTTCACACCAATATTTTGATATTTTTCTTTTTCATACCCTGATTTACATAAAATTAAACTGCATTTATTCAAAGTTTCTTTATAAAATTTTTTCAATATCTTAGTGTCTAATACATCTTTAGATATTCTTGCATTTAGCATGCATATTTTTATATTTAATTCATTACAAACGCTATAAAAGTTTGGCCAAATTTCAGTTTCATATATAAGAACATTTTTTATTTTAGCCTTTTCTAGCCAACTATATATTATAAATTTATAATCAAAAGGGAAGTAAATTATATCAATTTCCGGAAATAATTCTTTCGCTCTTTTTTTCCCAGAAGTTGTATTTGTTGATATTAAAATATTATTGGTTTTACTTATTTCTTTAATTATATTTTCGGCCCCGTTTATTTCACCTAGTGATGCGCAGTGTATACATATGTTATAATTATTCTTTATCTTTAAAATAGAGCCAAATTTATTTTCAAATAAGTTAAAGTCTTTTTGTTTAATAGACTGAATTACTGCATAAATAAATATTAATGGAAAAATTAATAAAAGAAGAAACTTATAAATAAATTTATATAACATTTAATTTAGCCAACTGTTGACGACTTTAAGATCATCAATTGATAAAGTTCCAATAGATTTTTTTAGTTTCAATTTACTAATTAAATACTCATATTTTGCTTTTGAATAGTTCTTTTTTGCATTAAATGAATCCTTTAGTGCCATTAAAACATCAGTAGTAGATCTTGTGCCAACTTCGTATCCTGCTTTATTATACTCAACTGATAATTTATTTGACTCTAAAGCCTTTTTTGATGCCTGAACTTTACTAATACTAGATTTTAAGTTAAGAAAAGCTTGTCTTGTATCTCTTACAACTTCCCTTTTAATTTTTAATAAATCGTACCTTGCTTTTTCTTCCAAGTATGAAGCTTTTTTACTACTATAATATGTGTTTCCACCACTAAATATTGGAATATTTAATTCTATTCCAATATAGTCATTATTTGACTCAAAAGCTCCTGATGTTCCTCCACCTTTATCAGTTTCTTTTACAGTTCCATATATGTCCAATTTTGGATAATGTTTTGACCTTTCATATTTTGAATTTGCTATAGCTGCATCTAGCGCCTTCTTGTAAGCCAATAAACTTAAATTTTGTTTTAATGCAAAATTCTCCCATGATTTTATGTCATTTGGCTCTATTTCTTTTGCTTTAATATTTATACTTAGAGCAGAATAGCCTGTAAATTGCTTTCCTGTTAAAACATATAATGATTCTTTTGTAAGATCACTTAAATTTTCTGCTTCAATATATTTTGTTTCTGATAAATCATAAGAAGCTTGAGCTTCTGCATAATCAGTAATTGCAATGAGGCCAACTTCAAGTCTTTTTTTTGATTCCTCTAATTGCGACTTAATGGCAGCTTTTTCAGACTGCACATAATTAATATTATCAATACTATCAAGAATATTAAAATAAGCTTCTGCAACCCTAATAATTAAATCTTGTCTAGCTAAATCTCGTTCTGCCAATGATTTTGCTACCTCGTGCTCAGATTTTTCTAACAATGAAAATAAATCCCTTCGGTACAACGGTTGTTTCAAATTAATACTAAACTCATCAGTAGTAAATTGAGAAGTTGCAGATGAACTTCCATATATAGTACCGTCAATAGATTCTCTTGTTCTTTGACTAGAAGCAGAAAAATTTAAGTTTGGTAAAAGGTATGACCTTGCAATTGGATACTCCTGAACTGTTGCTTTATGTTTTACTTCTGCAGCTAGTAATTCAGGGTCATTTTTTACAGCAATATTATAAACTTCAAGTAAATTGACACCATAAGATTTACCAACGGTTAAAACGAGAAGATAAATAATAAAAATAATACGTGGGAAAAATTTTATCATAAAAAAAAATTAATATGTTGCCATGCTGTTATCAACTGTCTTTGCCCAAGAATCTATACCACCTCTCAAGTTTATAATATTTTTAAAATCGTTTTGCTCAAAATATAAGCCTACCATTCTACTTCTTATTCCATGATGACATACGAAAGCTATTGTTTTTTCTTCATCAAAATCATGCATCTTATTCTGAATTTCTGAAATTGGGATATGAATTGAATCCTTTATAGATACAACACTGTACTCCCAATTTTCGCGAACATCTATTAAAATTATATTTGGATCGTTTTGAATATGTTTTTTCAGCTCAAAGGCAGTCATTTCTATCATAAAATTATTATATATATTAAAAATTTAAATAATTTTTTTTGTTTATATTTTTCAATGGGTCCAATATTGTTTCAAAAGCCACATCAAATATAAGCTTATCATCTGATACACGTTTAATTATATTTACATTCATTACGGGGAAAGTCCCAATTACAGCAAACATTCTTCCATCATTTTTTAGTAATTGCTCAAGCATTTCCATTCTTGAATCAATTGAACCAGTTATAACAATAACATCATATTTTTTTTCTGAGGTCCAGTTAGAAAAAACATCTGCATTAATATAATTTATATTATGTATATTATATTTTTTATGAATTTTCTTAGCTTCAGAAAGCATCTCTTTATCCATATCAACTGTATCAACAAAATTTCCCATTTTTGATAAACAACATGTTAAATATCCGCTACCAGTACCAACTTCTAGAATTTCATCATTTTTACTTATTTGCAGTAATTGTAGGATTCTTGCGACAGTTAATGGTCTTAACATTTTAAAATTATTTTTTAATGGAATATCGCATTCAGCATATGATAAATTGAAAAATTCTTTAGGTACGAAATCTTCTCGGTTTATTTTAGAAATACAATCCATAGTATTAATACAGCTTATACCCTCAGGCTTTAACTGACTTTCAATCATATTTTTCTTAGTTATCTTCATATTCTACGTTAATTTAACCTGTTAAATTCTCACTATAACAAATACACTTGCAAACTTCTTTTTTGTCAGATAAGTTTATTTAGTTATTTGCGTTTTGCAACTCTTTACATTTTAACAACATATTTAATTATAATTATGCTTAATATGTTGTATTATAGGACGATTATGGCAGCAGAAAAAAGTATTAAAAAAGATGAAAAAAACATTAAGCTTAATGAAAATTCATCAAATGCATTAAAAATTCAGAATCCATGCCATAGAAAAATATATATACCAATGGAAACGGATAAAAATGTCAAAGTTGGTATGAAAGAAGTTCTCCAACATCCCACAAAAAACGCTGACGGAACATTAACTGAAAATCCACCTATCCCAATTTATGACACATCTGGGCCATATTCAGACGATAATTACGAAATTGATTTAAATAAAGGAATTAAAAAAATACGATCCGAGTGGATATCTAGCAGATCAAAAGAATATAAAAATAACTGCACACAAATGCATTTGGCAAGAAAAGGTATTATAACTCCTGAGATGGAGTATATAGCAATTAGAGAAAATATTCTTCTTGATAGAATTGCTAATGACAAAGAATATAAGCATTTAATGAGTCAAAAAAACGGAGATTATTTTAAAGAACATACGTTAATAACTCCAGAGTTTGTGAGAAAAGAAGTAGCCGAAGGTAGAGCCGTAATCCCTGCCAACAAAAACCACCCGGAGTCAGAACCAATGATTATCGGAAGGAATTTCCTAGTAAAAGTAAACACGAATATTGGAAATTCGACAATATCGTCATCAATTGAAGAAGAAGTTGAAAAAATGATTTGGTCAACTAGATGGGGCGGTGACACACTAATGGATTTATCAACTGGAAAAAATATACATGAGACTAGAGAATGGATAATGAGGAATTCGCCCGTGCCTGTTGGAACTGTACCCATTTATCAAGCATTAGAAAAAGTGAAAGGTAGGGCAGAAAAGCTAACATGGGAAATATATAAGGACACTTTGTTAGAGCAGGCAGAACAAGGTGTTGATTACTTTACAATACATGCAGGAGTTTTAAAAGAATATATACCATTAACAAAAAATAGAACCACAGGTATTGTTTCTCGTGGTGGATCAATAATGGCAAAATGGTGCTTAACTTATGATAAAGAAAATTTCACATATACACATTTTGAGGAAATTTGCGAAATCATGAAAAAATATGACATTACCTTTTCATTAGGTGATGGATTAAGACCTGGATCTATTGCAGATGCTAATGATGAAGCTCAATTTGCAGAACTTAAAACTTTAGGCGAACTTACTAAAATTGCATGGAAACATGATGTTCAAGTAATGATTGAAGGCCCTGGACATGTGCCAATGCACCTTATCAAGGAAAACATGCAAAAAGAATTAGATGAATGTCATGAGGCACCTTTTTATACTCTTGGACCTCTAACCACTGATATTGCTCCAGGCTATGATCATATAACATCCGCTATCGGGGCAGCTATGATTGGGTGGTATGGCACTGCAATGCTATGTTATGTAACTCCTAAAGAACATCTAGGTTTGCCAAATAAAGAAGATGTTCGAGATGGTATTATTGCTTACAAAATAGCAGCTCATGCTGCAGACTTAGGAAAAGGAAAGTACGCTGCGCAACTAAGAGATAATGCATTGTCTCAAGCAAGATTTGAATTTAGATGGGAAGATCAATTTAACTTAGGCTTAGATCCAGAAAAAGCAAAAAGCTATCATGATGAAACTTTACCTCAAGAACCTGCAAAAGATGCACACTTTTGCTCAATGTGCGGCCCTAACTTCTGCTCAATGAAAATTACTCAAGATATTAGGGATTACTCAAAAAAAGATAGCATTATAAAGATTGAAGAGATAAAAAAAAGATAAAATAAATTTTTTTTAGAACCAAATCTATACTATTCCAAAAAATTATAGTTCAACAATTTTTAATATGAATAAAAAAAAATTTAACCTACAAGAAGAAATTTAAAAAATTATTAAAAAATTTAATATCAATGATTACTTTAATAAAAATATTCTTAAAGATGTCAAGAAATTTGAAGAAAATAGATTTAACAAAGCATCGTATAAAAGAAAAAATTTAAAAGAACTTGATTTCGTTACAATTGATGGAGAAGATGCAAAAGATTTTGATGATGCAGTATTTTGCAAAAAAAATAGTGAAGACTTAAAACTGTATGTAGCTATTGCAGATGTTTCACATTATGTTGAGATTAACTCAAGTATAGACAAAGAAGCAAAAAAAAGGGGCACATCTTCTTACTTTCCAGGTTATGTTGTGCCAATGTTGCCTGAAATATTATCAAATAATTTATGTTCACTTAGACCTAACGAAGATAAGTATGTAATTGTGTCAGAAATGATAGTCAATAAAGAAGGAAAAATAAAATCTTATAAGTTTTATAACGCTATAATAAACTCTTCGGCAAGATTAACATATAATCAAGTTGAGAATTTTTTTAAAAATAAAAAAAATATAATAAAAGATAAAAATATTATAAAAAATCTTAATAATTTATTTAAAGTCTATAAATTTTTGAGTCACTCAAGAAAGAAAAGACATGCTGTTGACTTTGATACACAAGAATTCTCTTTTGTTGTTGATAAAAATAATGAAATTAATGGAGTTAAAAATAATGCAAGATTAGAATCACAAAAACTTATCGAGGAATGCATGATAGCAGCGAACGTTGCGAGTAGTTTATATATAAAAAAGAACAAATTTCATTCTCTATACAGGGTTCATGATGAACCAACTACTGAAAAGATTAAAGATGCATCTATAGCATTAAAAAGTCTTGGCTATAAGCTTTCCCAAAGTAAAATTCCTAACACAAAAGAAATTAATGACATTATAAAACTATCAAAGAAAAGGCTTGATAACCATCTTGTAACGTCAATAATATTAAGATCATTAGCACGTGCTGAATATACGCCAAAAAATATAGGGCATTTTGGGCTTGCTTTAAAGTCTTATAATCATTTCACATCACCTATTAGACGTTACCCAGACTTAATAGTACATAGGATAATAAAAAATATTATTGAAAAAAAACAAGAAAAATATAATTTAAATAATTTAGAAAAAATCGGTTTAATCTCATCAGAAAACGAAAGAAATTCAGAAGCAGCAGAAAGAGAATTACAATCTATTCTTCTCTGCTATTATGCAAAAAAATTTATAGGAAAAAAATTTAATGCCTTAGTAAATTCGGTTGTAAATTTTGGATTATTTATTTCAATTAAAGAGCAACCAATACAGGGATTAGTACACATTTCCTCGTTAGGTAATGAGTACTTTATATATAACGAAAAAAAAAATTATCTATATGGAGATAAATCAAATAAAATTTATAAAGTTGGCGATAAAATTAAAGTTAAATTAATAAGTGCGTTACCGTCAGAAAGAAAGATTGATTTTTCGTTGGTAAATAAATGAAAAAAGATAACAATAAAATTAATATTGTTGGTATTCATGCAGTTAGGGTATTACTTAAAGTAAGACCATATGACATTTATGAAATTTATGTATCTGACAAAGACTCAAATAAATTTATTGAAATATTTTCTGAGGCAAAAAAAAATAAAATTTCTATTCAAAAAATGTCAAATGAAAAAATATTTAATTTATCCAACGTTAAAAGTCATCAGGGTATTCTAGCTGTAGCAAAAAAACAAGAAAATATACTTGAAAAAGATTTAATTAAATATTTGTCAAATAATTCTAAAAACCAGATTTTATTAATTCTTGATGAAGTTTCTGATCCTAGAAACTTTGGAGCATGCCTTAGAATATGCGACGCTTACAATATATCTGCAGTTGTAATTAAAGATCATAATTCTGTAGATATTAATGAAACTGTAAGAAAAGTAGCTGCAGGCTCAGCTGAGACAGTACCCATAGTTAAAGTTAAAAACATATCTAGACTTCTTAAGCTTTTAAAAGAAAATAAATATTGGATTTATGGTGCATCTGATAAAGCAGAAAATGATATAAATCATATGGATTTTAAAATACCAATAGCACTAGTAATTGGTGGTGAATCTAAAGGTCTAAGAAAGAAAACACAAGATGATTGTGATTTTTTAATTAAAATTGAGATGAATGGAGTTGTTGAAAGCCTTAATATGGCTGTAGCAACAGGGATTATAGTAAATACAATAAATTCCAAAATAAAGTAATTGAAGTCTTATACTGCTTTCTGTAAAATGCCTTTTCCTTGTTCTACTTGGATTATCCGAGAGACAATAAACCATAAGGAAAATATATGAGACATTACGAAATAGTTTTTTTAGTTCATCCTGATCAAAGTGATCAAGTTCCTGCAATGATTAAAAAGTACTCTGGAATAGTCACTGCAAGCGGTGGTAAAATTCATAGGGAAGAAGATTGGGGAAGAAGACAGCTTGCATACCCTATTAACAAAATCCATAAAGCACATTACATACTTCTGAATATTGAATGTAATAAAGAAGTAATAGAAGAGATTTCTTCAAACTTTAAATTTAATGATGCTGTCATTAGAAATATGATTTTACAAAGAAAATCAGCAATTACAGAAAAATCATCGATTCTGACTGATGAAGAGGATGAGTCTAACAATTCTAGCGAAATAAAGGATAATATGCGAGTGATTGATAATGAGACTATTGATGAAAATGGAGTAGAAAATGTCTAGATATTTTAAAAAACAAAAATTTTGCAAGTTTACAAAAGAAGGTATATCTGAAATTGATTACAAAGATCTTAATTTAATTAAAGAATATATTACTGAAACTGGAAAAATTTTACCAAGCAGAATAACAGGCACTAAAGCAAAATATCAAAGACAAATATCAACAGCAGTAAAACGTGCTAGATATTTGGCCTTAATTCCATACTCAGATAACCATAAAATATAGGAAAACTAGATGGACGTAATATTATTAGAAAAAATAGAAAATTTAGGTGACTTGGGAGATAAGGTCAGCGTTAAGCCAGGCTTTGCAAGAAATCACTTGATACCAAAAGCAAAAGCAAAATATGCGACAGAAGAAAATTTGAAAGAATTTGAAGAAAAAAGAGAAGAACTTGAGAAAATTGCAAAAGAAAATTTAGCGGCTGCAAATAAAAGAAAAGAAAAATTAGATGGTTTTACAATAAAAATTACTGCTGAAGCAAATGAAGAGGGTCAGTTATTTGGGTCTATAGGTCCTTATGAAATTGAAAAACAACTTGTAGATAGTGGACTCGAGGTAACACGTCAAGAGATAAGAATGCCAGATGGAGCTATCAAAAAAATTGGCGAGTATCCCGTTAATATTCATCTAGGTATTGAAACAGACGCGATAGTTAATCTAATTGTCGAATCAAATAACCAAAGCTGATAATATAAATTATTAATTTATTAGCTTGGTTCTTCATAATGAGTGAAAACGTTACATTACAAGGCCTTAGTAGGGTGCCAAAC
>JAYNQN010000001.1:37607-52320 GCA_038114285.1 Gammaproteobacteria bacterium | reverse complement strand
GTATTAGGCGGGCTTATGCTTGATAATAATTCTTGGGAAAGAATTAGCGATATTATTCAAGTAAACGACTTTTATAACCAGCAACATAGAAAAATTTATTCGTGTATTTTAGAGCTAGTTAGTGAAAACATGCCATTTGATGTTGTCACTATTAACGAAAAAGCAAATATTGAAAACGACCAGTCCTTTTCTTCATATTTATCTGAAATAATAAACCAAACACCTTCGGCAGCTAACATCAAAGCATATGCAACTATTGTTAGAGAACAATCTATACTAAGGCAATTGATAAATATAAGTAATGATCTAATTGAGAAATCAAGAGATGGCGGAGTAAATAGTAAAGAACTTCTTGATGAAGCTGAACGAACAATTTTTAATATATCCGAAGAATCTGAAAAAGCTAATAGTGGTTTCAAAAGAGTCTCCGAGTTAGTGGGAAAATCTTATGAAGAAATACAAGAAAAAGCAGAAACAGGTGAAGCTATAACTGGTATTGCAACTGGATTTTCTAAATTTGATAATGAAACTGCAGGCCTTCAAAAAGGAGACTTAATAATTATTGCGGGTAGACCATCTATGGGAAAAACTGCTTTTGCAATGAATATCGCTGAATTTGCGTCCATAAAAAATAAAACGGTCACAGCGGTCTTTAGTATGGAAATGTCAGGTACACAATTATCTACTAGATTAATTTCATCTATGGGCAGAATAGACCAACAAAATCTTAGAAAAGGCAAACTAAACGATAATGACTGGCCAAGAATTACTAACGCTATTGCTTTACTGTCTAAAGCAAATATTTTTATAGACGATACTCCGGCTTTAACCCCAACCGACATCAGAGCAAGAGCTAGAAGACTAAAAAGAGATAAAGGGTTGGATTTAATTGTAATTGATTATATGCAGCTGATGCATTTACCTTCCAATTCTGAGAATAGAGCGACAGAACTTTCAGAAATTTCAAGGTCACTAAAAGCATTAGCAAGAGAATTAGAAGTACCAGTCATAGCGTTATCACAGTTAAATAGAAGTTTAGAAAATAGAACTGACAAAAGACCTATAATGTCAGACTTAAGGGAGTCAGGTGCAATAGAACAAGATGCTGATTTAATTGCTTTCATATACAGAGATGATCAATATAATGACGATTCTCCTGACAAAGGAACTGCCGAAGTAATTATTAGAAAACAAAGAAATGGTCCTACATTCACAACTAAGCTAACATTCTTAAAAGAATGTACTAGATTTGAAAACTTCGCTCCTGAAATAATGCAGCCTGAGGGAATTAAATGAATGGGCAACTTTTAATCAAAAAAAAGAATTTAATAAATAATTTTGCTGAAATAAAAAAGTACAACCCCAACTCAAAAATTATGTCGGTAATTAAATCAAATGCCTATGGACATGGTATTTTAGAAGTTGCAAAAATATTAAATAATACTGACTCATTTGCAGTAGCAACAATAAAAGAAGCAAAATATTTAAGAGAAAATAATATTAGCAAAGAAATAATTTGTTTACAGGGTTTTTCAGATAGTGCTGAATATAAATATTGCTCAGAAAATAATATTAGGCCAGTAATACATGAATTCTCTCAAATCAATATAATTGAAAACACTAAACTAAATAACCCTGTTAAGTTATGGATTAAAATTGATACAGGAATGAATAGGTTAGGCTTTAACGTTTCAGATTTTTTTGAAATTTTTGATAGATGTAGTAAAAATAAAAATATAAAGAATCCGATTGGTGTTATGACTCACTTAGCTTGCGCTGACGAAGATGAAGATAATATATCAGAATTACAAATTCAAAAAATTCTAAACATTATTGAAGGGCATAATACAGAAATAAGTTTATTTAACTCAGCAGGTATAATTAAATACTCTAAAAATTTTAACCATAGTAATTGCTGGATAAGACCTGGCTTAATGCTATATGGAGTAAATCCATGTACAACATTAAATAATATCAATCTAAAACCTGCCATGACATTAACGGCGCCAGTAATTGCAATAAAAAACTGTAAAAAAGGCGAGGCGATAGGATATGGGCATACATATAAAGTAAAAAAAGACACAAGAATAGCAGCTATAGGAATTGGATATGGCGATGGTTTCTCTAGACAATTCAGCAATATTGGAAAAGTCTTTTATGAAAATAATTTTTTTAATATAGTTGGTAGAGTTTCAATGGATATAATTACTATAGATATTAAAGATACAAATATAAACGTAGGAAATTTTGTTGAATTATGGGGAGATAACATCAATATTAACGAAGTATCAAAGTTAATAAATACTATACCATATGAGCTTATGTGTAATCTTGGTAATAGAATTGAGAAACTATATATTTAAATTTCTGCTATATCTTGTATTCTTCTATAATCAAGTTTTCCGCTACCCAATATCGGGAGCTCATCAATAGTTTTTAATGTCTTTGGAATGTATAAAGTTGAAAACCCAGACTCTTTCATAGATTTACTAATGATATCTAAATTTGCATCTTTTTTATCAGTCAGTAATATCAAAGCTTCCCCTTTACTTGAGTCTTTGATAGAGCAAACCACACTATTATTTTCTGGCCAGATATTTTTTGCAAATTCTTCTATCTGAGATAGTGATATCATTTCCCCAGCAATTTTTGCAAATCTTTTAAGTCTTCCAAGAATATACAAATAACCTTCTTCATCAATATTTACAATATCGCCGGTATTATACCAATCAAATGTTTCTGATTTTCCAAGATAATTTTTTATTACATTTTTCCCTTTAATATAAAGCAATCCTCCATCTTTACACCCATCAACTTTTTCAACTTTGTAAAGTATTTCTGGAACAAACTTTCCAACCGATCCCAATTTATAATTTTCATTTGTGTTAACAGAAACAGCTGGCGATGCTTCAGTTACCCCATATCCCTCTAGAATTTTAATACCAAATTGAAGATATTTTTCATGGGTAATATTATCAACTTTTTCAGCACCTGCAATTAAGTAATTTAAATTTTTAAAGGTTGTTTTTTTTACAAAAGGAATATATTTTTTTAAAAATGTATCTGTAGAAAAAAATACAGTAGACTTAGTTTCTTCAATGAGTTTTGGGATAGTTTGAAAATGTAATGGTGTTGGATACAAATACACCTTGCAACCTGAAAGAACAGGCAAAAGGACACCAATGCCCAAACCAAAGGAATGAAAAAATGGCAAACATGTGAAAAATTTTTCTTTTTTGCCAATATTTAAAGTCTTTAATACCTGCATTCTATTTGCATAAAGATTTTCATGAGATAAGCCTACCCCTTTAGGATCACTTTCTGTGCCTGATGTATACAAGATAACAGCCAAGTCTTTACAAAAATTCTTTTTTGAAATCAATATTCTTGATAATAAATCTATTAGAGCCAATACCTTATATTTTATATTTATTAGTTCTTTTAAATCTTCAAGATAAATAAATTTACAATCTTGCTCAATCATTGTATTTATTAAATTAAGCATGTTATTTTGTTCAATAAATTTTTTAGATGTAATTATATATTTAACATTTGATTTTTTAATACAAGAAATTATATTTTTTGAGCCAGAAGTAAAATTCAATATTGCAGAAACTATATTTAGATACTGAATAGCAAAAAACACTATTGCGGTAGGTACTGTATTTGGCAACATTATAGCCAAGGGAAACTGTTTGTTTTTACCTATTAAATTGAAAATAATATTACCAAGTAATATTGATTTATATATTAATCCAATATTAGATACAGAATTACCAAGACTATCCTCAATAATTTTTGGCTTATAACCAAATTTTAATGTTTTAATTAAAGATTGATATAAATGAACCATAATTTAAATTATAGTTTGGTTGGATTTGGTGCGTCTCCGTAAATATCCTTCGGGTCAAAAGTTTTTTCATCTTCTTTATATATTAACTTTATATCTTCTTTTGTGTTTCCAGTTGGTATACTTCTATAAAAACATGACTTAAATCCAACGTGACAACTTGCTTCTAAACCCTGCAACTCAACACTTAGCCAAATAGCATCCTGATCATCATCTATTCTTATATCTACGACTTTTTGTATCAAACCACTTGTTGCTCCTTTATGCCACAAGCAATCTCTACTTCTACTCCAATAGTAAGCCTCGCCAGTTTCAATTGTTAATTCAAGAGCTTCAGCATTCTGATAGCCGAGCATTAAAACATCCCCGCTTTTAGCATCTGTTGTAACTACTGGTAGTAAGCCATTCTCATCAAATTTTGGGGCAAGCTCGTTGCCCTCTTCTACTTGCTCTACTGTTTTTCTTTCTTTAAATATTTTCGTCATTTTTTTACTCGCCAAGTTGTCTTACCATCAATATCTTCCAATATTACATTATTTTGTTCTAATTGATCTCTTATTTTATCAGCTGATTGAAAATCCCTTGATTTTCTAGCATCATCTCTCTTTTTAATTAATAATTCTATCTCATTTTCAGATATTGTTGCTTTATTATTTTTTGCAAACCATTCGTCTGCATCTTCATTAAGCAATCCAAGTAGATTTGCACTTTTTAATAATGTTTTTGAGCACTTAATTTTTAATAAATTTGAGATTGCCAAAGGCGTATTTAAATCATCTAGCAAAGGGTCTATAACATTTTCAGAAATCTTATCTTCAAAACTTTCATTAGCTAAATTTTTATATAATTTATTTAAAATATTTTTTGATTGCTCTAAAAGACTCTCGCCAAAGTTTATAGGCTTTCTATAGTGAGTGCTTAATAATGCCAAACGCACAACTTCTCCATCATAATTTTCTAATAAATCTTTTATTGTAATGATATTACCTAATGATTTTGACATTTTTTCGCCTTCCATATTTAAATAACCATTATGCATCCAGTAACTTGCATAATTAGAACTATTATGTGCACAACAACTTTGTGCAATTTCATTTTCATGATGTGGAAAAATTAAATCCTGCCCCCCACCATGTATATCTATTTCATCGCCTAAATATGTCTCTACCATCGAGGAGCATTCTATGTGCCAACCTGGCCTTCCAAATCCCCATGGGCTATCCCAACCAGGTTCGTCTTTAGATGATGGTTTCCATAGCACAAAATCTCCTGGGTAATTTTTGTATTCTGCTACTTCCACTCTTGCGCCTGAAATCATTTCGCTCATATCCCTATTTGATAATTTTCCATAATCTTTGAAAGAAGTTACATCAAATAAAACGTGATTTTTATTAATATATGCATTTTTATTATCTAAAATTCTTTGAATCATTGATATTATTTGATTTATATTATCAGTGACCCTAGGTTCATGATCTGGTTTAAGCACGCACAAACTCTTCATATCTTCATGGTATATATCTGTATATTTCTTTGTTATGGATGATATTGGTACATTCAACTTTTTTGCAGCTTCATTAATTTTGTCATCTACATCAGTTATATTTCTAACGTAAACTACTTCAGGATAAATATTTTTTAAAAGTCTATAAAGAGTATCAAACACAACAGCTGGTCTAGCATTACCGATATGAGCGTAGCTGTAGACAGTTGGTCCGCAGACATACATTTTAATGGTATTTTCATCAATAGGTAAAAATAGCTCTTTTTCTTTTGATAAAGTATTATATATTTTTAGTTTCATAGTAGACTACAAGATTATACACTTAAACAATTAGAGTAAAAATAATGAAATCTATATTAATTACAAATGCCACAATCATCAACGAAAACAAAAGAAAGACTGGCGATATTTATATAAAAAATGGAAGGATTGAGCAAATATCCAATAATTTATCACATCTGCAAGCTGATAAAGTAATAGATGCTACAAATAAATATGTGATACCAGGCATGATTGATGATCAAGTCCACTTTAGGGAGCCTGGCTTAACGGACAAAGCAGATATAAGATCGGAATCTTTAGCTGGAGTTATTGGTGGAACAACCACTTATATGGATATGCCAAATAACAAACCACCAATCATTACAAATGAAGGTTTAGATAAAAAATTCAAAATAGCTGAAAATAGATCTTTTGCAAATTACTCTTTTTATCTTGGTGCTACAAATGACAATATAGAAGAGATAAAAAATACATCAAAAAGAGCTTGTGGTGTAAAAATATTTATGGGAGCCTCTACTGGAAACATGTTAGTTGATAATTTGCAATCATTAGAGAATATATTTCTTCATTGCCCAAAATTAATTGCTACGCATTGTGAGGATTCCCCTATTATTGATAGAAATTTTAAAGCTGCAAAAGAAAAATATGGAGATAATATACCTCTTGAAATGCATACTGAAATTAGAAGTAGAGAGTGCTGTACTAAGTCGTCTACTCTTGCTATAAACCTTGCAAGAAAATATGGCTCAAGACTTCACGTACTTCATTTAACAACAAAAGATGAGGTTGATTTTTTTTCCAACGATAACAATGTTTCTAATAAATTAATTACAGCAGAAGTTTGTATTCATCATATGCTTTATTCAAAGAAGGATTATGCAAGAAAAAAAGGATTTATTAAATGTAACCCATCAATTAAAGAAGAATCTGATAGATTAGCTCTTATAGAGGGAGTTAAAAATAATAATATTGATGTAATAGCAACAGATCATGCCCCGCATCTAAAGTCAGAAAAAAGTGGAAAATATGAAGATATTCCTGCTGGGTTACCTGTAATTCAGCATTCGCTAAGAGCTTGTTTGGAATTTTATCATAATGGAATTTTTTCCTTAGAGAAAATTATTGAAAAAATCTGCCACAATCCAGCTTTATGTTACAACGTAAAAGAAAGAGGTTTTATAAGAGAGGGTTATTGGGCTGATATAGTTATTTTAGATTTTCTAGAAGAGGGAGAGATTGATGAAATACCAATGATGCACAAATGTGGTTGGTCAGCATTTTCAGATGTTGCTTTTAAAACTAGAATTTTAACGACTATAGTTTCGGGAAATATAGCTTACGAAAATAATAAAATTCCAGACCAACCCTTTGGGATGGAACTGGAATTTAATATTTAATTATTTACATTTTGGTTGCTTCAACAGCTGTTTGATTCTTATCAAGTTCAACTGTTATATCGCTTTTCAATGATGATTGACAAGCAAGGATATAACCTTCTTTTAACATATCACCATCTAGTGTGTACGCAAAATCAGCAAGCTCTTTAACTTTTCCTTCTTTAAGAACTGCCCTGCATGTTCCGCAACTACCAACTTTACAATCACATGGCCATTCAATACCGGCATTCTGAGCTGCTTGTAGAAGATTAATTTTACCTTTTACCTCAAATGTTTCGCCTGTGTTAGCTATAGTCACCTTATGAACTTTATCTTTATTACCAAATCCGAACATATTTACCTCCAATTTTATTCAAAAAAAAGTAGCCGGAAAACCGGCTACAAGTAAGCGGAGCTAGGTGCTCCAGGGGATGTACAAATATTTAATCATAAAATTATATTAACACAAAAAAACTAAATGTACAGATATATCTATACAAATATAAGTTTAATTATTATAATTAATACAATTACTTAATATAATACAAGTATTGCACAGATATATATAAATAATACTTGATTAAAATGTGAACTTTATATAACATACATATTATGAGTAATAAATTAAATAAGATTATGAGCACAGAACAAAATTATAGAATTGGTCTAACCACCCAAATAACCGGTATCCGTCCTGAAACCTTAAGGGCATGGGAAAGAAGATATGAAGTAGTTAAGCCAATAAGAACAGATGCAGGTGACAGGCTTTACACTCAAGCTGACATTGATAGATTATTGTTAATTAAGAAATTGGTTGATAACGGTGATGCTATTAGTGCGGTTGCAAATTTAAATATTGAAAATTTAGAAAAAAGAATATCTAGTTGCAAAACAGCTTTATCAAGTGTCGGTAAAAATGATTTAAACTTTATATTACTTGGGAGAACTATTTTAGATAAAAAAAGTCTTGATAGTATGAGACTCAATATGATCGATGTTGTCCAAGACCCAAGAAATATTAAATCCAATTATCATTGTAAAATAGATTTTATTATTGCTGAAATTCCCACTATTAACCAAGGGACATTTCAAATGGTTCAAAAGATTCTTAAGCAATCAAAAGCTTCAAAACTTTTATGTGCATATGATTTTGGCAAAGAAAGTGATATTGCTACATTAACAACTCAAGATACTGGGACAATACCATTACCCCTTAATCACTCAGATATAACTGAATGGTGCAGTAACAACTTCTCGAATTATTTAAAATCAACTTCAACTGACAGATTACTAACTGATCAGGATCTTGCAAATATTGTCGCTGCTGGCAGCACTATTAACTGTGAGTGCCCTAGGCATTTAAGTGATCTTATTAATAAGCTCACAGCATTTGAAAAATATTCTTCTGAATGTGAGGCTAGAAATGCTAAAGATGCAGAGATCCATAAAGAGCTAGAGGCTACCTCAGCAAAATCAAGATACTTATTAGAAGAAGTTCTTATAAAGCTTGCTAAAGTTGAAGGAATAAAATACTAATATAAAAATGAAATCGCTTATTTTGTTCTCCAACGATCTAAGATTAGATGATAATGAGGCAATATGTGCATCTGTAAAAAAATATCATTCCTCAACTTTTGCTTTTGTATATGATGAAGAACTTTATAAAAATACACATGGTTCAGCTAACCTTTGGTGGTTAGAAAATAGCTTAAAATCTTTAAAAAATAGACTTAAAGAAAAAAATATTTCTCTCCACATCATGAAGGGAGAATATGTATCAAAAATTTTAGAGATAGTTAAAGATAATAACTTCAAGGCAGTGTTTTTAAATCAAAATAAACATCCAAATTTTATTGTTAAAGAAAAAAAACTTGATAAAGAGCTCTCAAAAATAGATGTTAAGTTTTATAGTTTCAATAATACAAATCTATCTGAACCAGATACAATTTTAAATAAAAGTGGCGAGCCATATAAAGTATATTCTCCATTTTATAAACATTGCAAATCAATATACGTGCAAAAAAAAGTGTTTAAATTTCCAAAAGATCAAATTAATACACATAATATTAAATCTGATGTAAAACATACTGAAGAAATATTTTCAAAATACAATAATACATGGTTTAGAAAATTTGAGACGTATTGGAAACCTGGCGAGCCTGAAGCCAAAAAAATGCTTAAAGATTTTTTTAATAATCATTTATCAACATATAAAGAAGATAGAGATTATCTCGATATCTCTGGTACTTCAAAACTTTCACCGTACTTACGTTTTGGTGAGATTACATCAAATCAAATTATTAGTGAATTTAAATTTCATTCAGAACATAAACTTACTAAACATGAAGAGCATTTTATAAAAGAATTATATTGGAGAGAATTTTCATATTATATCCTTTATCATTTTCCATATGTTACTAAAAAGCCTTTTAATAAAAAATATGAAAATTTTAAATGGAATAAGAATTATGATATTAATTTAAATAAATGGAAAAAAGGTAAAACAGGAATAAGGATTGTTGATGCAGCTATGAATGAACTTTGGGAAACAGGATATATGCATAATAGAACAAGAATGATAACTGCATCTTTTTTAACAAAAAATTTATTAATTCCATGGCAAGAAGGAGAAAAATGGTTTAGAGATACTCTTCTAGATGCAGATATAGCTAATAATACAATGGGATGGCAATGGGTTTCTGGGTGTGGAACTGACGCAGCACCATACTTTAGGATATTTAATCCAGTACTACAGGAAAAAAAATTTGATCCAAATAATCGATATTCGAAAAAATGGTTAAAAAACTTTTCAGATTATCCTGATGATGATTATAAAGAAGACTTGTTTAACAATAATAATTTTATAAAACCGATTGTAGATTTAAGTATAAGCAGAAATGAAGCCTTAGAAAGATTTTCTAAAATTAAATAAATATTTAGGCCTTAAATCTTTTTTCTATATAATTATATAAAATCTCTTTAAACTCGTTAGTAATATTATCACCCTTTAAAGTCACATTTTTTTGACCATCAATATAAACTGGTGCAGTAGGATTTTCTCCCTTGCCTGGAAGACTAATACCGATGTCTGCATGTTTACTTTCACCAGGACCATTAACGATACACCCCATTACCGAAATTTTTAAATTTTCTACTCCAGGATAATCTTTCTTCCATGTTGGCATATTAATTTTAATGTAATTATCAATATCAGAAGCTAATTTTTGAAAGTAATCACTACTTGTTCTTCCGCAACCTGGACACGAAGTAACATCAGGTAAAAAATATCTTATTCCTAAACTTTGTAAAATTAATTTAGAAACTTCAACCTCTTTTGCTCTATTTCCATTTATATCGGTGGTTAGAGACACCCTTATCGTGTCGCCTATACCGTTAAGCAATAGTGGGGCTAATGCACAAGCAGAGTAAACTACACCTCTCTCATTACTTCCCGCCTCAGTTAAACCTAAATGCAATGCATAATTACACATATCAGCAATTTTTGTGTAGACGTCAATTAACATATTAACTTTACTCAATTTACATGAAATTATAATTTTATTCTTTTGCATTCCAATTGATTCAGCCAATTTTGCATTTTCTAAAGCTGAAGTTATTACAGTTTCACACATTACTTCATCTAAAGTTTTTGGCTTATGTAATTTATTATTAACATCTAAATTATTAGCTAATAATTCTTGATCTAAACTTCCCCAATTAACACCAATTCTTACAGGTTTGCCTAGCTTGGAAGCAATTTCTATCATCGTAGAGAAGTTTTTATCTTTCTTAGTTTTCTTACCAACATTTCCGGGGTTTATGCGAAATTTATCTAAATACTCTGCCTCTGATTTATATTTACTTAATAATATATGACCATTAAAATGAAAATCTCCAACTATTGGAACTGAAACACCAGCTTTATTTAAATTTTCTTTTATATGAGGTATCGCTTTGATTGCATCTGAATCATTCACAGTAACTCTCACAATTTCTGATCCAGCTTCTACTAACTGTATAATTTGCTTAGTTGTTTTATTGACATCAGATGTATCTGTATCAGTCATAGACTGAATAACAACTGGATTATTTCCTCCTATAGAAATATTTCCCACTTTTACTTCATAAGACTTTCTTCTATTTATATTATAATTGCTCATGTGTATCATTATCACATGAACATTTAATAATTGGGAGTTTTTATGAAAGGTTTCTTAATTACTGGAACAGATACAGATGTTGGAAAAACATGGTTTATGCTTAAATTTGGAGAACTTCTAAAAGAATATAAATTTAAATTTCATTTTTTAAAGCCAGTAGAATCTGGATGTGAAGAACCAGATGGAAATATTATTCCCAAAGATGCTGAACAATTTTCTAAACTTGAAAACACACCACTCTCAAATATATGTAAATTTATGTTTAAAGCATATGCATCACCCCCGAGAGCAGCTAAATTAGAGAATAAAAAAATAAAACTTGACGATATATTAAATTTTATTAATGAGAAAAAAGATTTAGACAATGATTCCTTTAATTTAATAGAAGGGTGTGGTGGCTTTTTCTCACCAATAGCTGATAATAAATTAACTGCTGATTTAGCAGTAAAACTTGATTTACCAGTAATTCTTGTTGTTAACAATAAACTAGGTTGTATTAATCATACTTTGCTTTCCATTGAAGCTATAAAAAAACTAAATTTAAATATTAAATTTATTGTTCTAAATGATCTTAGCAAAAATGTCCCTTTAGATAATTTTGAAGAACTCTCCAGCTTTACAGAAATTCCTATTATTAGATTAAAATATAAAGAAAAAGCTGATCTTGATTTAATTAACTATTTAACGTAAATGCCAGAACTTCCAGAAGTACAAACAATAGTAGATGGCATTGAGCCTTATTTACTAAATAACAAAATTACAAAATGTAATTTATATGTTAGAAAACTAAGATGGGAATTGCAAAATGATATGCAAGATATTATTACTGGATCTATAATTTGTAGCGTTTCCAGAAGAGCAAAATATATTATCATTTCAACAGATAAATTATATTTAACAATTCATCTAGGTATGACCGGAACACTAAGAATTGCAGAAAAAAATGATATTAGAAAAAAACATGATCATTTTGAAATATATCTAAGCTCAAATTTAATCCTTAGGTTTAATGATCCTAGGAAATTTGGAATGATATTTTTTTCAAAGGACTCCCCAATTGTTTCTAACAAATTATTAAATAATTTAGGCCCAGAACCTCTTGATAAGGCGTTTAATTGGAAATATTTATACTCTATATCGAGAAATAGAAATATTGCTATTAAATCACTGATAATGAATTCTAAAATTGTTGTTGGAATTGGAAATATTTATGCTTCAGAGGCATTATTTTTATCCAAAATTAGACCTCAGAAAATTTCCAAAAAGTTATCAAAAAAAAATTGCGAAGATATTGTATCTTCGATCAAAAAAGTGCTTAGACGAGCTATAAAGAAAGGTGGGTCAACTATTAATGATTATATAAACGTAGATGGTAAAAAAGGTTATTTTCAATATGACTTTAAAGTATATGGCAGAACTAAAGAGCCCTGCCATATTTGTCAAAGTGACATTTTACAAATAAAAATTAATCAAAGGTCTAGTTTTTATTGTAAAAAATGCCAGAAGTAACTTCTAATTAATTACTTCTTTTGTTGCTCGTAGAACATTTTATTCATTCTATGAGAGTTTGCATCACAACATGATATAGCTTGTTTTGCTGTCTCTTCAACTAACTCTAGTCTATCTAATAATGCTTGATCTGCAGCACAACCTGAAAGCACAACTGCAATACTAGCTACTAGAAATGTTTTTATTTTTTTCATTGAAGCCTCCTTATTATTATTTAAGCTTAAAATCCCTTATTGGGATTTTTTACTATATCAAATAAAAGTTTATAGCTAAAGCAATTTAATCAATAGTTTGGTAGCAAATGCCTATCAAACTATGATTTATCTTATATAAAGGAGGACTTAAAAAAGGTTTAAAGAAGAAAGCCGTCCCTGGCTTTCAATTCTTTATAAAACAATTACTTACCCAAACATTGTTTGTATAAGCATAATGACGCTACAAACCAAACGCCTAACATAACTAAAATTTCTAACATATTTACCTTCTAAATTTAAATAATAATAATAATATATTAGAATATAATAATATATATATTAATTATGTCAACACTTTTTTACTTATATTTTCTTTCTAGAGCTAATTTTACGTCATTGCTTACAAATGTTGAGATATCGCCTCCTAACTGGGCAATTTCTTTTACTAATGATGAGGATAAGAAAGCATATGACTCTGATGGTGTTAGGAAGATAGATTCTATATCTTGGTTAAGTTTTTTATTCATACTAGACATTTGAAATTCATATTCAAAATCAGATACAACACGTAAACCTCTTAAAATAACTTTAGCATCTAATTTTTTTGCAAAATCCACTAATAATCCACTAAAACCAATGACCTCAATATTACTAATATTCAATAAAGATTTTTTTGCAAGCTCAATTCTTTCTTCTAAAGAAAAAACTGTATTCTTTTTAGAATTTTCTGCAACACATATATATACTTTATCAAAAATATTTGATGCTGCTCTTTGTACTAGGTCTCTATGACCATTTGTAAATGGATCAAATGTTCCAGGATAAACTGCTATATTCATAATACATCTCTATATTTCATATTTTATATGTATATAAATTATACCATAGTATCTCTAGACTGATATAAGAGGTAACCAACATCCCCTGATCTCTTTCTTTTTATCAATTCCCAATAAGAAGGAATTTTAAGATTTTTCTCAAAATCACTAGAATAAGGAAGCTCTATATAAATTTTACATTTTTTACTAATTTTTGTTAGTTCTGATAATTTTAAAATAACATTATTGATAGAATTATTTGAAAACGGTGGGTCTAGAAAAATAATATCAACTCTATCTTGAAAATTAGCTAAAAAATTATCTGCATTAGCATGTATTATATCTATATTACTAGCTTGCAAATTCTTCTTTTGTTCATTTAAGCAATTAATGATCTCTAAGTCGTTATCTACCATGATGACTTTTTTTGCACCTCTAGACGCAGCCTCGAATCCTAGCGCCCCACTACCTGCGAACAAATCTAAGCATACTGAATTTTTAACATAATTTTGCAACCAGTTAAATAATGTTTCTCTCACCTGGTTTTTTGTGGGTCTTAGATCTATTTTTTCTAAAAAAGATATATTTCTTCCTCCCCAGATCCCAGATATTATTTTAACTTTTAAATTACTTGTCTTATTTTTTTGCTTTCTCATTACCAACCACAAGAGTAATTAAATTATCAATATTAATTTCTTCTTGAAAAGCATTTATAATATCTTTTTTTGTTATATTGCTAATTTTGGAAGTGAATGTACTTAAGTAATCAGTAGGCAAGTTATAATAATTTATTACCGATAGATAATTTAGAATATCAGTATTACTATCAATCCTTAGTGGGAACCCATTAATGATTGCTTGCTTAGCTTCTCTTAGCTCCTTATCTGTAGGCCCATTTTTATAAAAATCTCTCAACATATTATGAATTAATTTAACTGATAACTGTGCCTGCTCAGATTTAGTTTCAATACCAATCACAAATGGACCAATATCTTTCATTGGATAAATATAACTATATAC
>JAYNQN010000001.1:35168-37597 GCA_038114285.1 Gammaproteobacteria bacterium | reverse complement strand
ACTATATACACCGTAAGTCAAACCTCTCTTAACTCTAAGTTCCTGCATCAATCTTGCACTAAACCCACTACCACCAAAAATATAGTTTCCAACATAAAGTGGAAAATTATTATCTGACCCACGCTTTATAGATGATGTTCCAATATAAATATGTGCTTGCTCTGATCTAAAATTCTTAAATATATTTTTTTCTTTTTTATTTTTAACGAAATTATAATTATTTTTTTTAACACTATAATTATTATTTAAAGATTTTGATATTTTTTCAGATAATTTTATTATTTCTTCATTTTTTAATGGAGAAACAATAGAAATTGTTGCAGTATTTATATTAATATTTTTTTTGTAGAAATCTATTACATCCTTCCTCTGAATTTTTTTTAAAGTACTTTTAGTTCCATTAGTAGGATATGCGTAAGGATGTTTGTTATATATCTCTTTAAAAAATAAATTTATTGCTATTTCACTTGGATCAGATTCCTCCTCAATAATGGATGAAATAGTCCTATTTTTTTGAATATCAAACTCGTTTTTTGGAAAAACACTATCTGAAAGAATTGATAAAAGCATTTTTATTGAGGGATCAAAATATTTTTTTTCAGTAAGTGATCTCAAGGAAACTGAAGATTTATCTTTATTAACTGATGTATTAAATATTGCTCCTGTCGATTCAAATACTGATGCAATTTCCTCAGAATTCATATTTGAAGTTCCCTCATCAAGAAGGTTATGAGTCAACATTGAAACCCCGTGCAATTTATTATCTTTATCAGCTCCGGCATCAAATGTAATTTTGATATCTATCATTGGAATATTTTCAGATTTATAGAATAAAACCTTTACTCCATTTTTAGTCGTGTATTCCAATACTGGTATATCTGCTTTTGTAATATTAGATAGTGTCATAATTGTTATTAAAAAAGATAATTGAAATAATTTCTTCATTGTTTTGTTGTATTATTAACTATTACTGTAGTTTTAAGGTTTTTTACCAAATATTTTTTAGCAACCTCTCTTATCTGCTTAGCTGTAACTGAATTTATTTTAGATGTATATTCATCAATAACTTTAATATTACCTATTGAAGTTTTTATCATGCCAAGAATTCTTGCTTGATAGTC
Source organism: Gammaproteobacteria bacterium (assembly GCA_038114285.1). GTDB lineage: Bacteria > Pseudomonadota > Gammaproteobacteria > Poriferisulfidales. The sequence continues at coordinate 36,476 of JAYNQN010000001.1, read as the reverse complement.
TATTGAATCTTGTTGATATATTTCTGTTGCTAAAACTTGTGCTTTTATTCTTTCTAATTCTTTTTTATTAACAAGGTTTGTTTGTAAATCTTTTATAAGTTTTTGTAATTCATCTTCAATAACATCTATACTTACTCCAACCATTGGATTAACATCAATCATAAATAAAGGATCTTGTCTTGAAAACATTGAATATCCTGAATCAGCATAACTTGCTATCTTTTTGCTCTTTACTAGTGTTTTTTGAAGTCTTGCATTTTGCCCACTGCTAAGTATTCCGGATAGAACAGATAAAGCATAACACTCCCATTCTTCTTCTTTACTTTTTGTATTAATACTTGGAGTTTTATACCCTGTAATTAAATAAGATGGTTTACCATCAATAACTATTGAACTTTTTTTCTCCCCAAATTGAATTGGTTCATCCCTCAAAATTCTCTCTTTAATTTTAATACTTTTTTTAGTTCCATAATATTTTTCAACTAATTGAAAAGTTTTTTCAAAATCAATATCTCCAACAATTACAACTGTTGCATTATTTGGCGCATACCAATTTTTATACCAGTCTGATATATCCCGATATGACATATTATTTAGATCTTCCATCCACCCTATTATTGGATCATGATAAGAACTATTGTTATATGCACTAGCATATAATTGTTCATAAGCTATACCCTCTGGTTGATCATCTGTTCTTAACCTTCTTTCTTCTTTTATAACTTCTATTTCTTTTAAAAAATCTTCTTCTTTAATGACTAAATTTGTCATTCTATCGGACTCAAGCTTTATTGCTTGCTCTAAATGCTTTGATGGCAGTGTTTGATAGTAAGCCGTATAATCTTTACTTGTAAAAGCATTCTCTCTGCCACCTAATTTGGCAATTACTGAAGAGAATTTTCCCTTTGGATTTTTTTTTGTACCTTTAAACATCATGTGCTCTAAAGCATGCGACAAACCAGTTTTACCACTTAATTCATCTGCAGAACCAATTTTATACCATATATGGCTTGTTACAACTGGCGCTCTTTTATCTTTCTTTAGTATTATTTGCAGCCCATTATCTAATGTTTTTTCCATTACCTCAGCCCTCACAGAAGAATTTGCAGTAAGAATTACTATCATTAAGATATTAAAAATTAATGAATATCTCTTTATATAAGATTTGAAAAAAAAATTCATTCCCTACGCCTTCAAAATTACACATAGAATTTGTTAACCTAAAAAATCAATATATCATAAAACAATACTTATATAATCAATATACTATTCATAATTTACAAAGTGAAATGAATTTAACCGAAACAC
>JAYNQN010000001.1:15664-35158 GCA_038114285.1 Gammaproteobacteria bacterium | reverse complement strand
TGGAACAATAAAATAATTTTCAATATGCTCAACATAATTATTTATAAATAACTTGTATGTAAAACCTTAGATAATGAAGTAAGCATATATATCTTTTGTAGAAGGTGTTTTTTTATAAAATATATTTAATATAAATTTAGTTGCAAGTATGTTTTTTTGCATTTTAAAGAAAAATTATCTATATTAATGTTTTATTATATTATATGTTATTGATTTTAATACAATTTTTAACTTAATTTGATAATTTTTAGCACTCTTGTATAATGAGTGCTAAATTACTAATAATTTTAGAGTTTAAATTATGACTAAAACTATTAATTACAATAACTCTTTTCTTCCATCTGTTACTGGAAGTATTGATACATACATAAATCATGTAATGTCTATCCCTGTTCTTTCTGCAGAAGAAGAAGTGGAGCTAGCGAAAAAACTACAAAAGACAAATGATCTAGAATCCGCAAAGAAGTTAATCATGCATAATTTAAGACACGTGGTATACATTGCACGAAGTTACTCTGGCTATGGACTTAATCTAGGAGATCTAATACAAGAAGGCAATATTGGGCTTATGAAAGCTATAAAAAAATATGACCCAGATAAAAACTTAAAATTAATTACTTTTGCTGTTTACTGGATTAAATCTGAAATACATGAGTTTGTCATAAAAAATTGGAAAATAGTTAAAGTGGCTACTACTAAAGCTCAAAGAAAATTATTTTTTAATCTAAGATCAAAAAAAGATTCTTTATCTTCACTTACACAAGATGAAGCGACAGCCATAGCTGGTGACTTAGGAGTTCCAATCAAAGATGTAATGGAAATGGAAAAAAGAATGCAGAATCAAGATTTAGTACTTGAAAATAATTCGGACGAAGAAAATTATTCTCCGTCTCTTTACCTTAAAAGCAATGAGTTGGAGCCAGACCAAATCATAGAAAAAAGTGAAAAGAATACTTTAAATAAAAAACTATATACAGCAATCAACAGTCTTGATGAAAGAAGTAAGGATATTATGAAAAGTAGATGGCTTTCTGAAAATAAATTAACATTAGAAGATTTATCTAAAAAATATGATGTCTCAAGAGAAAGAATTAGGCAAATTGAAAATGAAACAATGCTAAAACTTAAAGAAAATCTTTAGAATTAATAAATAAGATCAAATACCTATCTGCAATCAAAAAACCAAATATAGCTGACAAGTAAATAATAGAGTAATTAAATATCTTATTAGACAAATTATTATTTCTATCAATTTGCATTTTTATAACATAATACAAAAATATTAAATTTAAAATTAAAGCACCTGCCAAATAAAAACGGCTAGAAAAATTAATAATAAAAGGCAAAAAACTTACTATAGTTAACATCAATGTATAAAGTGTGATATGAACTCTAGTATATTGTTCTCCGTGAGTGACTGGCAACATTGGTATTTTAGCCGCAAAGTACTCTTCCTTTCTATATAATGCTAGCGCCCAAAAATGTGGAGGCGTCCACATGAATATTATCAAAAATAATATAACTGCAATTAGGTCAATTTGACCCGTCATTGCCGTCCACCCTAAAAGTGGAGGAGTTGCTCCTGCCGCGCCTCCAATTACAATATTTTGTGGTGTACTTCTTTTTAAGTATAAAGTGTAAATAAAAGCATATCCTACTAATGAGCCAAAGGTGAGCCAGGCAGTTAAATGATTAATATGAAAATATAATATGTAAAAACCTAAAAAAGCCATCAAAGCTGCATATATAATCACATTTTTAGTTTTAAGAACACCAGACACCAAAGGCCTTTTTTTTGTTCTATGCATAATTTTATCAATACTTTGATCCAATAACTGATTAATTGACCCTGCTGACAAAGACATTAGAGCTATGCCAAGATTCCCAAAAAATAAAACTTTTAAATTTAATGATATTGGGTTTGCTAATAGCATTCCAATAAAAGATGTAAAGACCATTAGTAAAACTACTCTTGGTTTAGATGAGTCTAAATAAGCTTTAAATATTTTTAAGTTAAACATAAGTTATGTTATAAATTCTTTTTAACACTTCTAATTAAATATAATTGAGTAACTAAACACATTAATAATAATGCTGCATTCCCATTATGAGCAACCGCAATATATAGCGGCAAACTCATTTTAATATTTAATATTCCTAGTAAAATTTGAAAAAATAATAAGATAACTAACAAAGCAGAAATTAATTTTTGATAAGAAAAATTAATATAACGCCAAGATAAAATTGCTAAAGAAAATATCATTATAGTAACTATGATTGCCCAAACCCTATGTGTGAAATGAATAGCAACTCTAGCAGGGCTATCCAATCTTCCAAACTCATAATTAAGATTAGTTGCTAATTCGACTACAAATGCGCCATAAAAATCCATCTGTGGCCACCAAAAACCATGACATTTTGGGAAATCAGCACACGCTAGTGCTGCATAATTAGTACTTGTCCATCCACCCAACATTATTTGTATTATTAAAACGATTAGAACAAAATATCCGAAAATAGACAATTTTTTTATTTTTTTAGATGATACATTTGCTAACAAATCTGTTTCATTAAAATATTTATTTTTATTATATCTTAAAAATAAAATCCACAACAAAGATATAATAGTAAATCCACCAACAAGATGCATCATAACTATAACAGGCTGCAATTGAAGAGTAACTGTCCACATGCCTAATAAAGCCTGCATTATTACTAAAATAGAAATAAAAGCTGATAATTTAAATAACTTACTAGTATTATTTTTATAAAATATGTAAGAAATTATAAATATGAATATACCAAGAAATCCTGCAAGATATCTATGTATCATTTCTCTCCAAGCTTTACCAATATCTACTGATCCTGAAAATTCATTTTCTGCTTTTGCTATTTCTAATGCGTTATCTGGAACTCCTATTAAATACCCGTAACAACCTGGCCAGTCTGGGCACCCTAATCCTGCATGAGTTAACCTAACATAAGCACCTAATGTGATAACTGCAAAGGTTACAGAAATAACAAACAACAAATAGTAATTAATTTTTTGCATTTTTTATCCAATCCTAGAAATTTTTAAAATTTTTTTAATATCCTTTTTTAAGCCCTTAGGATTAAAATCTTTTTCATAATACATAAAAATATTTCCTAAAGGATCAACTAAATATAAATGATTCTTTTTCAATTCATCAAAGAGTGAGTTATCAATGACGTTAAGCAACTTAATTTTATTATATTTATTTATAATTTTTTTGTTACCAGAATTTATAAAACTTTTATTTACAATTGCTACATTTGATATACGTTGTCTTTCTCTTCCTACTGACTCTCTTACTTGTTGCATCATATAAAAAGTTGCTTCGCACAAAAGATCACACGATTCATTCTCATAGACATACATAAATATCCATTTCTTATTTATTAACAAATCATATAAATCAGATTGATGCTCAATTGTAATAACTGGTTCTATGAGATTTCCATAAGACTTTGGTGAAGCTATAGGGACATATTCACTATATTTGTACATTAGTGATGCAAGAATCAAGGGGCCTGCAAAAGATAAAATGATTAATAACAAAAATAACCTTGTCTTTATTAAAGAAAAATAGTCTGCTTTTTTATTCATTTTTTCTTTCTCATTATTAATATTAAAACCAAAATAAAAAGAGCTGCTGCCATACTAAACCATTGAAATGCATAGCCCATATGTTTATTGCTATCCATAGAAATAATTTCCCATTCTCTTTTAAAACCAAAATTATTATTTGCACCAAGTCTAAAAACTATATCAGAGATTAACAAATCCCCTTCATCTATATAATCTTTTATTTCATTAAAATCTATTGCCTGAATTAATCTTGGCCAATCAGCATTTACTGAAATATCTCCAATAGTATAGCTCTTCTCTCTAGGATAAATATAGCCATTAATTTCCTGTACAATTTCATTTATTTTCTGGAAGTTCAGATATTGGTAATTTTTAACAATGTTTTCTCTTTTGCCTTCTAAAGGTATCCATCCCCTGTCTACAAGAATTAATTCTTGGCTAGACTCCAATTTAAATGGCGTTATTACATTAAAGCCAGGAACTTTATTCTTAATTTTGTTATCAATTAAAAAATTTTTATTTATATATCTACCTTTAATTTTATATTTTTTATAATATTTTTCTTTAATATTGCCTTTAGTAATAAAAAAAATATTTTCTGGTTCTTCTAGCTGCCTTTCATGGTATAAATTAACTATAAGCTCTTTTTCATTTGCTCTTTCTAATTGCCAAAAACCTAAAGAAATAAATAAGGATATACATGAAAGAAAAATGATGCTAGAAAGTAATTTAATTATCATAAATAAAAAAATTTACAAATGTTTAAAATTATATTTATATTTTTGTTTTTACTAATCATAATAAGTTTATTTAGCTCATTATTTTTCTTGATAAAGGACAAGAGCGATAAAAAAAGAGTTGTAAATGCACTTAAAGTTAGAGTAGGTTTGTCAGTAATATTGTTCGTAATACTCATCATAATGTATATGAATGGCTATATACAGCCGCATGGAATATCTAATTAATATATTATATCCAATATACAAAAATAAATAGACCCAACCAAACAACATCGACAAAGTGCCAGTACCAAGCTACTGCTTCAAATGCAAAGTGATTTTTTGGATTAAAATGTCCGTATATAGATCTTCCTAGAACAACCATAAGCATGATTGTTCCAATTGTTACATGGAATCCATGAAAACCTGTAAGCATAAAGAAAGTTGAACCATATATGCCACTACCCATATTTAAATTTAAGTCGTTAAAAGCATGCCCATATTCAAGTGCTTGGAAATACATAAAAATCATTCCTAATGCCACAGTTAAACCTAGCCCAATGATAAGTTGCATTCTTTTCATTTCTTTTAATGCATGATGAGCCCAAGTCAATGTAACACCACTTGTCAATAAAATAGCTGTATTAATGGCTGGTAGCCCCCAAGCACCCATGGTCTTAAAATCACCACCAACTTCTCCAGGTCCATTAGCAGTTAATGGCCATACATTCTCGTAGTCAGGCCATAAGAATGTGTTTGTCGCTAACCCAGTTCCTTCTCCACCCAACCATGGAAGAGAATAAGCTCTAACATAAAAAAGTGCTCCAAAAAAAGCTGCAAAAAACATAACTTCAGAAAAAATAAACCATATCATTCCCATTCTAAATGAAGTGTCCACTTGAGAGTCATACAAACCTTCCTCGCTCTCAGAAATTACTGTACTAAACCAACCCACGATCATAAATATTACAATCGCCAAACCTGCAAATAAAATGTATTTACCTATATCGCTTCCATTTAGCAAAGACGATCCCCCAACCATTGATGTGAAAACACCGATAGTTGCAATAATTGGCCACTTACTTCCATGTGGTATATAATAACTCCCAGATTCAGACATTTATTTCTCCCCTTTTTTTATTAGTCTTTTTCAGATACTTTTATCGACTCAAAAAATGAATACGATAATGTAACTGTTTTAATTCTACTTGGTAATTTTTCATCTATTGCAAAATATAATGGCAACTTAACAACTTCTCCTGGTTTAAAAGTTTGTTGTTCAAAACAAAAGCATTCAATTTTCTTTAAATATTTTGATGCCTCATTTGGTGATACACTTGGTACCGCTTGCCCTATAATAGCTTTACTTGAATTATTTGTCGCAATATAAACAGTACTATAAACTTTTCCTGGTGAGATAATCATTTCAAATTCTGATGGTTTAAACACTAATTCTTTCCCATTTGAATGATGAGAAATGAATTGAATATTTAATCTCTCAGAACTAACATTTTCAGAATAAGATTCAACTTTTTCTTTCAAATTTGAAGTATTACCATTAAGCCCAGTTACATCGCAAATAACATTGTATAAAGGTATCAAAGCAAATGAAAAAAGAAACATGAAAAAACAAATAAAAACTAGTTTTTTTGTTGTTTTAATATTTAAATTTTTATAACTCATATTTACTTAACTACCTACTAGACATTATATAATAAAAGCTAATGTAAATTATCAAAGCAACCAGTATTAAAATAATTGCTGTTAGTTTTACTCTTTTTTTTGTCTCCAAAAATTCTCCTAGTAACTGTAAATTACTATTTAATTACAGGTGGCGTGTTAAATGAGTGATATGGTGGAGGAGATGGTAGTGTCCATTCTAACCCTTCTGATCCTTCCCAAACCTTATCTGTTGCTTTTACGCCGCCCCTTATGGTTTTAATTATAATGTATAGAAAAATTAATTGAGCAAATCCAAATCCAAAAGCACCAATACTAGCTATCATATTGTAATCAGCAAACTGCAATGAATAATCAGGGATTCTCCTTGGCATTCCTGCTAACCCAACAAAATGCATTGGGAAAAATGTTAAATTCACAAAGAAAGTTGATAACCAAAAATGTATTTTTCCAAGTGTTTCTGGATACATGTTGCCAGTCCATTTAGGAAGCCAGAAATAGCATGCTGCCATGATTGCAAAAATAGAACCGGGCACAAGCACATAATGAAAATGAGCAACGACAAAATATGTATCATGATATTGAAAATCTGCTGGAGTTATAGCCAGCATCAACCCCGAGAATCCACCAATTGTGAACATTATAATAAAACCAATTGCAAATAACATTGGGGTTTCAAAAGTCATTGCACCTTTCCACATTGTAGTAACCCAATTAAAAACTTTTACTCCTGTTGGAACAGCAATAAGCATTGTTGCAAACATAAAGAACACTTCCCCAGCTAATGGCATACCTACTGTAAACATATGATGAGCCCAAACAATAAATGATAAGAAAGCAATAGATGCAGTCGCGTACACCATAGAGCTGTATCCAAACAGAGGCTTACGGGCAAATGTTGGAATTATTGCTGAAACAACACCAAATGAAGGTAAAATTAAGATATATACTTCAGGATGTCCAAAAAACCAGAATATATGCTGGAACATTACTGGGTCACCACCGCCAGCTGCATTAAAAAAACTAGTTCCAAAGAATTTATCGGTAAGTAACATTGTTACTCCACCAGCCAGCACAGGCATAACAGCAATTAATAAGAATGCAGTTATTAACCAAGTCCAAACAAATAAAGGCATTTTCATAAGTGTCATTCCGGGTGCCCTCATATTTAAAATAGTTGCTACTATGTTAATAGCGCCCATTATTGAAGATAAACCCATAAAATGAATTGCAAAAATTAGAAAAGGAAAAGCATCACCTGTTTGTAAACTAAGTGGCGGGTATAATGTCCATCCACCTGCTGGAGCCCCTCCATCCATCCATAAAGTTGAGAGAAGCATAGAGAATGCAAATGGCATTATCCAAAAACTCCAATTATTCATTCTTGGTAAAGCCATATCCGGTCCGCCAATCATTATTGGTATCATCCAATTAGCCAAGCCTGTAAATGCTGGCATAACAACACCAAAAATCATTACAAGAGCATGCATAGTTGTCATAGAGTTAAAGAACTGAGGGTCTACAAACTGTAATCCTGGCTGAAATAATTCTGATCTAATAACAAGAGCCATTAAACCACCAATGAAAAACATTATCATTGCAAACCAAAGATAAAGTGTTCCAATATCTTTATGGTTTGTAGTTGTGATCCATCTCATTATTCCTGATGGATGATCTTCATGATGCGTATCTTTAACAACCGAACTCATAATAATTCTCCCTATTTATTAATTTTAGCTAAACCAGATGCATTATCTTTACCTGCATTAGCTAACCATTCATCATATTCATCTTCTGCCACAGCCTTTATAACAATTGGCATAAACCCATGGTGTCTACCGCATAATTCTGCACACCTACCCCTATAAATTCCCGGTTCATTAATTACAACTGACATTTCATTTATAAATCCTGGAATTGCATCCTTCTTTAATGCTAGATCTGGCACCCACCAAGCATGCAAGACATCATTTGAAGTGAGTAAGAATCTTATTTTTTTTGTTAATAGGTACCACTAATTGATTGTCTACTTCTTGAAGGTAGTTAATATTTTTTTCTTTTTTATTATATATTTCATCGTATGGTGTTGATAATTTACTATAAAAAGAAACGTCAGTATTAAGATATTCATACCCCCATAGCCATTGATATCCAGTTATTTTTATATGTATTTCAGAATCACTATGGTCATACATTTTGATTAAAGTTTTTGTTGCAGGGATTGCCATACCGATCAATATTACAAATGGGACAATTGTCCACAAAAATTCTAAACTTGTACTTTCATGAAAAGTTGCGGGCTTAACTCCTTTAGATTTTCTATGCATCAAAATAGACCAAAACATAGCTCCAAAAACAACAACTCCAATTGCAACACATATCCATAGAATTAACATATGCAAACCGAAAACTTCTTGGCTTATATCTGTGACTCCTTGAGGCATATTTAAATCTAACCATCCTGCGTTTGCAGTTAAAGTTGTAAAACTAACCATTACAAAAACTAAAAATTTATTCAAATAGCGCATTATTTATTCCTTTTTTAAATGAAGCATTCAACATTGCTGCAAGCTCTAATCTCTCCTTATCTTCAAGCATAACCCCGACTTCCATCTCCCTACCTTTGTACCTAACAAATAATCTGTGTGGGTGGCCTTTTAGTTTTGGTTTATTCAAAACTATTGAAGCCCAATACTTATTTACCTCAAAAAACCCTTTATTTTTCCTGTATTTTGAAGATATGTTGACTTTATCTTCATAAATCTGAATTTTTTCATACATAGAGTTATTATGGCAGCAGTATAATAGCATAACTGCTAAGAAAATCATCTCTAATCCAGCAAACGGAAGTATTATCCAGTAACCTTGAAATAGAAATCCTAATGCAATAGCCAAGGATATAAAGCTAATTATGATGATAAATATTAAGCTGCCAGTATAGGATATAGAGTGATTTCCACTAATAATATATTCTTCACAATCATCAAATTTTCTAGTAATCATAGCGTAACTATATTAGAAAAAAACTCTCTCTTAATCTATAAGTAAATTATACAAAGTTTGTATTAAATTTGCATTTAAATAAAGATTCAAAGCTGCCAAAAATAACTCAAGGACAATAGTCAATTTAACAACTTTGAAAATTGGTCAATTTTTCACCTAGACAAGTATTATTTTATCTATATAGAAAATATTAAATTATATTTAATTTGAAATTGGCTCCACCCAAATAATGGCAATATAATGTTATTTTACTAAATAAAAATCAAGAAAATAATCAACCTAATTTAAAAAATATTAAAAAAGAAAAAACAAGCAATATTGCAAACATTCAATCTATTAATTTTATACTATTAAATTTTTTCCAAGCAGAACCATAAATAACTTCATAGGTTGCAGGAATGCTTCCGTTTTCTTGTCTAAACTTTTCATATTCTCTATACATTGCATTCATTTTATTTTTTGTAGTCAAATTTTGATGATTTTTTTTTGAATATGTAATTTTTGAACCAATGTTTTTTAAATCTTTTTGAAGTTTAAAGACATCACTATACTCAACAACTATATTTTCAAAATCAACAACAGAATCATCAAAATTAATACTTTGCATTAGATCTCCAATATTATGCATATCATAAAAATCATTTACATGTTTGTATTCATCAACTCTTGACCATGCTGATCTCAACTCAATTAAAGTATTTGGACCATAAGTTGCAAATAAAAATAAACCTCCTGGTTTTAAAATACGATATATTTCTTTAAAGGAAGATTCTATATCTAGATCCCAATGAAGTGCGGATGAAGAGAAAATAAAATCAAAGCTATTATTTTTAAATGGAATTTTTTTAAAATTCGCACATACTCTATATGCATTTTGCTCAATTAAAATATTTTCATTCAATGACTCAATAGAGTTATCAAGCATAAAACAATTTGCTTCTGGATATATTTTATTTATTTCTTTTGAGCCTAGCCCTACACCTGCGCCTACATCTATAATTTCTTTAGGAGATATATTAATTAAAGATAATCTATCTATTAATCTAGCTATAATTTCTTTTTGAACTATAGCTGAATCTATATATTTTTTACATAAATTTTTTTTATTTGCATCTTTCATATATTTTCAATCAATATCTTTTTAAATTCTTTTTTATTTGTTAAAAAAGGCGCATGTGAAGATTTAGGTATAGTAACGATATTTGAAAAGGATTCGTTTTCATCTATAAAATTTGCTATATCTGAAGAAGTAATAGCATCTTCTTCGCCATAAATATATAAATTATTATTTTGTTTTTTTCTAAAGCTTGTTTTGCAAATATGATTCTCTAACAAATCTAAAGTCATATTTAGTTTTTCAAGATCAATTTTCATCATTGATTTAATATTTTTAATTATTTCTTTATAAAAAATTTTTTTATGTTTATAAGACCCAAGAATCAATAAATAAAAATTTTTTAAAGCTTTCTCTTGATCTTTTCCTAAATCATATCTGAGCTTATCAATTGCGTTTTTATTAAAACCAAAATCCCACGATGGTGTCTTCAAAAATCTTGGAGTATACGCTATATAAATCATTTTTCTAACATTACTTGAAGAAAGTGATTCAATTTCTTTTGCCAAAAAACATCCCAGTGACCATGAGATTATTAAATCTATATTTTTATGTTCATTTATCACTTTTTTAGCAATCAAATTTATATCCCCATCCAGTACTTTAACTTCTTCATAAATATCAATAAAAACACACCTATCTATATAAAAAAACTCTGATGCAAATGTTTCCCATATCTCATTTGTTACACCCCATCCGGGAATAAATAATATTTTTTTATATTTTTCTTTATATTTATCTTTATAATTAATCATAATTTAATAAAATTTCTAGGAACTGATTTGAGCACTGAAATTATATCTTTTGCCACACTTCTTACTATTAGTTATTTATTTGGTTCTGTAAATAGTTCTATCATTTTCTCCAAAATATATAAACTAAAGGACCCAAGGAGCTATGGTTCAAAAAACCCTGGAGCAACTAATATTCTGCGCTCAGGAAATAAAATTTTAGCACTCATTATACTTATTTCGGATATGCTTAAGGGTATATTGCCTATAATTATGGCTTTTTATTTTCTAGAAAGTAAGTTATTAGTGCAAATTATAGGTCTTGCTGCGGTTGCTGGGCATATTTTTCCTATATTCTACAAATTTCATGGAGGTAAAGGTGTGGCAACTTCTTTTGGCTCCATACTTGGATTTGATTTGATACTTGGACTGATTTGTTTAATGACCTGGTTAATAACAGCATTCCTATTTAGGTACTCAGCTTTATCTGCTATAGTCACATTTGCTTTTTTACCAATATACACATGGTTAAGTTATGAAATTTATACAATAACCTATGTATATTTAGTTTTATCTATTGTTGTAATATATAAACATAGATCTAACATTAAGAACCTAATTAACAACAAAGAAACAAAGATTGGCAACAAAAACAAAAAATGACTTAAGAAAGGATATGGCAAATGCTATAAGAGCTTTGTCAATTGATGCTATAGATAAAGCAAAATCTGGGCATCCTGGTATGCCCTTAGGCATGTCAGATATAGCACAAGTTCTATGGGGCGACTATCTTAGGCATAACCCAAAAAATCCTGAGTGGATTAACAGAGATAGATTTATCTTATCAAATGGGCATGGCTCTATGCTGCTTTATAGTCTTTTGCATTTAACAGGCTATAACCTCAATCTTGAAGAAATAAAAAATTTTAGGCAGTTGCACTCCAAGACTCCAGGACACCCTGAGTCACATTTAACTGAAGGAGTAGAAACAACAACTGGGCCACTCGGGCAAGGTCTTGCAAATGCAGTTGGAATGGCAATAGCTGAGAAAACACTGGCTGCAAAGTTTAATAGAAGAAATTTAAAGATAATTGACCATAATACATATGTTTTCGCAGGAGATGGCTGCCTAATGGAAGGAATTTCTCACGAAGTTTGTTCATTGGCTGGAACCTTAGAACTAAATAAATTAATTGTATTTTATGATGATAATGGGATATCAATAGATGGCAATGTGGGGGGTTGGTTTACAGATGATACTGCAAAAAGATTTGAATCTTATAACTGGAACGTTATTAGTAATGTAAATGGCCACTCAGCAGAAGAACTCACTAATGCCATCAATACTGCATTAAAATCGAAAAAACAACCTTCTCTAATATGCTGCAAGACGAAAATTGGTTATGGATCACCTAATAAAGAAGGAAAAGAAAGTTCTCATGGTGCTCCTTTAGGTAGTGAAGAAACAAGCTTAACTAAAAAAAGCATAGGTTGGGATTATGGTCCTTTCGAAATTCCTCATAACATATATGATGCATGGGATAATACACAAAAAGGAAATGAATTAGAAAAGAAATGGAATGATGATTTTAGAAAATATGAAAATGATTATCCCGATGAAGCTAAAGAACTTATTAGAAGAATTTCTTCCGATCTCCCTGAAGAATGGCTAGAGAAATCTCAAGAATATATAAAATTTTGCAATGAAAAAAAAGAGACAATTGCCACAAGAAAAGCTTCACAGAATTCGATAGAAGCTTACTCTAAAATTTTGCCTGAAATGATTGGTGGATCTGCAGATTTAGCAGCTTCTAATTTAACTTTATGGTCTGGATCAAAAGAAATAAAAGAATTTCCGGATGGAAATTATATTAATTATGGAGTCAGAGAATTTGGAATGTCGGCAATTATGAATGGCATCAGTTCCCATAAAGGCTTTAAACCATATGGTGGAACTTTTTTAACTTTTTCTGATTACTCAAAAAATGCTGTTAGGATGAGTGCAATAATGAATTTACAGAATATTTTTGTATTTACTCATGATTCAATTGGGCTTGGTGAAGATGGGCCAACACACCAAGCAATAGAACAAACAAACAGTCTAAGAGACATACCAAACAACACGGTAATTAGACCTTGTGATACTTTAGAAACTGCAGTTGCATGGAAATATGCTCTTGAAAATACTTCGGGGCCAACATGTTTAATACTTTCTAGGCAAAATTGTGAGTTTCAAGAGAGAACAAGTGAACAAATTGCACTTATAAATAAAGGGGCTTATGTATTAAAAGATTCTTCTAAATTAGATATAATACTTATAGCAACTGGAAGTGAAGTAGGTATAACTATCGAAGCAGCGAACAAATTAGAAGAAGGAGGCATAGGTGTAAGAGTTGTGTCTATGCTATCTAATGAAATTTTTGACAAGCAAGACAATGAATACAAAGAAGAAATTTTGCCTTCAAATATCGATAAAAGAATATCAATAGAAGCAGGTTCAACCTCCTGCTGGCATAAATATGTAGGTTTAAGTGGAAAAACAATTGGTATTGATACCTTTGGAGAATCTGCTCCTGGCGGAGAATTATTAAAATATTTTGGCTTTACATCTCAAAATATTATTGAACATGTTGAAATAATGCTTAATAAAAAATAAATATATAGGAAATAAAAAATGACAATTAATATTGGAATAAATGGCTACGGAAGGATCGGTAGAAATATTCTTAGAGCACTCTACGAATCAAAAGATCACAACGACTTAAAAATAGTTGCTATAAATGATGTTGGTGACAATTCTGTTAGCGCTCATTTAACTAAATATGATTCAGCTCACGGAAAATTTAATAGAGATGTTAGAGCAGATAATAACTTTATGTATGTAGACGATGATAAAATTAATATAACGTCTGAAAGAGATCCTAGTAAAATTGATTGGTCAAAATATAACGTAGATGTTGTTTACGAATGTACTGGCAAATTTAATTCTAAAGAAGAAACAGAAATTCATTTAAAAAATGGAGCAAAAAAAGTAATAATATCTGCTCCAGGAAAAAATGTTGATGCGACCGTTGTTTACGGTGTTAACGAAGATATTTTATCTAAAGATCACATTATAATTTCAAATGCATCTTGCACGACAAATTGCATAGCGCCAGTAATTAAAGTTTTAAATGATAAGATCGGCATAGAGCATGGTCTAATAACAACTATTCATTCTTTTACGAATGACCAAAGGCTTACAGATGCTAACCATAAAGATATAAGAAGAGCTAGAGCAGCAACTATGTCTATGATCCCTACAAAAACTGGTGCAGCAAAAAATGTTGGTTTAGTAATCCCAGAACTTGAAGGAAAACTTGACGGACTTGCAGTTAGAATTCCAACAGTAAATGTATCTGTTGTCGACTTAGTCGTTAGAACAAAAAAAAATACAACGGTAGAAGAAGTAAATAAAATTCTCTTTGAAGCTTCGCAAAATAAGATGAAGAAAATAATTGAATTTAATGACATTCCATTAGTATCAACTGACTTTAATCATAATCCAGCATCATCAATTTATGATTCAAATCTAACAAAAGTAATGGATGATAAATTGTTAAAAGTATATGTTTGGTATGATAATGAATGGGGATTTTCAAACAGAATGCTTGATATAACATTGGCACTCATGAATGCAAAATAATGACAGCATATAATGAACTTACCAATTTTGATATCAGTGGAAAGAATATACTAATTCGAGAAGACCTTAATGTCCCAGTTTATAATAACCAAATCGTTAATGACGCAAGAATCTTAGCAGCAATTCCTACAATAAAATATGCATTATCAAATGGAGCAAAAGTAGCTATCATCTCGCATTTTGGAAGGCCAAAAGAGGGTATTTTTGATAAAAAGTATAGTCTTAAAATTATTGCAGAAAGGCTATCAGAAATTCTTGAAAAGAAAGTATATTTTGAAGATACTCCTCTTGATGTTAAGTCTCCAGAATATAAAAATGACATTACATTATATGAAAATACACGATTTCTTCTTGGAGAAAAAACTGGGGACGACAATTTAGCAAAAAAAATCATTAAGAATTGTGATGTTTTTGTAATGGATGCTTTTGGAGCCTCTCACAGACAACATGCATCAACATATACAGTAGCAAAATATGCGCCGAAAACTTGTGGTGGCTTACTTCTAATGAGCGAAATAAAAAATATAGAAAAAATTTTTACAAGCACAAAAAAACCTGTTTTAGCAATAATTGGCGGATCAAAGGTTTCAACAAAACTAAATATTTTAAAAAAACTTTTATATAAAGTTAATACAATTATTATAGGTGGTGGAATTGCTAATACATTTCTACTCAGCAAA
Source organism: Gammaproteobacteria bacterium (assembly GCA_038114285.1). Lineage (GTDB taxonomy): Bacteria > Pseudomonadota > Gammaproteobacteria > Poriferisulfidales. The sequence continues at coordinate 19,936 of JAYNQN010000001.1, read as the reverse complement.
AATTTCAATATAGGCAAATCATTAGCAGAAATTAATATGATTGATGATGCTAAAGATATTCTTTCTTTAGCTAAAACAAATGATGTCTCTATACCTTTGCCAGAAGATGTTGTTTGTGATGATTCTGTTAATATCTCAGACAAAAATATTAATAATTTATCTGCAGAAGATATGATTAAAGACATAGGTCCAAAAACTTCAAGAATATACAATAAATTAATTGAAGAAGCTGGTACAATAATATGGAATGGTCCAGTTGGAGTTTTTGAAGATAGTTTATTTGAAAATGGAACAAAAAATATAGCTATTGCAATAAGCTCATCTAATGCATTAACTTTTGCTGGAGGCGGAGATACAATCTCGGCAATAGAGAAATTTATAAACATTAATGATATTGACTACATCTCTACTGGCGGAGGGGCATTTCTAGAATTTCTTGAAGGTAAAGAATTACCTGGTATTAAAATAATTAAAAAAATATGACAGCAATAAACGATTTAATATATAGGCAAACCAAAATTATAGCGACACTTGGCCCATCAACATCCTCACGAAAAATAATTGAAGGGCTTATAGATGCTGGCGTTGACTTAGTAAGGCTAAATTTTTCACATGGTGATAAAGATTCTCATATTGAAAGAGCTAAATTAGTCAGACAAATATCGGAAGAAAAACATTATCATGTTGGTATTGTTGGTGACTTGCAAGGTCCAAAAATAAGAATCACCAGATTCATTAATTCTAAAATAGACTTAAAAAACGGAGCTCGTTTTATTATTGATGATAAACACCCTTTCGATAAAGGAACAGAAGAAATTGTTGGAACCACATATAAAAATTTATCAAAAGAATTGAATATAAATGATATTTTGCTTCTTGACGATGGAAGAATTGAATTAAAAGTTGAAAAAATATCCGATTCAAAAATTATTTCTAAAGTTATCCATGGAGGCCTTTTGTATGACTCTAAAGGCCTAAATAGAAAAGGCGGGGGCCTTTCAGCCTCGGCAATAAGTGATAAGGATTTGCAAGATATTAAAGTTGCAGCAGAAATTGGAGTTGATTACTTAGCAGTTTCATTTGCTAGAGAAGCAAAAGATGTAGAGCATGCTAGGAAATTATTAAAAGAGGCAGGTAGCGACGGTGGGATAATAGCTAAAATTGAAAGAGCTGAAGCTCTTGAAAATATTGATGAAATTATTGAAGCCGCCGATGCAATCATGATTGCTAGAGGTGATCTTGGAGTAGAAATTGGTGATGCACAACTGCCTGCTGTTCAAAAAAATCTTATCAAAAAAGCTAGAAAAAAAGATAAAGTAGTAATTACTGCAACTCAAATGATGGAGTCTATGATTACAAACTCTATACCTACTAGAGCTGAAGTTTTTGATGTAGCAAATGCTGTTATTGATGGTACAGACGCAGTCATGCTTTCAAGTGAAACAGCAATGGGAGATCATCCAGTTGAAGCTGTTGAAGCTATGAGCAGAATTTGTGAAGGCTCAGAAGACCAAAGCCCAATTACAAGCAAAGGATCAAATTACTCTATTGAAAGTAAAAAAATTGATAGAGCAATAGCTATGGCGTGTATGTTAACAGCTGATAATCTAAATGCTGTTGCAATTGCAGCAATAACAGAATCTGGTTCCACAGCACTATGGATGTCCCGTATAAATCATAGCGTTCCAATATTTGCGCTAACTACTCATACTGGAACACTAAGAAAAGTAACACTTTACAGAGGGGTATATCCTGCTCGCATTAATTCTATAGATACAAACCATGCAACTGTTAATAAAGATGCAGTAAATGTCTTGACCGCATTGAACGTTGCAAAAGAAAATGATTTAGTAATAATAACAAAAGGAGATCTTGCTGGTATTGAAGGCGGGACAAATGCCATCAAAGTAGTTAAAGTAGGACATCTAGCTGAAGGATAAATAAATTTTAAGGGCTTTAAAATGAATACAAAAATACTTAATCAAATTGCAAATCAAATGGTTTCAGACTCTAAAGGAATATTAGCAATCGATGAAAGTCATGGGACTTGCAAAAAAAGATTTGAGGCGTTAGATATTCCTGTAAATGAAGAAAATAGAAGATCATATAGAGATATGTTGGTTTCAGCTAACTCCTTATCTAACTACATATCAGGTGCAATTTTGTTCGATGAGACTATTAGGCAAAAAACATCTGACGGCTCAACTTTCCCAGATTTTTTGAATAAAATTGGAATAATTCCAGGTATCAAAGTAGATGCTGGTGCGAAACCATTTTCATGTCATGAAAATGAGAAAATAACCGAAGGTCTAGATAATTTACCGCAAAGAATGGAGGAATATAAGTTAATGGGTGCAAAGTTTGCAAAATGGAGAGCAGTGATTACTATTGGTCATAATATTCCATCTTCTGCATGCATGATAGCTAATTCCCATGCTCTGGCAAGATATGCAAGCATTTGCCAAGAAATAGATATTGTACCTATTGTTGAACCAGAAGTATTAATGGATGGAGCGCATGATATACATAAGTGTTTCAATGTAACAAATACAATGCAATCAATTTTATTTGAAGAACTTGATAAACTTAATGTCATCAATTCTGGGATTATTTTAAAACCAAACATGATTACATCTGGAGCAAATTGTGAGGTTCAGTCAAGCGTTGAAGAAATAGCGGAGCTAACGGTTAAATGTTTAGCAAATAATGTTCCTAAAGACGTTCCTGGTATCGCCTTTTTATCAGGAGGGCAATCAGATGAGGATGCATCAAATAATCTAAGTTATATAAATAAAATAAATGATAATCCATGGAAAATCACTTTTTCATACGGAAGGGCCCTCCAACTAGAAGCAATGAAAAAATGGAAAGGCGATAATAATAATAATATTGAAGCACAAAAGATTATTGAAAAAAGATCCCATCTTAATAGCCTTGCCGCTTTAGGGAAATACGAATTAAATATGGAAAATTAATAAACTATTTTTCTATAATTTCTTCCCAATACTCTAACCTAAGATCATCATTTATTTCTCCTGCTTGATTATCCCATAAAGAGTATCCTGTTTTCTTTTGAATAACTGCATTTACCGCATCTTCTGGAGAAGCAAATGTCAGAGTTGGCATAGAATTAACCCAAAGATCCCAAAGACCCAATGGTTCCATTTTTATTTCAAAAGTTGCTATTTCAGTTTTAATTTTATATTGCATCTTTGACATCAGATATCCCCTCAATTTCTACCAATAACTCAGTCCTACAAATATCACCATACAATAATATAAATTTATTATTGCCAAGACAATTTTCTAATTTACTATTTATTAAATTAAAATTGTCCTTCTCTTTCTTTGACATATAAATTCTACAAATATTTGAAGCATTATCATCTATATCCAAAAAAGTTTTATAATTTTTTAAAGATTCTTCTAGCTGTTTAGAAATATCTTCACTGTGCATTGACTCATATCCTCTAATACTTGCTGTGCCTGATATAATCAATTTATTGTATTTAAAACTTTTTGTTGAAAACTTAATTGCTCTTGAAAACATTGGCTTTTCTAAAAATATATTTTGCGGATAATCATAGGAACTTACTTGCCTTTTATTTTCAATAGTTTCATATATATCGCATTTTGCAGCTATAAAATATATTAATATTTTCTTGCCTTCAATTCCTATAACAGTAGCAGCTGGATAACATTGATCTTGATAATATTTTTTATAAATAATCTCTCTAGATTCACATAATAAAGAATAATTTGTTTTTTTATGATCATAAGTTTTAAGTAACTCTGGAATATAGTGCCAAATTTTTACTATTTGCATTTCATTTTCGTTAGCAATTTTAAAGAAATTCGAGTAACTCTTTTGGATTTGCTCACTTAACTTATCATATGATTTATTATTATCAAAAATGACTGATCCAAAAATCAGATAATTATTTTTTACTATATTTATATTTTCGTAGTAACTTTGTGTTACTTTTTCATCTGTTTGCCAAATTTCATATTTCTTACTTTTATTCTCTGAAATTAAACCTGATGATAATACTCTGTCTTTGTAATCAACTTTATTACAAAAACTAATTATAGATAAAATATTACCCTTTTCCTTAGGAAGCTCACTGGATAAAAAAACGTTTATTGACACAAATAATCTCTTTTTTATGATTTACAGTAAAATAATGCTATTTATAGCTATATTTTAAAAAATATAAGTACATTATAAATTAAATAAAGTTATAATAGGTAAAATTTATTGGTACATTATTC
>JAYNQN010000001.1:0-15654 GCA_038114285.1 Gammaproteobacteria bacterium | reverse complement strand
ATTCAAGTATTAAATTAGGAGTTTTTAGTATGAATATTAAAATTATTTTTACATTTGCCATTTTTTTAACACTTACTGGTTGCTCCACAATCGGAGATATCAAAGATTGGGCTTTTGATAGTAAGGATGGCGAAACAGAAACAGTTATTACTGATGAAAATAAATCACAATTTGAATATGTTACAGTAAATATTAAAGATAAAATTGCTGTAAAAGTTGCAGATCCTCTTGGCCCTAGAGCTACCGGAGTTGGTTGCGCGATGTGGAAAAGTAAATCTGGAGAAAGCGGAAGATGCGCTTGGAATGCTAAAGGACAATGCTTTTGCCCAGCGCCAGAGTAAAAACTATTTAATTTTTGCTTCTTTATAAATTACGTGTTTTCTGATAACTGGATCGAATTTTTTTATTTCCATCTTATCAGGTGTATTCTTTTTATTTTTAGTTGTAGTGTAATAATGTCCTGTCTTAGCTGAAGACACTAATTTAATTTTTTCTCTCATATTTTTTTAATTTCCTTGAGCACAGTTTCAATGCCTTTTTTTTCTATAATTCTAAGGCCTTTCCTAGAAACTCTTAAAGATACCCATCTATTTTGGGCTTCGACCCAAAATCTATGTATTTGTAAATTAGGTAAAAAACGCCTTCTTGTTCTATTTTTCGCATGAGATACATTGTTCCCTGCCATTGGTTTTTTACCAGTAACTTCACATACTCTTGACATATCTATACCAAACCCTTTAAAAAAAGAAAAAAGATAGCAAATATTGGCTATCTTTACAACAATAGAATGAATAATACACTATAATCTTCTTTATATGGATAAAATATTTTTAAAAAACTTAAGGTTAAAGACAAGAATTGGGCTATTTGAATGGGAAAAGCAAATAGATCAAATAATTAACATAGATGTAGAAGTTGGTTTTGATATAACAAAAGCTGCCAAAACAGACGATGTTAGACATTCCTTAGACTACAAAACACTGTCTAATAGAATTAAAGAATATGTTGGTAATAATACACACGAATTAATTGAAACTTTAATACAAAATATTGCAGACAATATACTCAAAGAATTTGATGTAGAATATGTAACCTTATCCATCAGCAAGCCGGGGGCAATTAGAGGTTCTCAAGATGTTGGAATAACCATAACAAGAGAGAAAAAACTATCTACTTAAACTTCTTCCTCCATCTACGCTGATTATCTGACCAGTTATATAATCTGCATTATTTATTAAGAACATACATGTATTTGCAATATCGCTTGTGTTTCCTTGCTTTTTAAGAGCAGTACTATCTATTATTTCTTGATGCTGGTTTTCATATTCTTTAATTTCTGGCCACATTATCGATCCTGGTGAAACTCCATTTACCCTTATATTTGGTCCAAATTCTAATGCCAATGATTTTGTCAACATTTTAAGTCCCGCTTTTGCTACAGAATAAATCGAAAAGTCATCTAAAGGTCTGTCAGCGTGAATATCTATAATATTAATAATGCAACCACGATTTTTTTTTAAACTAGAAAAAAAATATTGAGAAAGAAAAAAAGGAGACTTTAAATTAACATCATGCAGATCATCCCATTCATCTAATGATGCTTCTTTTATTATTGTCGGATAGAAAGTTGACGCGTTGTTAATAAGAACATCAATATCCGACCATCTCTTAGGTAAAGTTGAAAGAATGTTTTTATATTGTATAAAATCTCTTAAATTAAATTGCAAGACAAACGCAGAATCATTTCTTTTTGCATTCAATTCTAAAGCTAACTTATTTGCCTCTTTAGCCGAATTATTACAATGAATTATTACGTCTATATCATTTTCATGAAGTTTTAAGGCAGTAGCTCTACCTAATCTTTTTGCTGCGCCAGTTATAAAGGCGATTTTACGATTTTTTTCAATATTTTGAACCATAAGACATTATACTAGATAATAAAATATACACATAGATTAACTACATAGAATATAACGTGAATTTATTAAAAAAAATACATGCAAAAGTTAAACAAAATAAATATATAACTTTTGACGATTATATGGATATTTGCCTATATTATCCTGATTATGGTTATTACAATAATAAAAATATAAGTCTTGACCCAACTAACTCAGATTTTATAACAGGGCCAGAATTATCTTCACTTTATACAGATTCATTAATAGACTTTTACATCAAGTATAAAAAATTTCACACTGTTGAAAATGTGATTGAAATTGGAGCAGGTAGTGGAGCTATGGCATACAACTTTTTATACAATATGCCCAAAAAAGATATTCCGAAAAAATATTATATTCTAGAAAGAAGTAAATATCTGAAAAAACAACAAAAAGAAAAACTAAGTAAATTACCGAAAGAATATTTTGAAATTATTGAATGGATCGATGAAATAAAATATATAGAAAATGTTTTCTTAGTTGCAAATGAAGTTCTAGACGCATTACCTGCAAAAATTTTTATTAAAGAAAATAATTTTTTTTATGAAAAAGTCATTAAATTAAAAAATAACAAATTATATTTTTCTAAGATAAATTGTAATGATTTTTTATTAGATAAAATATATAGAATAGAAAAAAGAATAAAATCAAAAATACCAAATAACTATATTTTTGAATTGAATATATTATATGAGAATTTTCTCACTGAAATATTTAATAACATTAAAAATTTTATGTTTATTATTATTGATTATGGATATGGTGAAAAAGAATTTTATCATCCTGATAGAATAAACGGAACTATACAATTTTATAAAAATCACAAAAAAGTTTCTAATTGTTTAATTGATCAGGGAAATTTTGATATATCCATCAGTGTGGATTTTTCAAGAGTTAAGAGAATATGCAAATCCAAAGATGTTCAGTTACTATCTTATACAACTCAAACAGAGTTTCTTCTAAATACAAATATTTTAGAAAATTCAAAAAAAATATTAGATTCTTATAATAAAAGTAATATTCTTAAAACGTTATTATTTCCTTCTGATATGGGAGAAAATTTTAAAATAATGTTATTGTGTGATGATATTAATAAAAATTTTAATTTTCCTTTTAAAGATTATAGGCATAAATTATGAATGATTTATTTCAGCTAATTTTATTATCAGTAGTTCAGGGTATTACAGAATTTTTACCAATATCTAGCTCTGCACACTTAATAGTTCTTCCAAAACTATTTAATTGGGAAGAACAAGGTTTGCTAATTGATGTTTCTATGCATTTTGGATCCCTAATAGCACTAAGTATGTTTTACATAAAAAATTTAAATGAATTCAAAAATTTGAACAGTACAAAAAATTATATTAGTTTTAATAAAATTCTAATTGGCTCTACTCCAGTTTTATTTTTTGGCTATATATTTCACGACTTCATTGAAGCAAATTTAAGAACAATAGATATCATATCTATATTAACAATACTCGTTGCGATTTTAATTATATTTGCAGAATTTTTTAAAGAAAATACAAAAAAAATATCTGAAATAAATAATTTTGACATGCTTGTTATTGGCTTTATGCAAGCAATTGCTCTTATACCAGGAACTTCTAGATCTGGAATAATAATTTTTGCGGCATTACTGCTTGGCTATAACAAAAAAAGTTCTATAGTTATAGCTCTGGTTCTTTCATTTCCAGTGATATTTCTAGCAATGTTATACAAATTATATTCTCTTGATAGTAGTATTTTAGATTTATATCAAGTCTCAAAAATAATTTTATCCGTTTTCACATCTTTCATAATTTCATATTTTGTTATTAAGTATTTTTTATCTTATATCAATAGAATAGGGTTATACCCTTTTATGATATACCGAATAATTTTTGGTTTAGCTTTGATTATCTTTTTTACTTAAAACTAAATTAATAATATTAAGATTAATATGTTCTACTCTTTCTCTAATTTGATTCACATTTAAATTTTTTAAATCCCCATATTCAATTTTTGAATCAATAATTGTATTAATATCTGAAAAAATTTTAACTTTCTCTCGTTCTTTTTCCATATTATGAAAATTTAAGAAATACTGTATCTGAATTAAAAATATTCTCAATCTTTCTGGCCTTCTAAATGCGTCAAGAGAATTTAAAAAATCTAATATACTTTTTTTATCTATATTTAATGTTATAAATTTTGTACTAAATTCATTAAACATAAAATACAAGTCTAAAATCTTTTTAGGAAAACCAAAAGATTCTATAAAATCAATTGAAAAACCTAATATTGATAAAAAAATATTTTTATCAATTTCTTTATTAGAAAAGTATATGATCTTATTCTTTATATAATCATTTTGTATTAGTTCAGGAAAATATTTTTTTGCTACATTAGAATTTATTAACACTTCAAAAAACATCCATGGGTTCTCTGTATTGAAAGCTTTAGAAATCTCTCCCCAGAGTCTTTCTTTTGACAAGGTTTCTATTTCGTTAGAGTTTGAAATTTTTTGCATTATTTTATAAGTTGATTCATGAATTGTAAAACCATATTGTCTGTATTTTGCATAAAATCTAGCTACTCTAAAAACTCTTAATGGATCTTCTACAAATGCATCTGATACATGCCTCATAACTCTATTCTCAAGATCAATCAAACCATTATATGGATCAATAAACTTTCCATTTTTATCTTGAGCTATTGCATTTATAGTTAAATCTCGTCTTAGTAAATCTTGCTTCAAAGTAACATCTTTACTTGTTACAAATTCAAAACCTTTATGACCTTTTGTAGTTTTTTTTTCAACACGAGCTAATGCATATTCTTCAGAAGTATCAGGATGAAGAAAGACAGGAAATTGTTTTCCCACTTGTTTATATCCTAGACTTAAAAGTTCTTTTTGATCACTATCTACAACAACCCAATCTTTTTCTGTAGGCTCAAGTCCTAATAACTGATCTCTTATAGCACCTCCAACAAGATAAATTTTCATATTTATTAGCTCGGTTTTATATATGTAGGAATAATTGTTTCTAAATCAGAATAAAACTTGAAATCTGAATTACAAATACTATCTATTTTACATGAATTAAAATTATCTAAAGAAAATGGCTTTCCAGGGACAAACTCCATAATCGAGGCTTGTATTTTAGAAAGTGTTCTTGGCAAAGGAACCACGTTAATGTTCCTCTTTTTGACTTTAATAATAAGTTCTAAAATTTCTTTTAAAGTGTATATTTTGGGCCCGCACAAATCATACTTCTTATTAAAACTTTTTGTATCAGTGATAGTATTTATTATAAAATTTGATAATTCATCTACAAATACTGGTGCAAACTTAGAATCATGGCAAGCCAAAGGAAATACAAGAGGAATAAAATCTAATAAATTGCTAAACCTCAAAATAAAATTATCATTTTTTCCGAAAATTACTGACGGTCGAAATATGGTTATATTCGCGAATCTTTTTCCATAAGTCATTAAATAGCTTTCTGCTTCTCCTTTAGTCCTTAAATAATGGCTTGGCCCTTTTGGATCTGCATGCAAGGCCCCAACATGTAAAATTCTTCTTATATTATTGTCTTTGCACACACTTAAAATAATTTTAGATAAATCACTATGAGCTTTTCGAAAACCACTTCCACTATGACCTTTTTCATTCAAAATTCCTATAAGATTAATTAATACATCTGTATTTTTTGTTACATTTGCTAATTCTTCTTTATTATGAACACTTGCTTGTATCAATTTTAATTTAGGATAAACAAGTAATTTTTTATTTTTTTCTCTATCTCTAGTAACAACGGTAATATTATAACTAGTTTTTGCTAAACAATTAATTAAGCTTGATCCTAGAAACCCTGTTCCACCTAATATAGTAATATTCATATTCTGCTCATTTTTCTGATTTATTGAAATATCGACTTATTAACTTATAATGTAATGTTATATAATTATAATAAAACAGCAACTAAATTGATATTATATGTATAGAAAAAAACTTAGCTTATTTCTAATATTATACCTTTATATTTGCCCGGTATATTCGGTAAATATAATTGAGAAATTTTCTGAATCTAATAATTTAATAGAAACCAATAATTTCAAAAAAGCAAAAATAATCCTAAAAGAAATTCAAAAAGAAAAACCAAATAATTTACAAATAATTAATAATCTTGCATATATAGAGGCAAGAACTGGAAATATTGATAACGCAATTAGTATTCTAAGGAAATCTTTAAGTAAAGATAAGAATATTGATATTGTTTACAGAAATCTAACAAATTTATATGCGTACCAAGCGAACATATTATACGAGGAGGCGTTATCAATTAAAGATTCCGCTAAGAAAGAAATCAATTTATTTTTAATAAAAGATATTAATTTAAATAATGAAGAAAATATCAAAGTAGTTAAAGTCACAGATTCACAACAAATTAATGATAATGTAATGCAAGATGATATTAAAAATTTTATAAAGGACTGGTCTAAATATTGGCAGAATAAAAATTATCAAGAATATTTCAATTCGTATTCACAAAACTATTTCTCAAAAAAATTCAAATCTAATGAAGCCTGGAAAAAAGATAGGAAAAGTAAAATTGAAAATAAAAAAAATATTGAAATCAAAATATCTGATATTAAAGTTATCAGTTTTGATAATAAAAATGCCTTAGTTCAATTCACTCAGTCTTATAATTCTGACTCATTCTCTGATGTTGTAAAAAAACATATTATAGTTTCTATTATAAGTAGAAATTATAAAATTACTGGAGAATTTATTTTAAAATAATGCACATTTTTATAATCCTTATTACTTTACTAGTTTTTGGTAATATTGCTTACTCAGAAGAAATCATCTCAACAAATGAGAAAGCAGAGATAGAATTATTAAAAATCTTAGATCATATGAGAAATGGAAAGAATGAAGATGCTCTTATGGTTGCTGAATTACTAAGTAAAAATTACCCAAATTTTAAACTTGGGAAAATTATCTATGCAGATCTCTTATCTTCTTATTTACAAAAGAAACCGCTCTTAGGAAGTAACTCAAAAGACAAAGAATTAAACGATTTAAAAAGCGAAGCAAAAGCTAGAATTAATTTTGATTCCGTTTATAAAAAAAATGATCTATTACCTTATTCTATAATTCAACTTTCTAAAAACGTTAATTTTGCGTTTTTAATTGAATTAACAAAATCTAGATTATATGTAGTTAAAAATAATAATGGTGTACCTGAAGTTATAGCTGATTTTTATGTTTCAATTGGTAAAGGTGGATTTAATAAAGTGATTTCTGGAGATAATAAAACTCCTGTTGGTATATATAAAATTACATCCCATTTAATAGATGAAGACCTTCCCGAATTGTATGGCAATGGAGCATACCCTATTAATTATCCAAATGTATGGGATAAGAAAAACAATAAAACTGGTTATGGTATTTGGATACATGGTGTACCAAGAGATGTATATAGTAGACCTCCTTTAACTAGCGAAGGTTGTGTTGTAACTAGCAACCATACGTTAAAGAAACTTTCCAAATATATATCTATAAGAAATACTCCCGTAATTTTAGTAGAAAATGTTAAATGGATAAAAAGAAATATTTGGCATGAAAACAATAAAAATGCAAAAAATGTTATAGAATTTTGGGAAAAAACTTGGGAAAGCCTAGACCCTCATAATTTCATTTCTCTACATTCAATAAATTTTAAAAGTGATAAACATGATTTTGAAGAAAGAGTTGCTCATATTCTTCGAATAATAAAGAAAAAAAAGTATATTAATGTGAAAATAGAAGATTTAAACTTATTTTATTATCCACAAAATAAAAATGTTATTTTTTCATATTTCAGACAACACTACGAAAGTAATAATTTTAAAACTTCATCAAATAAACAACTTTTCTGGAAGAAAGAAAGTGATGGAAAATGGCGAATCATACTTGAGGATACCTAATAATATTATTAAAAATTACTTAATTTTAGTTTTAGAATATGTATAATTAAGAATTATAAATTTTAAGGAATATTTATGTCAAACTCTATATTAAAACTTACAGATTCAGAATTTGAAAATCAAGTTATCAAATCTGAAAAGCCAATCTTGGTAGATTATTGGGCAGAATGGTGTGGACCATGTAAAATGATAGCCCCTATATTAGAAGAGGTTGCATCAGAAATAGGTGATAAAGTTTTAATTGGAAAGCTAAATGTAGACGAAAATTCAGAAACACCACCAAAATATGGTATTAGAGGTATTCCTACCTTAATGTTATTTGTTAATGGAGAAGTAGTTGGCACTCAAGTAGGTGCTTTAAGTAAAAATGATTTAATTAAGTTTATTGAAGACAATATATAATAAAATACTAGACGAAAGTAAAAATTAATGCTAAATTTTTATCTCAGTTGCAGATTTAGCATATCAAAGAAATTTATTCACGCGTAATTTAAGTATAGATAAAGTACTAGCATTTATACAATCTGAAAAAATATAACAAAATCACTAAAAAATATTCCATAGGTAAAATAAAAATATGAACTTAACAGAGTTAAAAAAGAAAAGCCCATCAGACTTAATGACCATGGCTGCAGATATGGGAATTGAAAATATTGCTCGTGCTAGAAAACAAGAAGTTATTTTTTCTATATTAAAATCACATGCAAAAAATGGTGAAGATATATTTGGTGATGGTGTTCTTGAAATTCTACAAGATGGCTTTGGATTCCTTAGATCCTCTAATAGCTCTTATCTAGCAGGCCCAGATGATATCTATGTCTCACCAAGTCAAATCAGAAAATTTGGCTTACGAACTGGTGATACTGTATCTGGAAAAATAAGACCTCCTAAAGATACAGAAAGATATTTTGCAATGCTAAAAGTCGATCAAATTAATTATGAATCCCCAGAAAATGCAAAAAGAAAAATTCTATTTGAAAATTTAACTCCCTTACATGCTGAAAAAAGAATTAAATTAGAAAGAGGAAATGGAAGTAGTGAGGATATAACTGCAAGAATAATAGATATATGCTCTCCAATTGGTAAAGGTCAAAGAGGCTTAGTTGTCTCACCACCAAAAGCAGGAAAAACAATAATGCTGCAGAATATTGCGCAAAGTATCACAACAAATAATCCTGAATGCCACCTAATTGTATTATTAATTGACGAAAGGCCAGAAGAAGTGACTGAAATGGCGAGAATGGTAGATGGAGAAGTTGTTTCTAGCACATTTGATGAACCAGCTACTAGACACGTTCAAGTTGCAGAAATGGTAATTGAAAAAGCAAAAAGATTAGTTGAGCATAAAAAAGATGTAGTAATTTTATTAGATTCTATAACTAGACTAGCTAGAGCATATAATACTGTCTCACCTTCATCAGGAAAAGTGTTAACTGGTGGTGTTGACGCTAATGCACTTCACAGACCAAAACGATTTTTTGGTGCAGCTAGAAACATTGAAGAAGGTGGTTCTCTAACAATACTAGCAACCGCTTTAGTAGATACTGGCTCAAAGATGGACGAGGTAATTTTTGAAGAATTTAAGGGTACAGGAAACAGTGAAATACACCTAGATAGAAGAATTGCAGAAAAAAGAGTATATCCAGCAATTGGCATTAATAAATCAGGCACAAGAAGAGAAGAATTACTTACAACTCCAGAAGAACTTCAAAGAATGTGGATTCTTAGAAAGTTTATGCATTCAATGGATGAAATAGAGGCTGTAGAGTTTTTGCTCGATAAACTAAAAACAACTAAAACAAATAATGAGTTTTTTGAATCTATGAAAAGATAAATTTATTCCTTATTTCTTTTTCAGCAATATCGTTTCTTTTAATCTTTCCACCCCAAAAAATGTTATTACATCTATCATAAGCTTTTGCTTGAGCAACCTGTAAATTTATACCTAATGCAGTTACAGCTAAAACTCTTCCGCCATTTGTAACTAAATTACCACCTTCTAATTTTGTTCCTGAATGAAAAATTTTTATTCCATCAATCTCATCACTCAGACCTTCTATTTTCTTATTTTTTTCATAATTTCCAGGATATCCACTAGAAGCTAAAACTATTGTGCATGCACTTTCTCTTTTCCATCTTATGTTGTTTAAATCCTCTAAATTCTTATTTATAGCGCCTAAAAAAATATCTACGATATCACTTTCTAGTCTCATTAATATTGCTTGGGCTTCAGGATCTCCTAATCTACAGTTATACTCCAAAACATATGGTTTTTTGTTTTTATCTATCATTAGACCAGCATATAAAAATCCTTGATACTCGATGCCTTTATTTTTTAATTCGTTAATCGTAGGAACAATAATTTTATTAATTACTGTATTTGAAAGGTCATCATCTATTAATTTTGTTGGTGAATATGCACCCATACCACCAGTATTTGGACCATGATCACCATCATTTAATTTTTTATGATCTTTTGATGATGCTAATGGTATTACGTGTTTGCCTGAAACTAGGCAAATGAAACTAGCTTCTTCTCCTTTTAAAAATTCTTCAATAATTATCTTTGAAGTTTTTATTCCATCAATCTTTCCTGTAAATAAATCATTTATCAATTTGTAACATTCTTCTTTACTACTCAATATAAATACTCCCTTACCAGCTGCTAACCCATCAGCTTTAATAACAATTGGCATAGTTTGCTGATTAATGTAATTTATCGCAGATATTGAATCAGTGAATGTCTGATGTTTTGCTGTAAGTATGTTGCCAGAGTTTAATATATTTTTACAAAAATCTTTTGAGCCCTCAAGTTGAGATGCTAATTTATTTGGCCCAAATATTACTAAATTATTTTTTTCAAATTCATCAACTATCCCATCAACTAGAGGAGCTTCTGGACCAACAATTGTTAAATCTATTTCATTATCTTTAGCAAACTGAACATATTTGGAAATACTAGGATTTTTAATATCAGATAATATTACTTTATTCTCCTGCGCAATTCCTGGATTACCTGGAATTACAAAAATATTTTTTACTTTTTCTGATTGAGAAGCTTTCCATACTATTGCGTGTTCTCTACCACCACTACCAATAACAAGTAATTTCATTTATTAGTGCCTAAAGTGTCTAAATCCAGTAAAAACTAGACTAATATTTAATTCATTTGCTTTTTTAATAACTTCATTGTCATTTTGAGAGCCACCGGGTTGAATAATTGAAGATATTCCTAATTCAGAAGCTTTTTCTACATTATCTGAAAATGGGAAAAAAGCATCAGATGCCATTACTGCATTATTTAAATTTAAATTTTGTTGCTTTGCTTTTTGAGAAGCAATGCTAGTTGAATCTATTCTACTCATTTGCCCAGCACCTATACCCAAGGTTTTTTCGTCTTTACAAAAAACAATTGCATTTGATTTTACATATTTAGCAACTTGCCATGCAAAGTTTAAATCGTTAAGCTCTTTATCAGTTGGTATCTTATCTGAAACAATTTTATAATTTGTTAAAATATCTTCTTTCGCAAAATCCTGTTGCTGAATAAGAATTCCATCACTTATCGTTTTAATTTGATTTAAATTTTCACTAATTTCATTAAAAAATTCTTGGTACTCAATAATACGAATATTTTTCTTTGTTTTTGAGTGGACAATAGCTTCTTCTGAAAATTTCGGTGCAATGATAATTTCTACAAATTGTTTGTCTAAAATTTGCTTTATAAGATCATATTTTACTTCTTTATTAAAAGCTATTACCCCACCAAATGCTGATACTGGATCGGTACTGTACGCACTTAAATATGCTGTTTCTAGATTTATATCGCTACTTGCTACACCACAAGGATTAGCATGTTTTACAATTACACATGACGGTTTGCTAAAATTTATTACGCATGACAATGCCGCGTCGCCATCTACAATATTATTGTAAGATATTTCTTTTCCTTGATGCTGTTTCGAATTAATTATACTTATAACACTTTTTCTTTTTGTATCTTGATATATAGATGCTTTTTGATGTGGATTTTCTCCATATCTAAGATCGCTAATTTTTTTAAGCGAATAAAACTTTTCAAACTCTTCTCCTTTTATTTTTTTAGCAAGATAATTAGCTATACATATATCGTAGTGTGCTACATGTTCAAACGCTATTAATGCCATTCTTTTGTTAAATTCTTCATTATTTTTCAAATCAGGGTCAAACTTTTCTATAAATTCATTATAAGATTCTACTTTTGTTAATACACTACAACTTTCAAAATTTTTTGCAGCTGCTCTTACCATTGCTGGACCGCCGATATCAATATTTTCTATTACCTCTTCAAATTTAACATTAATATAACTTGTTACTTTTTCAAATGGATAAAAATTAACAATAAGTACACTTATTCTATCTATATTTAATTCATCTAAAATTATGTCATCTGATTTTCTTGCTAATAAACCTGCATGAATATTAGGATGTAAAGTTTTAACTCTCCCATCCATAATTTCTGGAAAATTTGTAATTTCAGATATAGAAATCACATCTATACCTAAATCTTTTAGCTTTTTGTATGTACCACCTGTAGATATAATACTAAAATTATTTTTTATCAAGAAATGTGATACGGTTTCAATATTAGTTTTATCAGAAACACTTATTAATGCAAATTTTTTATTTTTACTCAAAATAAAATCCTTATTTATTTTATAAAATATTATATTGTTTCATTTTTTTTCTTAATGTGCCTCTACTTAATCCTAATAATTGAGATGCTTTTGTTTGGTTTCCTTTACAATATTTTATTGTTTCCTCTATTAGAGGTTTTTCAACCTCACCAATAACTAAATTGTAAACATTATCTATTGGATATCCATCAATTTTATTAAAATATTCTACCATTGCATTTCTTACAAATTCTTTAAATAAAATTGATGTCTTATTATTATCCATTTTCTTCTTTAAACTTATTTTCTAGGTAATTTATACTAAATCCTCCTTCTTGAAATGTAGCATCTAGAATTAATTTTTTTTGAAGTTCTATATTTGTTTCAATACCATCTATAACAATTTCATTTAATGCATTGCTCATTCTTCTTATTGCAGCATCTCTGTTATTTCCATAAGATATTAGCTTACCTATCATAGAATCGTAATTTGGCGGTACTTTATAACCATTATAAATATGTGTATCCATTCTTACTCCTGGTCCACCAGGAGCATGGAATTGATCAATAGTTCCTGGACAAGGTATAAAGGTCTCAGAATTTTCTGCGTTTATCCTACATTCTATTGCATGTCCTCTAATCTCTACCTGATCTTGCTTATACCCGACTTTTTCCCCAGAAGCTATCAAAAGTTGTTGTCTAACTATATCTATCCCAGTAATCATCTCTGTAACTGGATGCTCAACCTGAATTCTTGTATTCATTTCTATAAAATAGAATTCTCCATCCTCATATAAAAACTCGAAAGTTCCAGCGCCTATATAATTTATTTTTTTACATGCATCGGTTACTAATTTAATCATTTTCTGTCTTACTTGAGGGGTAATATCTGGAGCAGGTGCTTCTTCAATAACTTTTTGATGTTTTCTTTGCATTGAGCAATCTCTCTCACCCAAACAAATAGCATTACCAAAATTGTCACATAGCACTTGAAACTCAATATGCCTAGGATTTTGTAAAAATTTTTCTATAAAAACAGTATCGTTCCCAAAAGCGAGTTTTGCTTCGTTTTTAGTTAATTTAATTGCTTCTTCTAATTCACTTTCATTATCAACCGTTCTCATACCTCTGCCACCGCCTCCATGGGCAGCTTTTATCAAAACAGGGTATCCGATTTCTTTTGCTATTTTTTTATTCTCTGAAATATTTTTTGAAACTTCTCCTTTTGAACCAGGTATGCCTGTAATTCCAACCTCATTCATTGCTTTTTTAGCTAAGATTTTATCGCCCATCAATTTAATTGTTTCAGACTTAGGACCGACAAAAATAAAATCTGATTGTGTAACTTGCTCTGCAAAATCTGCGTTTTCTGATAAGAAACCAAATCCAGGATGAATTGCGTCAGCATTCGTAATTTCTGCGGCACTAATAATTGAAGAAGGTAATAAATAACTTTCTCTAGAATCCGCTGGTCCAATGCAAACTGACTCATCTGCGAGCCTAACGTGCATTAAATCTCTATCTACAACTGAATGAACTGCGACTGTTTTTATACCTAAATCCTTACATGCTCTAAGTATGCGTAATGCAATTTCACCTCTATTTGCTATCAGTAACTTTTTAATCATTATCTACTACTCTATTACGAATATGACTTGATTAAATTCTACAGGTTGCGCATTTTCAACAAGGATAGCTTTTATGACACCTGATTTGTCCGATTCAATTTGATTGAGCATTTTCATTGCCTCAATAATGCACAAAGTATCTCCAGCTTTTACAGAATCACCGACATTTACAAATGGTTTAGATCCAGGCGAAGGCGCTTCATAAAAAGTTCCAACCATTGGAGATTTTATTTCATGCCCAGATATGTTCTCAATTTCACTACTACTTTGTGTTGCCGAGCTTTCTACTTTAGTTTCTTGATAATTACTAAAATTGTTTGGACTCTGATTAATCACATTTTGAGGTATTTGATTTGAAGCATTAAAATTCTCAACATTAGATGACTTGCTTAGCCTTATAGATTCTTCTCCCTCAATAATCTCCATTTCGGCTAATGATGAATCCTCGAGCATTTCCATCAATTTTTTTACTTTTCTTATGTCCATGTTTTTTACCTTGTTTTTAATATATTATTTGCTGACATTAAAGCTAATTCGTAACCGAATATCCCATGCCCAGAAATAACTCCGACCGCAATATCTGATAAATATGATTTTTTTCTAAAATCTTCACGAGCGAAAACATTCGATATATGAATTTCTATAAAAGGAATTGAAACTCCTAAAAGAGCATCTCTCAAAGCTATGCTCGTATGTGTAAATGCGCCTGGATTAAAAATTATGAAGTCAATTTCAGACTTCTTTGCTGCGTGTATCTCATCAATTAACTCTGCTTCTGAATTAAATTGGTGATGGCTAAGATTAACTTTAATCTCTTTTGCTATCTCATCTAAACTAGCTGATATATCTTCTAAAGATTCATACCCATAAATCTCAGGCTCTCTCTCACCCAAAAGATTAAGATTTGGTCCATTTAATACAAGGATTCTACACATAATTTCGCTTAAATTCTTTAAATTTCTTCTATTTTCATTAAAATACCACGAAAATATAATTTTATCAATATATATCTAGCTCTTCTAAATGCTTGTGAAATTCTTCAGGTCCCATATATCCTTGTATTCTATATCCTGTAATCTCATTTCCTTCACCATCAAAGAATATATATGCTGGTGGACCCATAACGTTTAGATATTTTAGCAAGCCTATATCTTTTTTATTATTTTTTGTGACGTCAATTTTTATTAACCTCAAGTTTTTTAGTATCACCTCTACTTTGCTATCTTGAAATGTTTTCTGCTCCATGAGTTTACACTCAACACACCAATCTGCATAAACGTCAACGAGAGTTATCTTACCACTTTTATTAATTAAAAGCCTCTTAAGTTCACTTACATTTTCAACTTTTTTAAAAGTTAAATTAGATTCTTGATAATTCAATTGAAAAATTGGAGTTATCCTATCAATAAAAGTTAAAGCTACAAAAAGTAAAAGTATTCCAATAAAATAATTAATGTACTTCATCCATTTACC